>JBBREH010000058.1:0-2286 GCA_038203095.1 Candidatus Doudnaibacteriota bacterium | reverse complement strand
CCGCCAGTATCGAAGCCATAAAGGTTTAGAGCTATCACGGAACTCGGAGAGGAAGCGCCTCGTCTCGCCGCAAGGACGGAGAAATGAACAACTCCAAAGAACCACAAATGATATAATGGAAATGTTCATTTTGTAGTCTGAAGCGGCGAAGCAAAACCAAAAATTTCCTTTCCATTTTTTGTCGGCGCCCCCCACACCCCCCCCCCCGGGAAATAAGAAAGGTAAGGAAAATTTTTGGTTTTTGCTCCCGCGACCGAAGGGAGCGGACGAGGCGCGCATTATTGGTCGTCAGGGTTTAACTCGAAATACATTCGAACTTTGTCCAATACACACCGCCAAAAAATACCAACCTAACTAGTTGGTATTTTTTGATACCTTTTTAATTATTCTTTGCGCTTAGTAATGGTGTATAATTAAACTCCTATTAATAAGCTCGTATGAATCCCAATCCGCTACCATCTCAATGTTTAAAAGTCATTGTTGTTCTTCCTGCTTTTAACGCAGCCAAAACCCTACAAAAGACTGTGGAAGGCATTCCAAAAAACCTGATTTATAAGATTATCTTGGTAGATGACGGCAGTCACGACGAAACTTGCGCTATTGCGGTAACGCTTGGACTGACTGTAGAGAAGCATCCCGAAAATAAAGGCTACGGCGCCAATCAAAAGACCTGCTACAACTTGGCAATAGAGCACGGCGCCGATATTGTAATAATGCTCCACCCGGATTACCAATACGACCCCCGCCTAATAAAATATTTTATTAGTTTTATTGAGGAGAATTATTTTGACGTTATGTTGGGCTCTCGCATTAGAAGCCGCCACGAAGCCTTGGCCGGAGGCATGCCAATTTATAAATATTACTCCAATCGCTTTTTGAGCTTTATGGAAAATTTAGCCACGGGCTACAATTTGTCGGAATGGCACACCGGCATGCGTGCTTACAAAACTGAAGTTTTAAAAACTATAAACTTTATGGCTAATTCCGACGACTTTATTTTTGACAGCCAAATTTTATTTCAAATTATAGAAAAAGGTTTTCGTATTGGTGAAGTCCCGGTGCCTGTACGCTATTCCCCGGAAAGCTCAAGTATTAATTTTTTCCGCAGCTTAAAATATGGTCTGAGAACGCTTTGGTTGGCGGCTAGGTACTGGGTGAAGCATTTGTTTATTTGATTTCAATCGGATGTGGGGTTGGCCTTGGGTCATACACAATTTAGCCGGATTTAACCTGTTAAGGGCGCAGTTCTGATGTTAAATATCCTGGTAGGGGCGGATCTAATCCGTCCGGTTTGGAGGAAAGATAAAATCTCTCCCTACTATGCATTACGAAACTGGATAAATCCTATATTTTGAATCGTAATTAACTACATCTCCAGACAATTTGCGTATGACCCCTGGCCTTGCCTATCCGCCGTAGCTTTATGCGAAGGAGGGACCGCCCGATGCCAATTATGGGCGGTTGAAGCTCTCTCCTACAATTCAACTAACAGTATTATTTACAGACCATTCCTGATGAAAACCAAAATCCAAAAACTTTCTTCGCTAATTTGGAACATTAAAAACTCCCAAGCCTACCCAATAATTTTAACCATCGGCTTGCTGTTATATTTTAAATCGCTTTTTTTTGATTTTACATATTTAGACGACAACACCTTAATTTTAAATAATTTACCTTTCCTACAAAAAGCCGGCAACTTTTTTACGGCTTTTACCCAGCAGGTTTTCCAGGTCGCGCACGGCAATTCTGTCTATTACAGACCGCTGCTCACTGTATCGCTTATGCCCGACGCGATGCTAGGAGGCGCTTCTCCATTTTTTTACCATCTGACCAACATTGTTATTCATTTAATTGCCGCTTGCCTGGTTTATAAACTAATAACTAAGCTCAAATACCCCAACGGCGCGGCTTTTTTACTATCTCTAATTTTTGTTACCCACCCGGCACTCACCCACGCCGTGTCGTGGATCCCGGGCAGAAATGATTCTTTGCTAACGGTATTTATCCTGGCCTCGTTCATATTTTTTTTAAATTACTTGGAAAACAGAAAGAACAGCCAAATTTTTTGGTCGGTTTTATTTTTTTTACTGGCTTTGTTAACTAAAGAAACCGCCCTGGCTTTGCCTGTGGTTTGTTTTGTTTATTTTAGGACTTACGCCTTTGCGTAATTTAAGTAATTAGTGATAGAAATTCTGGTAATTGATATCTTCTGCTCGTACCAGCTGATACCCTCTGTAATTCTGGCTCTTTCCAATTTAAAGAATGTCATAAAAGCGGCGAAGATGT
>JBBREH010000057.1:0-3110 GCA_038203095.1 Candidatus Doudnaibacteriota bacterium | reverse complement strand
TCTGAAGCTTCCATTCCTTTTCGTGTGTCTAGACTTACATTTCGGGCATTTTTTTAAAAGCCATAATAATTATTGTTAATAATTTACCTTCATTATGGCAGAAAGCCTGAATTTTAGCCTCACGAATTTACCATTAACTCTAAAATTGACATTTATGTCAAATATTTATCATAATAAAAACCCTCTTGTTTAAGAGGGTTTTTAGTGAAGCAACATATTATGCTCGATTTGTCTTCCATTTCTGCCATAATACTAAAACTGGGCTTGCAATAAAAATTGACGAGTAAGTGCCGACGATTATTCCAATAAAGAGAGCGAAAACAAAGTATTTAATAGTTTCACCTCCAAATAAAAGCAGACTTAAAAGGACAAAGAGCACGGTTAA
Source organism: Candidatus Doudnaibacteriota bacterium (assembly GCA_038203095.1). Taxonomy (GTDB): domain Bacteria; phylum Patescibacteriota; class Doudnabacteria; order UBA920; family UBA920; genus PALSA-1336. Next base: position 2,725 of record JBBREH010000057.1, on the reverse strand, counting down.
GCTAGTATTTAATGACCTAACCATCGTCTGAGCAATGCTGTGATTTACCACAAACTCAATTCCCTGCCCCGGATAAAGTTTAAGATTCTCTCTAATCCGGTCAAAAACAACAATTGTATCGTGAACGGAAAAGCCCAAAACTGTAAGCATGGCGGTAACAAACAAGCTATCAATTTGTATTCCCTTAAAATGGCCCAAAATGGAAAACACGCCTAAAACAAAGAGTAAGTCATGAAAAAGGGCAATTAGCGCCGAACCACCAAAACGCCATGCCGTCAAGGGCTTACTGACTTTTCTAAAAGCGTACCCCATGTAAAATATTATGCCTAAAGAGACAAATAATAATTGCCAAAAGGCGTTTTTAGAAAGCTCTTTACCAATAACCGGGCCAATAGAGTCGTAGTGAGATTCTATAAATTCACCTGCCTGGCCTTTTATGGAATCCAATAACTTCTGATGCTGGTCACCGGACAAAGCGGGTGTCTGAATTAGCAGGCCATTATTGCCAACAGTTTGCACCTGATAACTGCTTAAATTCAAAGTTTGTAGGCCTGATTTTACTTTTTCAACGTCGGGTGAATTTAAAAATTCCAGCTCGATTTGCGAACCGCCGGTAAAATCAATACCGAGTTTTAAATGATAAACCGATAAAGAGACAACTCCAAAAATGAGAATTACCCCTGAAATTGCAAACCAGAGCTTGTAGTATTTGAGAGTGTTGAACATAATAGTTTGTCTGCTAAATACGAAATATACTAAAGTGCTAAATCTTAATTTCGAAGTTTCGTATCTTTTATATCTTTAGTGTTTAGTAGAAGATTCATTGGGTTTCATCTTGCTAACACCAAATAGCCATGGGTGGATTAAAATATTATTGCCAACAAAAATCTTTAAAAAAGTCCGGGTTACTGTAATGGCTGTAAACATAGAAATTAATATGCCAATGCCTAAAGTAATGGCAAAGCCTTTAATAGATGGAGTTCCAAACACATATAGAATTAAGGTGGTAATTAAACTAGACATATTGGAATCGCGAATTGACAACCAAGCCCTAGCAAAGCCGTCGTCTACAGCTTTATGAATTTCTTTACCGGCACGGATTTCCTCTTTTAAACGTTCAAAAATCAAAATATTGGCATCGACGGCCATACCTATAGACAAAATAAAACCCGCAATGCCTGCTAAAGTTAGAGTCACCGGAGAAAGGCCGTTTAAAAACATTAAAGCTAAATAGCTTAGCAACGCTAAGGCGCCGAACCAGGAATTTACGGTCAGTCCTAAAAAGAAGAACAGACCAACCAACACTACCGCGCTAAAAGAAATACCGATTTTAAAAATAGCAAAAGAAACTAAAGCGTAAATAAACAAAGCAAAGGTTGCTAAAAGACCCGGAAAACGATAATAGACTATCATAAATACAACTATCATCAACAAACCAATAAGTCCGGCAACAACCGACTTTTGCACAGATTCTTTACCTAAGGTTGCTCCGACTGTCTCTTGAGAAATTATTTTTATAGGCACAGGCAAAGCGCCGCTATTTAAGCGGGTGGCCAAATCTTTAGCTTGCTGAACCGTAAAATTGCCGGTAATAATTGCCGTTCCGTCTGTTATGGCATTCTGCACGGTTGGGGCGCTTAATAGCTGACCATCCAAAAAAATAGCAATGGGCTTACCAATATTGGCCGAAGTAATATCACTAAATAATTTCTTACCGTTGTCGTCAAATTGAAGGCGCACAACTACTTGATTACTAACGCTGGCACCCTGAAAATCCACAGTTGCTTTGGTCAGCTGTTTACCTGAAAGTCCGGTACTGACCCACTGCTCGCTTGCGTCTACATAGGCCGTGCCGTTTTTATCCACTTTGGCGTTCTGGACAGGGTTAGGATTTTGTAGTTTAAATTCCAAATATGGAGTTTGCCCAATTTGATTTATAGCTTCGTTGATATCTTTTATTCCTGGCAATTCAATAACAATCCTGTCACTGCCACTTACCTGAACCAATGGTTCGCTCACGCCAAAACTGTTGACCCGGCGTTCAATAGTATCACGAATCGACGCTAACGCATCGGCCTGATCTGCAGGTTTAATGTCTTTAAAATCAGCTTGGTAGACTAAATGACTGCCCCCTTGTAAATCCAAGCCCAAATGCACCCTGAACGTTTCGTTGTAAGGAATTTTAAGCTTATTTAAATTTATTCTACTGCCTTTAGGAAGCGCTATCCAGGTCGCAGCCGCTGCGATGAGTAACACGGCTAACAGTGAGGCAAATTGCTTTAGTTTCGGGTGCATAACTTACTGAAATTAGGAAATTGATTGAAATTAGGAAATTTTAACGGTTAGGATTTCTAAACATCCTAATTTCTTGAGTATAGAACCTGATTGAGATATTAGACTTGTAGCGAATTAATTTTTTAGACCAAAATTTGATATTTTAGCCAAAATCGAAGTTAAAATTTTGATGTCTAACTTTAGTTAAGCGGAAAAATTGTTAACAAGAGTTTGGCAAAAGAGCAATTTTTGGACAAAAATTAATTTGCAACAAGGCTATTATAGCAAACTTTAGGATTTTGGCAATAACCAGTCTTGTACAATGGAACATGGCCCCTATCTTTGGAAGGCTTCTAACGGGGAGTGGTACCCCAAACGATGACAGTCGGATGATTAGTTTTTAAGCTGTACAAAGAATCTCTGCCTGCCACACTTACTTGATGATACTAAA
>JBBREH010000056.1:0-3630 GCA_038203095.1 Candidatus Doudnaibacteriota bacterium | reverse complement strand
AGCGGCGAAGCAAAACCAAAAATTTCCTTTCCATTTTTTGTCGGCTCCCCCCACACCCCCCGCCGAATTAAATCAGAAAGGAAGGAAAATTTTTGGGTTTTGCCCGCGCGAGTCCGCGAGCGTGTCCGAGGCGCAATCGGAGCGTACGATTCAGTTTCAAGCCACCACGCACGCGGAGCGTGCGAAGCTAGGGGTTCTGCTCGAAATGGGTTCTGACTTTTTCAAACAAACACCACCAAAAAACATCCCGCTTTTGGCGGGATGTTTTTTGGTGGACCCTACCGGACTTGAACCGGTCACCTCTTCCATGCCATGGAAGCGCTCTACCAGATGAGCTAAGGGCCCAGAAAATGCTTAAATATTCTACTCTTTTTTCAAGATATTTTCAAGTAGTTTATTTGTCGTTGTAATTTATCATGACAATTCTTTTAACACCATTTGATATTACGCCGATGTGATTTAACCGTTGATATTTTTATCTATTCACCTTAACCTGTCGGCCGTCTGGCAACGTTATTGTGGTTTCTCCGGTAGGGATACTCCCCTGCCCATTGGGATTTTGGTTGGTGTTTAAAAGGTTTTTGGCTTGATCAAGCATACTTTGAAAACTTTTAGCCTGCTTCTGCACTTCCGGCAGTACGCCAATTTTATTTAATATCCAACCGCCGATAAGTAATACAATGGCCAGGCCTACAAAATAGCCCAAAGCGCTGAAAATGCCGTTAAAAAACGCCCGCCAAATGCCGGGTACCTTATTGTCTTTTATTCCAACCAAATTGGCGTTAATTGTCTCTAGTTGTTTTTGCAAATCTGGGTCAATCATATTTTTGGCTGATTAATAATTTTATTTTTCTGGTGCCCTCGGAGGGAATCGGACCCCCATCTCATCCTTAGGACGGATTTGCTCTATCCATTGAGCTACGAAGGCAATTTATTTAATGAAGTCTTGAAAATTATAACACAAAAATAAGACTTGTGTTAGAATTAAGAATGATAGGAATAGGAATTTAGATATTATTATACGATATTTAATATTTTTTGTCAAAATGATTAAATTTCTCTTAAATAAGATAAATATTCAAAAATTCTTGGTTTTCTTATTTTTAGGAGGCCTCTTCTTCCCAATCCGACACGTCTTTCTAACAAGTAATGCTTTTTTGACAGGCGGATATTCTGATTTTACTTCATTTTCCCTATACTTAAGCGATATTATTGTATTAATGCTGTTTTTTGGACTGATCATATCACGTGGTAGAGAATTTTGGTCAAAATTAAGAGAGAATCAATCAAAAAACCTTTCACTGCTTCCTTGTCTTATCTTTCTGCTTTCTGTTTTTTGGCTTATTTTAGGCTTTTTTCAACATTTTGACTTAAATATAAGATTAAATAGCTACTTTTTTATCAAATGGCTTGAATTGGCTGTTTCATATGGAACGCTTAGGATTCTTTTCCCAGAAAATGGCTTAAAAATAGTCTTTTTTAGGTTTTTTGCTTGGTTTTGCGCATTGCAATCAGTAATAGCTTTGTCCCAATTTGCCAAACAATCCTCTTTGGGGCTTTACAGGCTAGGGGAGTCCCATTTAGCCCCAAATGTCCTGGGAGTTGCCAAAATTGTTTCAAGTGGAACAACCTACATTCGCGGATATGGCACTTTCCCTCATCCCAATTTACTCGGAGCCTTTTTGGTGGCAGGGGTTTTGATGGCAATTTACCTATTGTTGGACTCAATTAGCCTAAAAAGCAAGGTTGCCTATTCAATAATCCTTTTCCTTAATATTTTAGGCCTTACGGTCACCTTTTCACGTGGAGCATATTTGGCCTTGGGGGTTGGGTTGGTGATATTTTTTGGGTATCTATTTTGGCGGAAGACAAGTTGTAGTGCAGGCCCGAGGCCTGCCTTAATAGCAGGGCAAGTTCCTGCGCCACGCGAGAAGATGGATTGTTCATCTTCGGCTGTAATCCCAATGGCAATAGTAATCGCTTCTATTGTTGTCACCGGCTTTTTATTCAAGCCCTTCCTCCTTACCCGCGCCACTTTTTCCGACCAATCTACGGTCGACAGAAAATTTTATGACGAGATTGGCTTAAAAATGATAGAAACAAATCCGATCGCAGGCGTCGGGTTAGGGGAGAGTGTGCTTCATATGGAACAGTACGCCAATAAATCCCTAGAATCTTGGGAAAAACAGCCTCCCCATAATTATTTTATAATTGCCGCCGCCGAACTTGGCATTCCCGGCGCTTTGATATTACTCTGGATATTCCTTTTCCACCTTTGGCAAATTATCAAGCGCTTGAAACTGGAAACTAATGTCCGACTTATAACTTATCACCTATCGCTTATCGCTATCCTGTCAGCTTTCCTGCTCCTTATGCTCTTTGACCACTACTTTTATACCCTTGAGCAAACTCAGTTATTACTTTGGATAATTTTGGGATTAATTGCCGCTGAAACTCCTAGTATAAATAAAAAAAATATTTAGGGTTTTTTGAGTTGCCGTTAGTTTATGTTGTGTTAGTGATCTTAATTTATTTCCTATAAATAATGAAGAAAGTTTGCTTCAGACAAAATTTACATAGGAATATTCTGAATATAAAAAATCAACTTGGTTTTAGAAATAAAAAATCCCCAAATAGGGATTAACCATATTATCGCTTTTCATCTGTCACTCGTCGCTACTTATGATATTCCTTGCCCGCCAGAATTGTGCATGCTCTATAAATTTGTTCTTCTAAAATTACCCTTGCCATATTGTGAGGAAATGTAAGAGGGGAGAGGGAAATGGAATGGTTGGAATATTCTTTGAGCGATGAATGCAGGCCAATGCCACTGCCAATAACAAACACCAGCTCTTTGCCCAAAGACCCAGTACGTTCTAGAAACGTAGCAAAATCAACCGAATTTCTTAGTGCACCCTTTTCTTCCAGTAAAATTACAATGCCATCTTTGGGTAGCTGTTTAACAATTTTATCAGCTTCTTGCAGTTTTACTTTTTCAATATCGGGATTTTTTCCATAACCAATTTCCGGTATTTCAACCACCTTAATTTTGGTGTAAGTAGTAAGCCGTTTTAAATATTCCTTTTCCAATTCTAAATACGCCTTCTCCTTAAATTTTCCTAAAGTGATAATCTTAATTTTAAACATAGTCTGTGATTTTAAGACTTTACTACTATAGCATAATCAGATAATATTATGCAGTACTCTAATCTTTGATCATCAACATCTAAAATCTAAATATGGGCCTGTAGTAAAGTGGTATTACGCGGCATTCGCATTGCCGAGGCGGGGGTTCGATTCCCCCCAGGTCCACCAAAATTGATTTACTTCCGAATTGACCGCGCCCGCGCCAAAGGCGCGGGCTTGGGCTGGCATTTCCGAGAAGTATTTCCAAGGGGTTTTGAATTCCGCCAAAAGCATTCCCGCCACGAGGCGGCGGTTCGAGCCGATGGAAACAAGAAAATCTCTCATCCGTGAGGGATTTTCTTTTTTATAGAGATTTACGGCTTGGTTAGCCTCAATAATCCAGTTTCGCATGAGTTCGAGCCAATGATTACCTTTCCGCTCAAAATCAGATAATTTCTCCTCAACTGTTTTCTTTTCCGCCATTAAAACATTCTTTTTCTCTTG
>JBBREH010000055.1:0-3858 GCA_038203095.1 Candidatus Doudnaibacteriota bacterium | reverse complement strand
TTAACCGCAGCCGCTGCTATCTTCAGAAAGAGAAAAGCATTGTTGGAACTTATCTTTAGCTAAGACCAATCGCGGAATGACGCGGAACAAAAAGGGTGGGCATTTAAAGCCTGCCCTTTTGATTGGGGTGGAGAGGGTATTTAGAAGCTGTAATAAATTAGTATAGCCAATAACCCTAATACCATTTCCCTTTAACTCTTCCGAATAGGACTTTAACAATCTTAGGTGAGACGAAGAGAAAAAACTGAGGTTTATCGGTGATAAGCTGTCCGCCTAGACGGATTCTCAAAGTCGCAGTCAAGATTTTAAAGTCATAGTTCGGACAGGTTAATGGAAAACGGTATAACCTCACTAAAGCTTTATTGCAAAGTTTTAACGACATTATTGACATCTTAATTTTAAAAAGATAAATAACTAATTTGGTGGGTTTACGAATTGCCTGTTTTCCACAGGGAGTTTTTTGCAATTTGGGCTTAGATATGATATAAAAATAAAAAGAACTTTTAAACTTAATAGAAACAAAAATATGAGAAAATATTTTTTTGTCACGGGTATATTTTTATGTATGCCATTTTTTGCGTTAGCGGACGCGCCGGTGGTGTCTATAAAAATTATTTCTGCGCCCCAGAATGTAAATGTTTTAGCTACCTCGTCGGTTTTTACTTTGGAGGCGCAGGATGCCGGCGGCAACAAAGTCAATGTGGCAACCACCACACGCATCAGCTTAAGTTCGGGGTCGGTAACCGGGCAATTTTTATCGGCCACGGCCACGGCCTGTAATTCTACGACAGTCACAACCGCCACCATTGCCAATGGCACCTCACATAAGAGTTTTTGTTATATAGATTCCATAGCCGGCACATATATTATTTCAGTTTCGGTTGCCGATCAGCCCGGGGTTTCAGGCGATAGTCAAAGTATTACCATTAGTAATTTGTTATCTGACGCTACTGCCAGTACAACTACCACGACTTCAGCATCAATATCAACTCCAGCAATTACTAGCTCAACGCCTGCCTCCACACCAAGTACTGCTTCAACATTGGGTCAGGGCGGGGGAGGCGCTGCTTCATCGTTTGTAAAAACAAATGCTATAAAAATTTCTGAAATTTTGCCCAATCCGCCCGGGGAAGACGCCGGAAAGGAACAGGTGGAACTGCAAAACACGGGTAGTTTGCCGGTTAGTCTAGATGGCTGGCTCTTGGACGATAAAACTGAGGTCGTGCCTAAAACAAAAGCCTACATGCTTTCCGGGCAAACAATTTTTCCCGACCAATTTTTAAGTTTTACTATCCCCAAAGGTTTTTTTGCCCTTAACAATAGCGGCGGAGAAACCTTATTTTTATATTATCCCGACAAATCCGTGGCTGATTCGGTTTCCTATGAGGAGGCAACGGATGAAAGTTTGAGCTGGCAAAAAATTTCATCTGTTTGGGTCTGGGCCGCTCCCACTTTGGGACAAATGAACGCGCGGGTGGTTTCAGCGCAGTCACCGGGCAGTCAAGTTATAATTAGCGAGTTTATGCCTAACCCGGTTGGTCAGGACGAGGGCAAAGAATGGGCAGAGCTTTATAATCCTAACAGTTTTCCGGTTAGTCTGAAAAATTTTGTTTTGGATGACTCAGGTTTAAGCACGCCGGGCAGCGGCAGTTTTGTTTTACCGGACAGTATGGTTATTCCCGCAGCCGGGTATTTGCAAATTATAATCCCCGAAGGCAATTTTACTTTAAATAATTCCGGCAAGGACGCGCTAAGATTATTCAGTCCGAGTTTACAGTTGCTGGAGGAAGTAACTTACTCGGACGCGCCGGAAGATCAATCGTATTTTAAAAATCAGGAGGGCAAGTGGCAGTTTGGCTTGGCCAGCCCCGGGCTGTCAAATTTAGGCTTGGAAGCCTCATCGACAATTATAATTTCCGAAATATTACCCAATCCCGGCCAAGATGAAGATGAATTTGTGGAGCTCTATAACCCGGGTAAAAAGCAAATAAATTTGGAAAAATTTATTTTACAAGTTGGTGATAAGAAAAAAGTTTTTGACACGGGCAGCCAAATTAACTCCCAAGAATATTTTACGGTCTTTGAGGAAGATTTGCCCGCGCGTTTGCGTAACAGCGGACAAAAAATAAAATTATTAGACACGGCCGGGAGGCTCGTAGCGCAGGCAAGCTACGGTCCTGCCAAGCAGGGGATGGCTTACGCCAGTAATGACGGAAAAACTTACGCCTGGACATCCAGCTCAACCCCCGCCTCGTCTAATATTTTTATTTTGGGTGATGCAACTTTGGCTGACACAGCGAGTTTAAAAAAAGAAAATATTACTGAGCCTAAAACTAAAACAGTCAATTTAACCAAAAGCGAGGTTAAGGTAATTTTAAAAAGTAACCAAGGCTTATCCGGCCAAGTTGCCTTGCTTCAATCATCGGTTAACGGCATCACACAAAAGTTAGACGCTCGGGAAAGTTTAGCGGCTGCGACGACCACAGCGCTTTCCACTTCAAAATCTAAAACTTCGCCAGTCTCACCGGTTAGAGTTTTAGTTTGGCTGTTGTCCATAGTCTTAGCCGGCGGGGCAGTAATGGCGGGGTTTTGGTATGTGAATAAAAAGAGTTAATGGATTACATAAAAATTGTATGGGTTAATCGGAATTTTAAAGTGTAGAGGGAGATATTGCCTTTGCTCTAAATCGGGCGGATGAGATCCGCCCATGCTTGGCTATTGAAAATTATCCTGATTTTTAAGGATGATTGTAGTTCCGAGATATCCCATAAACGGGTTTTCGGCTCTGAGAGGTAAGCCCTAAAGCTTAGACTCGAACGAGCACGCTACAGGTAATGACTAACTTTTGTATGAAAATGCACCCCTCCTCAGAGGGTATATTCAAAACGCTGATTAATAATTTGATAAATTTTATTTTATCATTGAAGTAGTCTTTAAAATTTCCAAGCTTTGATTTTTCCGGTACCCAATCTGAGTTGGGTAGGCTTTATACTTGCTGGCGATTTGGGCAAAAGTTAATTTATCCTTAATAGCTTCTATGGCTATTGTGGCTTTTTGTTGTCGAGTAAACTATTTTTTCATTATGGTAGATTCCTTTCTATAGTATTATGCCTCCAATTTTCTATCTAGTATGCCTGTACAGGATTCCCAGCCCATTATAGTAAGCTTTAATATTGTAGTCGTTCCTGATCTTGGTGTGGTAAACTCCTTCTTTGTCGTTGCCCCAAGTAAGACTTAAAAATAATTTCTCTAGCAAGGATTGAATACTTTTAGAAATAGTTTTTTTGGTTTCTTCCATGGTTCCATCTTTAACTTGGCTTTGTTGAATAATTCCTGCCGACAAAAGGACTATTCCTTTGCAGTCAGGATCCATGCAGCAATTTCGGTAATTGGTATACCGATGCCAGTTAATTGATTAAGGATTTTACACTTTAATAATACTTCTGTGCGCTGGTAAGGAAAATTTCTTGCAGACAAGCGTTCGCCAAATATGGTTTTAAATCTGAACATGCCATTTTCAGCAATACTCCTTTGGTGGTAGGAGGTTTCTTCTTTTCAGGGATTTCGACCAATTTCCCTTATTCGCCTTAAATTTTCATCCCACCATTTTAGCAAAAAACTAGGGAAACACAGAAGTATTCAATTGTTAAGGAATTAATTATTCAACAAAGCCGTTTAACTTTATAAATTCTGGCTAATATCAGTTTCCGTTCATACTAGCCTTGTGGCGAATTAATTTTTGTCCAAAAATTGCTCTTTTGCCAAACTCTTGTTAACAATTTTTCCGCTTAACTAAAGTTAAACATCAAAATTTTTAACTTCGATTTTGGCTAAAATATCAAATTTTGGTCTAAAAAA
>JBBREH010000054.1:0-5337 GCA_038203095.1 Candidatus Doudnaibacteriota bacterium | reverse complement strand
ATCATCGGCCTTTTGGCGAGTGTGGTTTTGGTAAGCTTAAATGGCACCCGCGCAAAGGCGCGTTTTACCAAACGGATGGCGGATATAAAACAAATCCAGACGGCTTTAGAGCTCTATTACGATTCAAATAACGCTTACCCTGCTTCCGGCTACCAAAGCCAATGCCAATCTTGGGGAGCTGTAGCGTCGGATCAGGTAATACCCGGGCTTGTGCCGACTTATATGTCAAAATTTCCCGTCGACCCTTCCATGAACGTAGCCGCGAGCACTTCGTGTTATATTTATGTGTCCAACGGCAGAGATTATAAACTTTTAGACTATAACATTCAGGATACGGCCAGCCCCGCCCCAACTAATTTTATTGACCCTAACCGCGACAGTAATGGCGCTAATTGCCCGGGCGTTGACGCATATGCCGGATACCTTGCCATTTATACAGCCGGGGGCGCATGTAGTTATTAAACCGGCTTAACCGGACAAGAGTGTAATTTTTTTGAAATTATGATAAATAAATCTGGCTAGCGCGCTTTTGTTTTATCCAGGTACCTTCCAGAATACCCCGCATCTTGCCTAAGTACCATAAATGGTGCCAGGGCTTAGCTACCGGGGATAAATGGATTTTATAGCCTTCCTGCGGGGTGTAATATCCCGCAGGAAGGTGCCTGGATTTATTGATTTATTTCACAAGTAAATTATTAATAATCTATTTAAAAAATAATTTTAAAGCAAAATTGGGAGGTGGGCAGATTGATCCAAGTAAATTAAGATATTTAATCTGAGTTAATCGGTCCGCCTAAGGCCGAGCAACCAAAAGGATTTTTCAAACAGGTGGAAACAAAAACAATCATGAACATAAAAAAATACAATATGGATTTTTTATAGCCGGGCTATGTGTTTTGCCGCTTGTGGCTTTGGGCGATACTATGCCACCAATGCCTATGGTCGTAACCACACCGGCAGTAATGATGCCGCCTATGCCTACCAGCACTATCCCCGGGGCTATGGGGATGTCCGGGGCGGCAACCAGTACGATTGTAGGGATCCCAACTGCTACTACTACTTTAACAAGCAAGACTAACGTGGCAACGGCAAGTTCTTCTTCCCCGAGCGGACTTAGTGGTTTGCAATTCCCGGAAAATTATTCCCCTCAGGGCCAAGATTCTACCGCCGGCCTTGCTATTATGAGCTATGCTTACGGCCCGCGACTTATTAAGCTCAAAGGTAAAGTTATTCCTTATTGGGTTTCGGATCATAATATTAAAATACCCATGCTGAGCAATAAGGTTTTTAAGTCTTACAATAATAAAGCTTCAGACGCCCAGGAAGTCAGCCGGGCTGAGTTTGATTATTACGCCAACGCGACCTATATAAAACAACAGGGCACTTCTAAAATTTATAAATTAGACGGGACAAAAAAGCACTTAATGAGCCAGACGGCTTTAGACAGCGTCGCTTTAACTAGCGATGACAATACTATAATTAGCGTAAATAAAACGGAATTTGCTTCCTATGCCACGGGCGCGGCTATAAAATAGAACCCAAGAGAATCAGCCTCTAAACAAAAAGAATGTTAAACTTAAAAATAAAACACAATAAGACTTAAACGAATTTTAAGGTCAAATCAAATAAACTGGCGTATGGGTTTACCCTCACACCAAATTTTGGTGTAACCTCCGCCGAAGCGGAGGGAGGGTTTACGCTCGGATGTAGGCCGTGGCACAGACCCGGGTTTTAGCAAGCCTTTGGCTTACAATTCGGAAACCGGCCTCAACTGCAACGTTAACCCAGGAGATTGTCCGGCTTGTGGCGCCCCGCAATGTCCGAGCGACTGGATGGCCCAAGTCCAAGCCAAATGGCGAGGTCCTTATATAGGCAGTTATCCGGCTACTACACCTTGGGGCGGGAAATACGATTATAATTATTGGTTTGTGGGTGCTGACCGCTATACTGACCTAAACACCGGCAATATTTGCCATGTCCCTCCCGGAATTTATATTGTAGTTCAGGGTGATTACAACGATAGCAGTCGGATTCCCCAAAATGATGAACAAATGCTTTTAGACCAAAAACATGACAATGATGGCTGTCTGGATGGGGAATCCGAAATGCTTTTAAAAGGTTTGTAGGTTAACAAAGAGACTCTTTGCGCTGCGCAAAGAGTCTCTTTGTAATTTGGATGGATACTTTACTTTAAGCTCTGCACCATTTTGTCAAAAACTGCGGGGTGTTTAACCGCAAGTTCCGAAAGCATTTTACGGTTAATTAAAATGTTTTGCTTTTTTAGCATTCCGGCAAATTTGCTCCAGGTAGTGCCATTTTCACGCAGAGCGGCATTGGTGCGAATTAGCCATAAAGCTCTAAAATCACGCTTGCGGTTACGTCGGTCGCGATAAGCGTAGGAGTCGGCTTTAAGCAAAGCCTGTCTGGCAGCCACAAAAGTCGTTGAACGACGGTTATCAAAACCTTTGGCTCGTTTAATTACATTTTTTCTGCGCTTATTGGCGGCTACACCGCGTTTGATACGTGTCATAAATTGTCCACAAATCACTAATCAACACAAATAGGAACAAATCTTATGCATTTTTTTTGCAGGATCTGCAGTATTTGTGATTAGTGGATAATGATTACTTATAAGGTATTACACTGTTCAGCTTTTGGTGTACGCGACCCAAATTTATATCGCGACGTTTGTTCTTACGGGTTTTGCCGGTTTCACGAGAATTAAAATGGTCTTGTCCTGTTGAACGGGCCATTAATTTACCGGTGCCGGTTTTTCTTATTCGTTTAGCTGTTCCCTGATGAGTTTTAACTTTGGGCATGGAATGATAGTTAAGTATGAAAGGATACAAGGATTAAAGTATGCAAGCGCTTGTCTGCTTGTTTCCTAAAATTTGCTATTTACCTGGAGTGACCGGCTTTGCCGGCATTGGCTTTGGGGTAATTTCAACTTTAGCCGGAGCGACAGTAACAGAGAACGTTCCGCCCATTCTTTTTACCGGGACTTCAACACGAAATGGCACAGTAAGAATTCCCAAAAAATGTTGTAGCTGTTTATGGCCCATTTCGCCGTAGGCCTGCTCACGACCGCGCATTCTAAGCTCAATTCTTACCAAGTCCCCATCTGTTAAAAATTCCATTACCTTTTTGGCCTTAATGCCCATATCGTGATCGGATATGCGAACGCTTAACCAAATGGTTTTGACCTCGGTCTTTTTGGCCTTTTTCTTTTGCATCTGCTCAACTTTTTTTTGCTGGTACTTGTACTTGGCAAAATCAATGAGCTTAGCCACCGGTGGCTGGGCAACAGGTGAGACCTCAACTAAATCCAAGCCGGTTTCCTGCGCCAAAATAAGAGCCTCAGAGGTCTTCATTATGCCGACTTGTTGGCCGTCTTCACTAATAACCCGCAGAGTCGGTGCTTTAATTTGATGATTTAATCGTACTTTTAGCAAATGATTTTTTATTGATTGATCCAACGCGACTTTTTTAAGTCAAAAGTGCATTAAATTTACTTAGCAATTATAGCCGAGATGTGGAATTTTGTCAAAGGCTTGCCGAAATTTTAAGACTTTACGGAACACGAAGGGATCATACTAATATACGGACTTGGAATGCCCAAGCGCTCGTTCCGTATATCCGTATTACTTCCGCACCCCGTAAGGTTTAAAAATTAAAACATCAACCCCCATATTGTTGCCAAACCCACCAGACTCATAAAGCTCACTGTGGTCCAGCCGAGCGTTTTAGAAAGCTTGCCGTTTTTCCATACTCCCATAATTTTGACATTGCTGCTTAATTTTACAATTAAAACCAACATAATTGGCGCGACTAATCCATTGAGCACTGCAGCATAAATTAGGGCTTTAATTGGATCAAGTTTGGTAAAATTCATCAGCATGCCAAGAAACATGGAAATAATGATTACGCCGTAAAACGGCAAAGCGCCTTTTAGTTTTCTATAAAGTCCCTCTTTCCAGCCAAAGCTTTCGGAAATGGCGTAGGCTGCCGATCCGGCCAAAACTGGAACCGACATTAGGCCCACGCCTAAAACCCCCATTGTAAACAAGAGCGAGGAGTATTGTCCTGCAAGCGGGCCCAAAGCAGCGGCAGCATCAGCCGCGGTTTTAATGTTGGTTATGCCGTTCTTAAACAGCACTTGACCGCTGGTTAAAATAATAAAAAACATTATCAGATTGGAAAAAAACATGCCGGACCAGTTGTCAATGCGCATTTTTTTAATATCTTTGGGCAAAGTGTGAACCTGTCGCTGTTTGAGTGTGGTTTTGCCCGCTAAAATTTCTTCTTCTACTTCCTGGGAAGTTTGCCAAAAAAATAAATAAGGAGAAATCGTTGTGCCTAAAATGCCGCAAATCAGAAAAAATTCATTTTTGGTAAAGCTTAAATGTGGTATTAATCCGGCGCGAAAAACCTCGGAGACGTTTAGCTGAGAGCTAAGAGCTGTAAATACATAGACTAAAAGCATTAACGATAAAAATTTTAAGTATTTAGCATACTGCTTGTAGCTAATAAAAATTTCCAAAATTAAAGTAATGAGGGTAAAAGCAATTACCAGGAAATAATAATTAAGGTGAGGAAAAAGCAGGCGCGTGCTTGCTGACATGGCTCCTAAGTCCGCTCCCAAATTAAACGTGTTGGCAATAAATAACAGCAGTGTGGCTCCATAAAGCACTTTTTTGGAAAAATGTCTACGGATATTGGCGGCCAGACCCTGGCCCGTTACCAGACCAATGCGCGCGCACATTTCCTGCACACTTCCCATAAACGGAAAAGTAAAAGCCGAAAGCCAAAGCAGGCCAAAACCGTAACTGGCGCCGGTTTGGGAGTAGGTGGCAATGCCCGACGGATCATCATCGGCCGCTCCGGTAGTTAGACCCGGGCCTAAAATTTTCCAATACCACCCGGCTTTTTTTATTGGTTCTTGCTTAGCTAGGGTTTTACCAACGGCCTCGCTAATTGCAATTCCTTCATGCAAGGCTTCGGCCGGCGCTTTGGCAATTTTTTCAATAAAGTTTTCGGGCATAATTGATGGAAATTTTCTTCTTTTATCCGGGCTCCTTTCGGAATGCTCCATCCGTTTTAGGCGGACTGTGGGGATGAATGGAACCATAGTTTTCCTGCGGGGTTTAAACCCCCGTAGGAAGGTGCCTGGATTTATTAGACTTGTAGCGAATTAATTTTTTTAGACCAAAATTTGATATTTTAGCCAAAATCGAAGTTAAAAATTTTGATGTTTAACTTTAGTTAAGCGGAAAAATTGTTAACAAGAGTTTGGCAAAAGAGCAATTTTTGGACAAAAATTAATTCGCCACAAGGCTA
>JBBREH010000053.1:0-6208 GCA_038203095.1 Candidatus Doudnaibacteriota bacterium | reverse complement strand
TTTTTGTCCAAAAATTGCTCTTTTGCCAAACTCTTGTTAATAATTTTTCCGCTTAACTAAAGTTAAACATCAAAATTTTTAACTTCGATTTTGGCTAAAATATCAAATTTTGGTCTAAAAAATTAATTCGCTACAAGTCTAATTAAGCCAAAGTTTTTAGTCTGAAAATCTCAATATTACAGAGTATTGAGATTTTTCCCTTGATGGCAGCCATCAAGGGGATTTAGCCATCAAGGGGATTTAATCACGGGCGACTGTTAGGCATATTATTTTGGTGGCGCCGTTGCGCTTTAAGACTTGGGCGGCTTGCTGTAAGGTGGCGCCGGTGGTGGTAACGTCATCTATCAGGATAAAGTTTTTATCGTGGATCTGTAGAGAAGGGTCTAGACCCTTCTCTACAGTAAATGCGGCCGCAACATTCTTTATCCGCGCTTCTTTTTTTAAATCTTTTTGGGTTTTGGTAATTTTGGTCCGTGTCAAAACATCGGCCACGGGTAAATTGAGCTGTTCTGATAAGGTTTGGCATAAAATTTCCGCTTGGTTAAATCCGCGCCAGCGGAGGCGGGAAGAATGCAAAGGGATAGGGGTTAGGGTATAGGGTGTAGACAATAATTCCGGGTAATCTGTTTTTAGTTTTTCAGCAATCATTTGACCCAAAATTTTATAAACCTCGGGTAAAAAGGAATATTTACCTTTAATAATTATGTTGCTGACTTTTTCGTTGTGGTAGTCGTAAAAACTTATTAAGCCATTAGCCCCGAGCGGGGTTTGGCAAACAGGATGAGTTAGTCCAAAAGGCGTGGGCTTTTGGCAAACAATACAGCGCTGGTGCTCCAGTTTTTTGAGTTGTGATTTGCAATTAGGACAAATAAAAGCGCCTTCCTGTTCGCAGGCAAGGCAGGTAATAGGAAAGAGGGTGTCGAGGACAAAGGTTTTGATGTCGGTAAAGAGGGGTTTTAGTAAAAATTGGTACATGAAAGTGGGTAGTGAGTAGTTGGTAGTGAGTAGAAAACACAAACACAGGGCGTCATTATGAGTCCATCATCGGCAAAAGTTAGTGGGCGAAGGATCTATTTTTTAGATATTATTCGGCCACTGATAATATTTCTATTTTGACCTTAGAATGACGCCGACTATACTACATGTATTTTAGCAAAAAATTTGGGGAAAAGAAAAACCGACCCACTAGCACCTAGGGTCGGCTCGACAGAGTCCTTGCTAGGGAACCATCTGCCTGTGTTCTTTTGGCAGGTGCCACCCCGGGTTCTGCCCGGCATTTTTATTTTTGCCCTCTGTGTGTGCCTGCCTCCTTAGCAGGCCCTACTTCCGCAGCGCATTTAAGCGCTGCTTTTCGGGATTTCTCTCCACCAGATTTTTTGTACTCTCTATCGAGCTTTCGCCAGCTTACGCTAGTTACGACATTAATAGATGCACAGACCCGAGCATGGGATGATACCCCATGAGGTCAAATCATAAACCCTTTTCCAGGGGGTGAGATTGTCCAAACTCTAGCAAATCAGAGAGAAAGAGTCAATAGTAGCCAATTTTGATAGCCTTGCTATATTCACGGTCGTGAATATAGCAAGGCTATGGGGAAACGATAATTAGTGCGAAAATGTAGCAAAAAAAAGCTCAGCCGGACGGTTGAGCTTTTTAAAAAAGACGGTTGGTTTGTTAAATAATAGTGTTCGATCTTGAGCTTGTCGAAGGGTGGAGAACCTATTATTTAACAGGGAGTGATGTAGAAAAATATCTTCCCTGCCTACCGGTAGGCAGGTCCATGAAGTCGAAGAATATTTTTTTTGCTAACTATCTGCAGGCCAATGGTCTGCGCTACAATGCTATTATTAGAAAATCAGCGCACTAGAAAAGCCGGTAAATCCAACTACGCCAAGGCTTCGTCGGACTTAGTCGGCATGCTACACAGATTTGCAGGCCAATGGCCTGCGCTACAGCGCGGTTGTGCCGCGAGCTCGATAAATCGAGCAACTACGCTCAAACCAGAAATGTCATCATCAGAAAATTAGCGCTCTAGTAAAGCCGATAAATCGGCACGCTACACCGTGGGGCAGTATTATAAAGCCGGGACGGGGAGGAGGAGGTTTTGGGTTTTTTGTACGGTGAAGATAATTTTTTCCCCCTTCACTTCGGCAGAAATGCGGGCGCCATCGGTTAGGGCGCGACCAGAAATAATTTTTTCGGCTAGGGGGTCTTCCAAATAGGTTTGGATGTTCTTTCGAACAAAACGCGCGCCTTGGGCCGGGTCAAAACTTTTTTCAGAAATAAATTTGTTTACAGCCGGGGAGATTTTTAACTGGACGTTTTGTTCCAATAATCTTGTCTGAAGAAGTGCAATTTGCAGTTGAGTAATTTTTTTAAGCTCTCCAAAGCCCAAAGGTCTAAAAACAATAATTTTATCTATACGATTTAAAAATTCCGGTTTGAATTCCTTTTTCATTTCTTCCATTACGCCTTCTTTAACCCGTTCGTACTCATTTTCTAAGTGCGCTTTTTGGTCCAGCTTTTCTTCTTTATCCGCAAAGCCAATCTTGGTTGCTTGGTTGGTTAATTCCTGCATACCTAAGTTGGAAGTCATAATAATTACCGTGTTGCGGAAATTAACTTTTTTGCCTTCGGCATCGGTTAACTGGCCATCTTCCAAAATTTGCAGGAAAACGTTAAACACGTCGGGGTTGGCTTTTTCAATTTCATCAAAAAGCACCACGCTGTAAGGTTTGCGGCGCACTGCCTCTGTAAGTTTGCCTCCTTCGCCATAGCCCACGTAGCCAGCCGGCGCGCCAATTAATCGCGAAACGTTGTGACGCTCCATAAACTCGCTCATATCCACGCGAATAAGCGCGTCTTCGTCTTCAAAAATTTCATTTGCCAAAACTTTAGCAGTTTCGGTTTTGCCTACTCCCGTCGGTCCAAGAAAAATAAAGCTGCCAAGTGGGCGTTTGGGGTCGGCAATGCCCGCCCGGCTGCGGCGCACAGCTTTGCTAATTTCTTCCACGGCCTCGTCCTGTCCTACTATTTTAGCTTTTAAGATTTTTTCTAGATTAGCAAGCTTGCCAATGTCCGTTTTAGCTAAACGGTGGAGGGGGATTTTTGTCATCATGGAAACGGTATGAGCAATGTCTTCCGAAGAAATAATGTGGGTAGGTTTTTTTTCTTCCGCGGCCATGCTTTTGGTTAACGATTCTTTTTGTTTAAGTAACTTCTCTTCCTGCGCACGTAAATGCAAGGCCGTGGTGAAATCCTGCCCCAAAACAGCTTTAGTTTTTTCTTCTTCCAAAGCAGCTAAATCTGTCTCAATTTTTTTGGTAGCACGGAGTAATTTGCTATTAGAATTTATTGAGCGCAAAAACGCCGCGGTTTCATCAATTAAGTCTACGGCCTTGTCAGGTAAAAAGCGGTCTTGAATATAACGGGATGAAAGATCAACCGCGCTTTTTATAGCTTCGTCTGTAATTGTCACGTTATGGTGCTTTTCGTAGTTAGGCTTTAATCCTTGCAATATTTCCATAGTTTCCAGTCGGCTTGGTTCTTCCACTATAATTGGCTGGAAGCGCCGCTCTAGGGCGGCATCTTTTTCTATGTGCTGTTTATATTCTGTAAGTGTGGTTGCGCCAATCGCGCGGAGTTCACCGCGCGCCAAAGCCGGCTTTAAAATATTGGCCGCGTCCAAACTGCCTGTGGTTGCGCCCGCGCCAACCATAGTATGAAGTTCGTCTATAAATAAAATTACGTTTTTGTCGTTTTTAACTTCGTCGATAATCTGTTTTAGGCGGTTTTCAAATTCGCCTCGGAACATTGAGCCGGCAACAATTAGGGCTAAATCAAGAGATAAAATTTTCTTGTCCAGCAATGAGTCAGGTACTTCGTGTTTGGAAATTGCTAAAGCCAAACCCTCTACAATGGCGGTTTTACCAACGCCTGCCTCGCCAATTAAAATTGGGTTGTTCTTTGTGCGCCGGTTTAAGATGCTAATCATTCTTTCTATTTCACGCTTTCTTCCAATAACCGGGTCTATTAAACCGGTACCGGCTTTTTTTGTTAAGTCGGTGGTAAAATAATCCAGTAGCCCGCCCTTTTTTGCTTCGGGAGCTTTGGGTGAGGTAGGAGATGGACCTTCAAAGGGCGAGTGGTTGTGTGCGTCCTGCATTTCCGGCATATCCGGAAATTTGGAAATATTTTCAAAGACATTGGCCAGGTTATGCTCAAGCTCGGCAATATCTATACCGAGTTTGGATAAAATTACTTTTGCTTTATTTTGGGGCACGTTTAAAAGTCCAAACAAAAAATGCTCGGTGCCAATGAACTGGTAGCCGTATTGGCTGGCAATAATTGCGGATTTTTCTATCACTGATTTTAAATTTTCGCTTAAAACCGGTTTCCAAGCACTAATAATGTTATTACTGTTTACCGAAACTAATTCCTGTTTGACCACTTCGGGAGCAAGTTTGGTTTTGGCCAAAATTTCTGCTGCAAAGGAGCTTTTTTCGCTAACCACTCCGTAAAGCAAATGCTCAGTGCCAATGTGGTCGTGTTTCATTTCCTCACTGACTAATTGTGCCATAATTAAAGCATTCTTAGCGCGGGAGGACAAGCGTTCTAAAATATAAGTAAAGTTGGTCATAAAGGGAAGGTGGTAGTTAGCAGTGGGTAGGGAAGTAGTCAAATACTTTTTTGGCTAAAGGCTACCTACTAATTGCTAATTACGATATAATTATAACATAGTATTGGCATTATAGCAGAGTTATCACTCGTGTCAAGAGACTGATAACTACAGAAGGCTACAAAAGTATGCACTATAAATGGCTACAGAAGCTCCGTGGTTTTGTTGTCCTGTGGTTTTCTGTAGATTAAGATAGTTAGAACTTACGCCTTTCATCAATATTTTAAATATTCAGATGAAAGGCGTAAGTCCTAATAGTATTCTGTAGTTTATTTCAATATTATATTTATGTGGTCAAAACCAGGTAAAACTAAAGAACCCGACAATATTGACAAGGCCTACGAGTATGTCGTGTTTTTATTGTCGTTAAAGCTTAGAACAATTGGTGAAATACTAAAAAAAATGGCAGACAGGGGATATAATCAGCAAGTTATTGATAAAGTAATTGAACGGTTAAAAGACCAAAAATATTTAGATGATGAACGCTACGCGGAAATTTACGTAGAGAATTTAAAAATTTATAAAACTTTTGGATTTTACGGCATTAAAAAAAAGCTGATGGAGAGAAAATTACCGGCAGTGATTATAGACCGAATTTTATCGGAAAACCTCTCAGTGGAGGAAGAGGAAAAGATTGCGAGAAGGTTTTTAAAGAAAGAGGGGTTTGCTGTTAAGTCACCTGTGGATGCAGAGGAGGCCATTGGCCTCCATTATCGAACTTTTGATGACGAGGCTAGTAAATCAAAACAAAAACTCGCCAACCGTTTAAGGTCGCGCGGGTTTAGGGGTGAGGTAATTAGCAGGTTGTTGTTTTAATACTTTAACCCTACGTATTTATGATTTCAAATTTTTAGGATTTTCTTCGTC
Organism: Candidatus Doudnaibacteriota bacterium; assembly: GCA_038203095.1. Classification (GTDB taxonomy): domain Bacteria; phylum Patescibacteriota; class Doudnabacteria; order UBA920; family UBA920; genus PALSA-1336. The sequence continues at coordinate 663 of JBBREH010000053.1, read as the reverse complement.
CAATTCCCATTGTTTGGGATTATTGCTAATGTATTTACGAATTTTGTCTAAGCTTTCGTCTTTGCGAATGACGTGGTCGTAAAAAGATTTTTGCCAGGAAAAATCTGCAAGACCGGATTGGTGAATTAATTTTGATGAGGTGGTTTTAAAGGCGCCGATAAGATTAAGTAAAGGCAATAGTTTGGCCTGTAGGGAACGGTCTAGACCGTTCCCTACAGGGGACAATCGCTAATATTCCGTGAAAATGGTTCGGCATTACCTGATAAACATCTAAATCCACATAGGGATATTGTTGTTTTAGCCACAGCTATTGTTGGTTAACTATTTTTCCAAAATCATTCAACTCCATTTCACTATCCGCAACTTCCCCAAAACAACAAACCCGGCCACTCGTTACAATTGTAACAAAATAATAGCCGGGTGTGGTGTAGTCAAGTTTTTGCAAACGGTTTGGTTTTCGATTTTTAATTTCCATATTGTTTTTGTAGGGGTGGGCCTAGACCCACCCCTACAACTTTAAAATAGACTTGTAGCGAATTAATTTTTTAGACCAAAATTTGATATTTTAGCCAAAATCGAAGTTAAAAATTTTGATGTTTAACTTTAGTTAAGCGGAAAAATTGTTAACAAGAGTTTGGCAAAAGAGCAATTTTTGGACAAAAA
>JBBREH010000052.1:0-6613 GCA_038203095.1 Candidatus Doudnaibacteriota bacterium | reverse complement strand
TACGAGGCATTTTGTGAGGATTTTTGGAGACGTAGTTCACCTACGGCGACAAAAACCGCAGCAAAATAACGAAGTAATCGGCCAAACCCCTTGTGGGTTTCATCAATATTTTAAATATTTAGATGAAAGGCGTAAGTCCTACTAAAATACCAACAAGCAAAAACACCACGCCAATAAGATTTGCTAATTTTTTACTCATTTTTTTCCTTTATTTTAATTAATTATTTCCAAGCACCGATAATTACTGCCCCGACCAACAAAGTTAGAAGCATGTTGCCGACACCGAGCCAAAACAATTTCATTTTACCGCCCCATAGGGCATCGCCCAATTTCATCGGAACAATAAAACCAAGCCAAATCCACACTGCGCTTTGCACAGCTCCCATAATACTAGTCATTTTTAAAGCCGAGGTTAACCAGGCAAACACCCAAAACATTAAAAGACTGCCTAAAAACTGAACAAAATAAGTTTTAGCCATTTTCTTTTTTTCTTCTGCCTGCTTTTCCGGCATCCATTTGTCCATACCCATTAATTGCATAAACATTTTGCCAAATAACGGTCCATACCAAATACTGCCTACTACCATAGAAGAAACCGCGGCTGCCAAAACCGCCCAATAATTTACCACAACGTTATTCATTTATTTCACCGCCTTTCAAAAGATTAAATTTTTGTAAATAATGATTAGTGAGGTTTTCCGCCTGCGAAAATAATTTTGTATTTTTATCACTGACTTGGTCAGCACCTTGCGGCTTGGCTCTCGGTTCCCTTGTAGTTTTCCCCCCTAGCTTGCCCGCCAGCCAGACCGACATAGGTTCAACAAAGTTGGAAACTTTAGCAACGGAGGGATGGGCAGGGCTAGAAATTGATGCTGGAGTTTGCAGTACATTTTTCGGAGCCCTGCTCCGGGGTGATTCATTTAATATCATAGCCCCCTGCCATTCTTCAGCTCTGGAATAACGCTCGTCGACATGGATTTTGTCCTGTTGTTTTAAATTGTTAATATTAAAAGATTCACCAACAACTATTTCAGACATAACTCCCAAAGGTCTTTCTCCCGAAATGCTTTCCGCTTCATTAACCTCTTCAGGATCTACATAAAATGAATAAACCATATCGGTTGGTTTTAAAAATTTTAATATTTGTACTATCCCTGGTTTAAAATCTATTGAGCCGGTGTCCCTTTCATCCCCACCGGTAGGAAAAATTACAAATAGTCCTCCGGATTTTATATGGTTTAAATTTTTCTTAAAAATCATCAAATACTCTTTTGGATCTTTCGAAGCGAGCACAAAATTTCCTTTGATATTATGTTTTTTAATTGCTGCCATTGGTCCGGGATTGACCATTATCATAACGTCTTCCCTTGTTAGTGTTTGCAGAATCAAAGCAACATCCACATATTGCGGATGATTGGATATTACTATTCCCGGTTCAGAGTTAAGCCTCCTTCTGTCATCCTTAAAACTTTCATCCCTTTCGTGAAGATAGCCTCCTTTAATATTTGCTATTTTTAAAAAATGTTTGGCTGATTCCAGCACTCTCCCATGAGCAGGACCCTCGGCAAAGTTTTCGAATAATCGATCCGTTTGATATCCTGTTACTCTTTCTTCAAATCCGCTCATGTGAATGTGTTAATTTTAATGACCAAAAAACCCTCTGGCGTCTTTATCTGGCAAGGTAACCAAAGAGATTTGATGCTCCAGGCAAAACTTTTTTATTTCTTCGTCACGCACACTGCCGTTTGTAGCAAAAATTATTTTAACTCCGGCATCGGATAAAACTTGAACCGCGTCCACAAAAGGAAAAAAGCTATCGCTATAAGCCGTGGCACCGGCAATATTATGCCCGGCATCTAGGCTGCGTTTTATAGCCAGCTGGCAGCAACCAACCCTGTCCTGTTGGCCTACGCCGTTGCCAAGCAATTGCCCATATTTAACAATTGTAACCGTATTACTATTAGACGTACTGCCAACAGCCCAGGCAAGAATAATATCTGATTTTTGAATTTCACTTATTTCATTATTTCCACTCATTTCCGCCCCGGCCAGATCCAGGATTAATGTATAATTTGGCTGTTTTAAAAACCCGCCACGGACGTAACGGAAACGCGTGTGCTGATCTAAAGAATTTTTATTAAGCGATGACAAAGCCGGATTTACCAAAAACCTGCACTTGTCACCTTTACGTTTCATTAGCTCGATTGCCGATGGTGTAAAGGATGGCGCAATTACGCCGTCGAGCAAACGGCGTGCAGTTCTCCCCTCCTGCAAAGGAGGGGTGGCGCCGTTAGGCGACGGGGTGGTATTTGAAGCCATCCGATGCGTTAATAAAACTTCCGCCAACTCCTCATTAATTTCAAAATTGACCATAACAACGCCGCCAAAAATTGCACGCAAGTCCCCTTCCAGCATTTTTTTTATTGCCGATGATGCTTCAATATCTACAGCCGCACCGCACGGATTGCCGTGCTTAACCCCAACCGCGATCATTGTTTCTTGTGTAGCGTGCCGATTTATCGGCCTGTTAGCATCAAACCCCGCCGCAATATGAGTCACGGTTTGGAGCAGTCTGTCTACATCTGCCAAATTATTATAACTCGGCGCCGTCCCGGCAACTAATTTAAAATTTTCTAATGATAATTCATCGGCGTAGCGTGCCGATTTATCCAGCACCATCTGATGGCGCATGGATTTATCGGCGAATAAGCCCGAAGGCTGTTGCCAGCCATTCTCCCCATATTTGGCTTCAATTATTTGTTGGCCTATAATACCGTCAAATTTTTCCGCACTGTGGTACCGCGCCGATGCCAAACAATAATCGGCAACAATATATTCCGCTTTGGCAGCCAAAGCGTCTAAAAATTTTTCTTTATCGGGCTCCCCCGCTTTTATCCAATCTATAACCGGTTGGCGGTCACCCGGGTCGCAAACCACAATCCTTCTGCCTTTCGCCGCGCTCCTCAACATTGTTGGTCCACCAATATCAGTTTTTTCGATAATAGCATCACGAGCTGCGCTACTCCCCTCCTGCAAAGCAGGGGTGGCCGCGCCAGCGGACGGGGTGGTATTCCACTTAGCAATTTCCTCCTCCAGTGGATACAAATCCACGCAGACTAAATCTATAAAGGGGATTTTTAACTTTTCCAGTTCCGCGCGGTCTTCTTTATTATCTTTCGCCAAAAGTCCGGCGTGAATTTCCCGCGACAAAGTTACAACCCGATGCCCAAGTATTGACTCGCCAACCAAAGACGCAGTATCCGTAACTTCAACTCCGTTCTCCGATAATACCTTAGCCGTCCTCCCGCTCGCCAAAATCTTAAATCCTAAAACCGCCAACTCTTTAGCAAACTCTACGATTCCTGTTTTGTTATAAACTGAAATTAGTGCTGTTTTCATGATTTTTTATTTCTCCTTTTCCACTCTTTATCTAAAATTGCCATACTATAAGTATCCCAGAATTTCCCATCCCAAAAATTGTGTCCCTTTTTTACCCCCTCAACTTTACAACCTAATTTTTTATACAAACCTATGGCTCTTTTATTATAATTATAAATATCAAATTCAATTCGATGAAGTTTTAATTTTTGAAACCCAAAGTTGAATATGGTCGTCATCGCATCTGTGCCATATCCTTGGCTCCAATATTTTTTATCACCGATAATAATTCCCCAAGTGGCATTCCTGTTTCTTTTACCTATGCCTGTAAAAGATGTCGCGCCAATATGAACCCCGTCTTTAGTCTCAATACAAAAATGGATATTGTCTTTTGTTTGTTTACTTAATCGTTCTTTAATAATCTTTCTTTCTTGTACTAAGGTAATACTGCGATAAAATAAAAACTTATTGACCGTAGGATCGTTAAACCATTTTACAAAATACGGAGCGTCATCCAGTAATGTGGGTCTTAAATTTACTTTCTTACCTTTTAAAATCATACTTTATTATAGCAGATTTTTGCCGGCCCTAAAAAGCCAAAAACCGTAACTATTCACCATTTTCCAAAGGCTTGAATAATCCAAGTGTAGTTAGCCGATTTATCGGCTGCCCGAATTATTTACAGCTGATAAATCAGCTAACTACATGGGAACTTCAAAAAAGCTGAATAATTACCAAAAACCTGACCCTTGCGGGGCAGGCTTGGCAGAGGAAGCCGGCGGAGTCGAACCGCATCGGGTTATTCACCCGACCATGTATTTATCAGGTACTGGCTAGAACCGTCTAGCTTCAGCTTCCAACCAAAACAATTATATCAAAAATTTTGTCATAAATAAAACAACTTCCCTTGCGAGAAGTTGTTTTGCCAAACGATTCTTTCTTGCAAAAAGCAAGAATGGCCAGTACCTGATAAGTAATTATATTATAACGACTACGGAATTTTTGTCAAATAAAAATTAAATAACAGTTCGCAAGACTGAGCGGATTATCAGATTTGCGAGTATTTGGCAGGCCAATGGCCTGCGCTACATCTGGGAACATTAACAAAACTCCGCTTTTACTCAGAGTTGTAAATAGTTACAAAATTAATACAACTTTACCAAACCTTTTTCCAGTACCTTTTTAAAGCTTTTATGAAAAAATACCAGGCCTAAAAGCAAATACAGCAAATTTAAGCCAAAGGCCAAGGCTAATTTATGGCCGTCAACCACGCCGGTTAAAATTACTTGGCGAGCGCCCTCAAAAAGATATGACGAAGGCACAACAGATGCCACTTTTTGTGCCCAGTTCGGCATGGCAGATAAAGGGTAATAAATAGCCGAAAACGGTGTAATTAAAAATACCATGCTCCAATAATGAGGCAAATAAGCTATTTTTGTTTCAACCGGAAGAGGTGTCCCCTCTTCCAAATATAATTTATATTATAATAAATTTTAAAATTTAACTCCCAACTTTTGTAACGCGTTAATCACCAACGCGAGCGGCAAACCATATACCGTGGTTGAATCACCACTTATTTTAGAAATTAAATTCAATCCCGGGCCCAATGGCCCATAACCTCCCGCTTTATCGAATGGTTCACCAGTTTGAATATAGTCGATTATTTCTTGGTTAGATAATTTTTTAAAATAAATTTTACTTTTGGAAACAAAAGAAAACAACTTACCGGTTTTTACATCCATAACACAAACTCCGGTTAAGATAATCTGTGCTTTAGTGCCAAAACTTCTTAGCATTTTTTCTGCGTCTTTTTTGTCTCGGGGCTTGCCAATAATTTTGCTCCCAAACGATATCATGGTGTCAGCCGAAATAATTATCGCGTTAGGAAATTTTAAAGCCGCGGACTTGGCTTTGCCCACGGCTAAAAACTCTACCAGCTCGCTGTGCGATAAATGCTTATAAACTTTTTCCTCATACCCTGAACCTATCGCTTTAAATGGAATTTTAAGCAACTTCATTATCTGCCTTCTTCTGGGCGAAATAGAAGCTAATATAATTTGCCTGGATGATTTGATAATAATCTTTAAAAAAAATTAATTACTGGTCGGGCTGCCGGGAATTGAACCCGGCCTACATGCACCCCATGCATGCGTACGACCGATATACTACAGCCCGATAAATTATTTCTTGTTCATATACTTTAATATCTGCTTTTTAAATTCCGCAAAATCGGCTAAATTATTTTTGAGTTTGGCGTAAACAATAAAACGGTCTATTTTTTCATAGTCATGGACAAGAATGTTACGGAAATTCGCAATGCCAAACAAGTCGGCTTCTAGCTTTTTGGAAATAATTTTATTTTCACCCAAGACATGCAAAATATCTGAATTGTCATCGGGGCGGCGGAAGTTTCTTGCTACCACCAGGAGTTTTCCAACATCCAATAAAATTTCTATGCTTAATTGCATATATCTTTCCACGAGTCCATAAATACGAAAGTCAGCTAAAAATTGGTCTTTGCCGACCTTTTGCAAAGTCTTTAAATAACCCAAGTACTCGTCCAGCCGCTGGAGTTTGGACAAAATTTTATTGTAGGCTTCTTTGGACATAGGCTTTATTATATTCGTCTAAAAACGGACGGAAGTCAAAATATTCGGCAAATACAAAATTTTCAAACATATAGCCGGTTACATCGTTTTTTTGATAAACCGGTTTTCCCTCGCTGACAATAATATATTTAAAATGGAGTGATTTTGTATCGTTTAATACCACAACATCAACTTCCTTTTTTAATTCCCGCGACAAAAGGCCTCCCAATTTTAAACGCAAGTCAAACCTTTGGCTTTGATTAAGGCTTTTGGAAAGTTGTACGGCTACATCTACATCGCTGTCTTTATTTTCCTGCCCCAAAGCGTAAGAGCCAAACAAATAAGCCAGCTCCACTTGGGGATTTTTTTTGACAACGGCTTGAATTTTTTTAATAATTTCTTTAATTTCCATACCGGCATTATACCAAACTCCCCCAAATAAAAAAAGCCCCTAAACAAAAGAGGTTATTGATAACTGATAAAAAATGGCCTTGATAAATTTAAAATTAAAAATGACATAGTAGATTTCTAGCCTTTCGGCTGAAACCCCTAAATGAACCGTGCTGGCGGATTTCCCGCACACGGCTCTACAATAAATAATGTTCACCGAGCGTTGTAAAGTGAGTAGGTTAGTTTAGGCTGAGGTA
>JBBREH010000051.1:0-6658 GCA_038203095.1 Candidatus Doudnaibacteriota bacterium | reverse complement strand
TACTCACTACTCACTACTCACTACTCACTACTCACTACTCACTACTCACTACTCACTACTCACTACTCACTACTCACTACTCACTACTCACTACTCACTACCCACTATTTATGAACAACATTAGACTCAAAATTAAGACCGGCGATACCGTTAAAATCCTGTCCGGCAAGGACAAGGGCAAAAGCGGCAAGGTGATTAAAGTTTTACCCAAGCTGGGCAAGGCAACAGTTGAAGGTGTTAACCTGCATACGAGGTTTGAACGCTCCAAACAAGCCGGCCAGCCGGGCAAAAAGGTTACTTTTTTTGGTCCATTACAGATTTCCAAATTAATGTTAATTGATCCCAATTCCGGTGAACCGACCCGAGTTAAATACACCTTTTTAGAAAACGGGGTAAAGCAGAGGACAGCTAAGAGCAGTGGAAAAGCAGTATAAATAAGTAGAAAGTAAAAAGTAAAAAGTTACTTTCAACTTTCAACTTTTAACTCATTTTATGGAAAGATTACAGCAACAATTCAATAAAGAAATTGCCCCGGCTTTGAAACAGAAGTTTGCTTTTAAGAATGTTATGCAGGTGCCAAAGATCTTAAAAGTTGTAGTTAATGTCGGAGTAGGTAAATTTAAAGAAGACAAGAAAAAGATTGAGCAGATTGTGGAAGATGTTAAAAAAATTACCGGACAGGCGCCGGTAAAAGCCAAAGCCAGGAAATCAATTGCCGGTTTTAAAGTCAGGGAAAATCAAATAGTCGGCGTGTTTTGTACTTTAAGAGGTGACAGAATGTGGAGCTTCTTGGATAAGTTAATTAGCGTGGCTCTGCCGAGAGTGCGCGATTTCCAGGGAGTTAATAAAGACGGTTTTGATGGCAGAGGCAATTACCATTTGGGCTTAAAAGAACAGTTGGTCTTCCCTGAAATATCATCAGAATCCTTAGAAAATGTATTCGGACTGGAAGTCTCAATAGTGACCAATTCAAAAAAAGACGATGTTACCAGAGAGTTATTAACATATATGAAGTTTCCTTTTAAAAAGCAATAATTAGCATTTAGTAAGTAGTAGGTAGGTACGTAGCCATGCAGGCTACCAACTACCCACTACCAACTACCCCCTAACAAATGGCTACACAAGCACAAATTGCAAAAGCTAAAAGAAGCATTATTAAACCCAAGTTTTCCAGTCGGATAATTAGGCGCTGTTGGAAGTGTGGCCGTAAAGCTGGGTATATGCGTGATTTTAAAATTTGCAGAATTTGTTTTAGAGAATTGGCTTCCAGGGGAGAAATTCCGGGAATTGTAAAAGCAAGCTGGTAAAACAATTGACAAGATTGACATGATTTAAAGAATGACAAGAATAGACTGCAGTTAAATCATGTTCAATCATTTAAATCATTTAAATCATTTAATTCTTGTTCAATCAACAATTATGTTCACTGATCCAATCGCCGACATGTTAACCCGCATTCGTAATGCAGCCCAAGCCCGTAAAAACGAGCTGGTTTTGCCTTATTCGAAATTTAAAGCCAGCTTGGCTCAATTATTGTTTAAGCAGGGATTTATTGGCGGATTTAGCGAGGTTAAGCTTGACCATAAGATGCTCCAGATTAATTTGAAATATTCGGCTGAAGGTGAATCAGTTATTTCGGGCATCCAAAGAGTCAGCAAGCCGGGGCAAAGGATTTATTTGCCGGCGGATAAGTTGCCTAGAACTAACAGTGGCTATGGCGTAACTGTTGTTTCTACTTCCAAGGGCTTGATGACAGATAAAGAAGCCCGTAAATCTAAGATGGGCGGAGAAGTCGTGTGTCAGGTGTGGTAAATTAAATAGATAAACACGGACAGAAAAACGGATAAATACAGATCCGTGTCCATCAGTCATTAATCAGTGCTAATCAGTTACGCATATGTCTAGAATTGGAAAAAAACCAGTTATCATTCCTGCGGGAGTGACAGTTGCAAAAAATGATTTAACTTTGACCGTTACCGGTCCTAAGGGGGCTTTAAATTTAGCAGTGCATCCCAAGATTAATATTATTATTAGCGAAAAAGAAGTTTTGGTAGACGTGGCCGGTAAGGAGAATAAACGCGAAAAAGCATTGTGGGGATTATTTCGATCTTTAGTCCAGAATATGGTTGACGGAGTTACCAAAGGCTTTGAAAAGAAACTAGAAGTGATTGGTGTTGGCTTTAAAGTAGCAGTGCAGGGTAGTAAGATTGTTATGGCCTTGGGATTTTCTCATCCGGTGGAAGTTAATATTCCTACAACCTTAACCGTGATAGCGGACAAAAATATCATTAGCATTTCCGGAGCCGATAAGCAGTTGGTCGGTCAGTTTGCAGCAGAAGTCAGAGAACTAAAAAAGCCGGAACCATATAAAGGTAAAGGTATTAAATATATAGATGAAGTAATTGTAAGAAAAGCGGGTAAGGTTGTTAAAGTCGTTGGAGGTGGCAAGTAGACTCTGCCAAATACTAAAGTGTTGACCTAATATTTAGTACATTTCGCACCCTTTCGTATTTAGTAGAAAAATTTATTTGATAAATTTATGAATATTCAGAAGAAGAAAAATTTAAAACGAGAAATTCGTCAAAAGCGCGTTCGTAGTAGAGTATCTGGTGTAAATACCAGGCCGCGTTTAGCTGTCTTTAAAGCTAACAAGCACATTTATGCTCAGTTAATAGATGATGAATTGGGTAAGACACTAGCATCTGCCTCCTCGATGGAATTAAAAGCAAAGGCAAAGAAACTAGACGTTGCTAAAGAAGTTGGAAAGTTGCTTGCCAGTAAAGCCTTGCTAAAAAATATGAAGGCAGTTAAATTTGACCGTGGTGGTTTTGCTTATCACGGTAGAATTAAAGCTTTGGCTGAAGGCGCCAGAGAAGGTGGTCTAGAATTTTAATCATTCACTAATCGTACATGGGAACAAGCACTGCAAATTTAACGATTTGCCCCATATGCGCCATTAGTGACTTGTGGATATATATATTATGGAAAAAAGACGTAGAAGTTCAAACAACGAAGGCGAAAGAGATCGCAACGAGTTTGACCAAAAAGTTGTGGAAGTTAAAAGAGTCACTCGTGTTGTGGCCGGCGGTAAAAGAATGCGTTTTCGCGCGTTAGTAGTTATTGGTGATCATAAAGGTAAAGTTGGTATGGGTTTGAAAAAAGGCGCAGATGTTTCTGAAAGCGTGAACAAAGCTGTTAACCAGGCCAAAAAGAATATGATTACTCTGCCGTTGGTAATGGAAACCATCCCCCATGGGCTGAATATTAAGTACAAGTCTTCCAGTTTAATGCTCAAACCCGCGAAGCCTGGTACCGGTGTAATTGCCGGCGGTGCGGTTCGCAGCGTGATGGAGTTGGCCGGCGTGAAAAATGTAGTTTCCAAAATGCTTGGTTCTAACAACAAGGTCAACAACGTCAAGGCAGTATTTGAGGCTTTCAAGAAAATGAAGAGCAAAGAACAGTTAGCGCAGTTGAGGAAATAGCCATAAATTTCTGAATTTCAATCAATTTCTCAATTTCCGATTGAAATTAATAGAAATTAGGAAATTAATAGAAATTAGATTTAACAATATGTTACAACTTCACAACCTCAAAAAACATCCTAAATCCACCCACCACCGTAAAGTTGTGGGTCGTGGTTTGGGTAGCGGAAAAGGTACCTATGCTACTCGTGGCAACAAGGGTCAAACAAAACGTACCGGTCATAGTAAAATGCCTGCGGTTTTTGAAGGTGGACGTCAGCCACTGGTTCGCCAATTGCCTAAGTCCCGGGGTTTTAAAGGTTTAAACGCCAAATCTACTCCGGTCAGTCTTTCTGATTTGAATATTTTTAAAGATGGTGATACTGTTACCTTACAGACATTAATAGACAAAGGGGTGGTTGATGTCATGGCAAAAAAAGTAAAGATCCTACAAGGTGAAATAAAAAAGAAACTTAATATCAAACTTTCTATTTCTAAATCCGCACGCGAAGCAGTGGAAAAGGCAGGCGGGAAAATATTGTAACTCTGCTAAATACTAAAATATTGAACAAAGATTTGGTGCATTTCGTACATTTTCGTATTTAGTAGAAGATTAACCCCATGAATAAGCTTAGTTTAATCTGGAAAACTAAAGATTTGCGCAATAAAATTTTAATTGTGCTGGGTCTTTTACTTATGACCCGCGTATTGGCTCATGTGCCAATTTCCGGCATAGACGTTTCGGGACTTAAGAATTTTTTGGCTCAAAGCCAGTTTTTCAATCTTTTAGATATTTTTTCAGGCGGGGGACTGACCAATTTTTCCATTGCCATGCTGGGTGTGGGGCCATATATCACTGCCAGCATTATTATGCAACTACTAACGATAGTTGTTCCGACTTTAGCCGAAATGCAAAAGGAAGGTGGCGAAGCCGGTAGAACCCAAATTAACCAATATACACGTTACTTAACCATAATTTTAGCTCCCTTGCAGGGTTTTGGGACTATCCGCCTTTTGCAAAGTCAGGGTGGGGCTTCAGTTTTGGGAGCATTTAGTCCTTTTACTTGGTTTTTGGTATTGCTTTCCATTACTGCCGGCACCATGTTGATGATGTGGTTAGGTGAAATTATGTCTGAATTTGACGTTGGAAATGGTTTGTCATTAATTATTTTTGCCGGGATAGTAGCAAGGATTCCTGCTAATTTTGGCTTCTTAAGCAGCTGGTATGATCCTAGCAAATTGCCGCTGGTTTTGGCTTTTGTAGCCGTGATTTTAATTGTAATTGCCGGCGTGGTCTTGGTGACTGAAGCCCAAAGAAATATTCCCATTGCCTATGCCAAGCGTGTGCGAGGCAACAAGCTTTTTGGCGGGGTCAATACTCACTTGCCTTTGCGCCTTAACCAGGCAGGCGTAATTCCAATTATTTTTGCCATTTCCGTTATGCTGTTTCCGGCTATGATAGCACAATTTTTTATGACTGCTAAATCGCCCTTTTTGAGCCAAATGGCTAAGAGTGTGACCGCTCTGTTCCAGTCGCAAGGCTTGTTTTATGGCGTTTCTTATTTTATTTTGGTTATGGCGTTTACCTATTTTTATACCGCGGTAGTTTTTAATCCCACGGAAATTGCGGAGAATGTGCAAAAAAATGGTGGATTTGTACCTGGTTTAAGACCGGGTACACAAACAGCCGACTTTTTAAGCATGGTCTTAAACCGCATAACTTTAGCCGGCGCTTTCTTTTTAGCTTTAATCGCAGTTTTGCCTTTAATGCTACAAAATTTTACCGGCACTACGGCTTTAACCTTTGGCGGCACTGGCCTGCTTATCGTAGTCTCCGTAGTCATTGAAGTCATCAAGAAAATTGATGCCCAGTTGACTATGCATGATTATGAAGGTTTTTAATTAGCATTTAGGAGTTAGTATCTAGCATTTAGTATAAAAACCTGCCATAATTTAGGCAGGTTTTAAATTTTTATTGTTTATGATAAAAGTTATTTTATTTGATTGTGACGGACCAATAATCAAACGTGATAAGTATTTTAGCCAGCGGCTTGAAGATTTGGGAATGTTATTGGACAAGGAAAAAGTCCACAATTTTTTTAATAATGAATTTTTGCTTTGTGGAACCGGCAAAGCGGATTTAAAAGAGGAGCTGTCTAAGAGAGTTAAAGATTGGGGCTGGAATAAATCAGTCCAAGATTTGTTGGATTTTTGGTTTTCCGGGGAAGCTAAAACCGACCCCGAAATGGTAGAACTTATTGGCAAGTTAAGGCAAAAGGGAATTAAATGCCACTTGGTTACTGACCAAGAAAAATATCGGACCGAATATTTGTTGAGCGTGGTTGGCCTGAAAAATATTTTGGAAAATATTTACCCCTCATGGCAGGTTGGTTATTTAAAAAGGCAAACCGAATTTTGGGAAGAGATTTTTAAGGGCTTACAAGGAACGTTAAAGGACGAAATTTTGGTTCTTGACGATGACCGCCCGGCCATTGAGAGCGCAAAGTTGTTTGGTTTTAATGCAGAATTTTATGTGGACTTTGAAAGCTTTGAAAAAGTTATAAAAGAAAAATATCAAATAAATTAGAATAGTACAATTTTAACGGCCGTTAGAATTGTACTATTGGGAAATTTTATGGAACGACAGGAATTTGAAAATTTAATTACCGCGGCAGTGGAGGCTTTGCCTGAACATATACGAACCAAGTTAAACAATGTGGAGATTGTTTTGGAAGAAGGGGAGTCAGAAAATAATTCTTTGTTTGGAGTTTATCATGGAGTTTCGCAGTTAAGGCGCGGCTCGGCTTATGGTATGGGCGCCACCTTACCTGATACAATTACCATTTGGAAGGGGACAATTGAACGTTTTGCAGGATCGGAAGATAAAATTCCAGCCCTAGTTCGTCGTGTAGTTTGGCACGAAATTGGCCATCATTTTGGCTTTGACGAGCCCGGCGTGCAAAAACTCGAGCAAAAATGGGCTGCCGAAGGCAAAGTCTAACTTTATTACAACATAAAATTGAATTGGAAGAGGGGACACCTCTTCCAACCGTCGATTAAGTATTTTCTAATCAAGACATGGCCCCTAAACGCCAGCCACAACTTTTGATTGATCCTTAAATTTAATGTTTCTAAATAATCTAGATTTTGCTTCTTGCATAAGCTTTGCCCAGCCGTTATGGCTATGACTGATGCTT
>JBBREH010000050.1:0-6873 GCA_038203095.1 Candidatus Doudnaibacteriota bacterium | reverse complement strand
GGAATTTTAGCTTGGCACCCCGATAGATTAGCGAGAAATAGTATTGATGGTGGAAAGATAATCTATCTGTGCGACCTCGGTCTTATTAAAGAGCTAAAATTTCCGACGTTTTGGTTCGATGCTACGCCACAAGGTAAGTTTATGTTAAATATTGCTTTTGGGCAGAGCAAATACTATGTGGATAATCTTTCAGAGAATGTGAAGCGTGGGCTTCGACAAAAGGTAAGACGAGGCGAACAAAGTGGTCAAGCTCCGACTGGATATTTGAATGACAAATTTAACAAGAAAATTATTCCCGATGTGGATAGATTTCGCCTCGTCAGAAAAATGTTCGAAGTCTACGCTACTGGAAATTATTCTCTGAAAGATACAAGGAATTTGCTCGCCCAAAAAGGCTTGCTGTCTAAAAATGGTAAAGTTCTCACCGTTTCAAACACGCAGATGATTTTGAAAAATCCTTTTTATTACGGAATGTTCCTTTTCAACAAAGAACTTTACCAAGGTGTGCACGAGAAAGCGGTGTCAAAGAAACTTTTTGATACGTGTGCTGAAGTCTCGGCGAGGAATGCTCATCCGATGAAGCGAGGAATTATCAAGCATACTTTTCGCGGAATCTTTTTGTGCGGAGAATGTGGCTGTGGTATCACAAGCGAAGTACAGAAAGGTCATACCTATTACCGTTGTACCAAAAAGAAAGGTGTTTGCTCACAAAATTATTTCCGTGAAGAATTCCTCGCCGAACAAGTGAATGACACTATCAAAAAAGTTTCTTTGCCGTCCGAGTGGAAAGAATTTATGCTCGCTGAATTAGACAAGGAACAAGCGAGCAGTTTCCACTCTGACGCCCTTTTCGTTCAAAATCTGAAAAATCAAATCAAAAGTGTTGAGGAGACGCTAGATAAGCTTCTTGACGCTCATTTGGACAGCACAATTACGAGCGAGGAGTATATCGCGAAAAAGCAAAAGCTCCTCAACCATAAAATTGATTTTTCAGGGAAATTGGAGGATTTTGAACGAAAAGGAAATCGCTGGCTCGAACTTTCTAAACAATTCATTTTAGACAGTAACCAAGCCATAATTGTAGCAAACGAAGAAAATCTCGAAGCCAAAAGAGATTTTCTTAAAAAGATTGGCTCGAACCCCCGCCTCGCGTCCCGCTCGCTTTCTTTGGATTTCAAAAACCCTTGGCGAATTCTGGCAGAAACTCCTGTCGCGTCGCTTTGCGACGCTCTGATTTTTGGCGAAAAAACGAATTCCGAAACTTGGCTGCCCGGGAAGGATTCGAACCTTCGATGGAGGATTCAGAGTCCTCTGCCTTACCGCTTGGCTACCGGGCAATGTAAAACGATTCCCGCAGGAGACAAGTCCGCCTCTAGCGAAAGCAACGCATAACTTCCGATATTTTATCAGTTATTGAGGCTTTTTTCAAGCTGTGATACTATTAAGGCATAAGCAATCCATCCAGAAACTAAAATGCTCAAATCTCTCAAAATCTTTTTTTACGTTATTGTTATTCTTATTATTATTTTTTTGTATTGGTTTTTGCCTAAATATTCCTTTGTTAGTAAAAACCCAGGTTACTGCGTAAATCTAACCTCACATCTTTACTATTGTGGAAATAATGCAGGCTTAGATAAGCTATTTGGGAAATAGAAAACTTTGCGGAGTATGAATCCGATACGGATACGGAGAGAACACTTAGAACTAAACTAGTCCGTATTCCGTAAAGACAAAATTTGACATAATTAAATAATCATTTTACTATAAAAATAAGGTTATCATCTTGTAGAAATCAAAAATGTGAAAAAAATCTCACCACAATCCAAAAGTTTTATTATCCTGGTTTTTATTGCCGTAATTGGTTCATTCCTTTGCTTAAGGCTGTGGGCAGATTTGCTTGACGACCAAGTAGTAATTGTTCACGCTACCAAGCCAAAAACAACTCAGAACAAAAGGGTTGAAATAACACCCGTGCAACCTCAGATAGTTAATACTTCAACTTGGAAAACATATACAAACAAAGACCTGTCTTTAAGCTTCTTGTACAAACCGGACTGGAAAATTTTACCTATTAAAACGAAGGCCGGTTTTACGGTTATTCAAATTGACCCTGGCGCTAAATTCTTTAACATTAAAATTTATATTAGCCCCAAAGAATTTTATTTAATGGACGGCTTGCCCACCAAAACCGAAAACATAGCCGGGCAAGAAGCTTATAACGTCAACAACCAACTTTACGGCATTAAAGCCCACAGCCTTTTTTATACTTTTGATATTGGGCAGTCTTTAAGCCTAACTCCAGATTTTGACGCGCTGGTGAATTCGGTTGAGTTTCAATAATAGCTATTAATTGATATTGGGGTATTTATAGATATTGGTGCTTCCAATATCTATAAATACCTTTTTTATTGCCTTTACGGAATACGGAAGTGATACGGATATACGGAAAAACCGCTAGGACCTCTCATCAGTCCATATATCCGTATGCGTCCTCTCGGTACTTCCGTAAAGGTAACTGCTCACTCAGCATTAAAATTTATCCTAATTTTCCAGTACCTGATTTCCGAGTATTGGTGTAGTGCGCCGATCCCTTGTCGAAGAACGGGACAAGTTTATCGGCCCTCCAGAAAGCCCATAAATGAGCACGCTACACCGCAGTCAGCAAGCAGTTACCCGTAAAGCCATTGATTTATTTCCCATAATTTACTATAATAACTCAAGAATTATTAACTATTTAATAAACAAATGGAAAATACTTACTTGTGGTACGCCTTAGCGGCGGCAGTTCTGGCACTATTATATGGTGCTTTTTTGATATACAAAATTTTAAAATCCCCTGCCGGCAGTGGCAAAATGCTGGAAATTGCGGCAGCTATTCAAGCTGGCGCTAAGGCTTATTTGTCCAGGCAATATAAAACAGTTGGTATAGTGGGTGTTATAGTTTTAGTTTTAATGTGGATAGCCGGCTTCTCAGCCCACACCATGGAAGGTTTTGTATTGGGCGCTCTTCTTTCTGCTCTTGCCGGATTTATTGGCATGAACATTTCTGTCCGTGCTAATGTGCGCACTGCCGAAGCTGCTAAAAAAGGTTTAGCGGCTGCTTTGTCGCTAGCATTTGAAGGCGGCGCGGTTACGGGGTTATTTGTAGCAGGTCTTGGTCTTTTATCTGTCACCGGATTTTATATGACTGCTGTTAGACCGACTAACGATCTTTCTGCTTTTGCCGGTCTGGCTTTTGGCGCATCTTTAATTTCTGTTTTTGCCCGTTTGGGTGGCGGCATTTTTACCAAAGGGGCAGATGTAGGAACCGATATGGTTGGCAAAGTTGAAGCGGGCATTCCGGAAGATGATCCAAGAAACCCCGGAGTAATTGCCGACAACGTTGGCGACAACGTTGGCGACTGCGCCGGTATGGCCGCGGACTTGTTTGAAACTTATGTGGTTTCTACCATTGCGGTTATTTTGCTGGGAAGTTTTACTTTTAAAGATCTTGGGATAAACACAAATGGTCTTCAAATGTATATTCCGCCATTTTATGCTTCAAACGCTCTTATTTATCCCCTCCTCATCGGCGCTATTTCCATTATCACCACAATCATCGGCACTTGGTTTGTTAAACTCGGCAAAAGCCAAAACGTAATGGGCGCTATGTATAAAGGTTTTGCCGTAACCGGAATTTTGAGCGCAATTGCATTCTATCCAATTACAAAAGGACTGATGAATAACAATGGTCTGTATTCTATCAACAATCTTTTTTACTGCGCGTTAATTGGTTTGGTTGTTACCGGACTTATAACCGTAATCACCGAATACTACACTTCCAAGTCTTTCTCCCCTGTTAAAGACATTGCCGCGGCCTCAACTACTGGGCACGGAACCAACATAATTAAAGGATTAGCTGTTGGTATGCAATCTACCGCAGCTCCTGTTCTGGTAATTGTAGTTGCGATTTTAACTGCCTTTCAGCTTGCCGGACTTTACGGTATTGCTTTGGCCGTGATGTCGATGTTGAGCCTTACCGGAATTGTTGTAGCAATAGACGCCTTTGGTCCAATTACCGACAATGCCGGCGGAATTGCGGAAATGGCAGGGCTGGATAAAAGCGTAAGAGACGTAACTGACCCACTAGATGCCGTTGGAAACACCACAAAAGCCGTTACCAAGGGTTATGCTATAGCCAGCGCCGGTTTGGCCGCTATGGTGCTGTTTGCAGCCTATACGCAGGAATTAAACGCTGCGGGGATTTCTACGGTATTTGATCTTAGTAATAGCAAAGTTTTAGTTGGCTTACTTATAGGTGGCTTATTGCCTTATTTGTTTGCCTCAATTGCAATGAGTGCAGTTGGTAACGCGGCCAAGGCCGTGGTGGAAGAAGTACGAAGGCAATTTAGGGAAATTAAAGGCATTATGGATGGCACGGGCAAACCCGATTACTCCGCTGCCGTAGACATTGTTACCAAAGCCGCCATTAAAGAAATGGTTGTGCCGGCATTAATTCCGGTAGTGGTGCCGATTGTAGTTGGATTAACTTTAGGCGCCGCGGCACTTGGAGGTTTGCTAGTTGGAACGATTGTTACCGGTTTGTTTGTAGGAATTTCCATGACCACCGGCGGAGCCGCTTGGGATAACGCTAAAAAATATATTGAAGAAGGTCAATACGGCGGCAAAGGCAGCGAAGCCCACAAAGCCGCAGTCACCGGCGACACCGTTGGCGACCCGTACAAAGATACCGCGGGCCCGGCAATTAACCCGATGATCAAGATCATAAACATTGTAGCGCTACTTTTGGTAAAATTTTTGAAACCGTAAGCTTAACCGCGGAGCCTCTCCTCCTTTCCAAGGAGGAGTACCCCGCCTTGGCGGGGGGAGGTGGTTGGATAATCACGAGCAAAATACTCCAACCCTTCCGTCAGCCTCGCTGCCACCTTCCCTTAAGAAGGGTAGGACGCTCCGTAACTATCCAATAAAAAACGCTCTTAACCGAGAGCGTTTTTTATTTTTAATTGGAGGTGATTAATGTCTGATTGGCTTTTTTTTGCCTTAACGGGCGGGGTTCGTATAAACCAATTCTGGATGGGTCATTAGGATGCGCGTCGTGCGCCCTAACCACTCTTTCAAAAGCATTTTTATTGTTATGGACGGGAGTTTTTGCCTTTTCAAAGCCCGTTTGCACACATCCGGAATATTTTTCGTCAAAGGTTAAAATTTTCCGTTTCGTATCATAATCGGTTGCTATAAGACTCTTCATTAATTTATCTATAAAAACCTTATACGCAACACTTGGAAATTTCTGCTCAAAGGCTTTTTTGGATCTAATTACATTTATAAAATCTCCTTTCCGCTCTTCCACAAAAGGCCTGTATAATTGCCTAGATTTTTCTTCCCCAACCAGGTCTTTAATAATTAAATAGGCTTTGTTAGCGGCCAAATAGCGCCGACTGACCATTTCTGCCAATGCCCCGCGATCAACCAAATAATCTTTTTGGCTTTCCTCTTGTAAAAAACCATTCACGCTGTCACGCCACTTTGGCCTCACAGCTTCCAGCCAGTTTTGCATTGCCTTCATTCGCTCTTCCTGTCCGGCTTTGACTCCTAACTCAAGCTCATGAGGCATTACCACGCCAATTTCCGGCAATTGAGAGACTGCCTTCATTAAAGCCAAGCTATCCTTTCCCAAATCTCCGTCAACATTCAAAAGTTTATTTTCTGGCCAACTCAACTGCTGTGTTACTATTTTTCTAAGGTCGGGGTTTGAAATAAGTAATTCATTTAAATACGTTTGGACTTTGGCTCCGCGTGGCGATTCCAGTTTGGCACTATAAGCAGCTACCGCTAAGCTAAAAGCTCGCGAGTCCGCAAGATGATTGGTGTGCAATTTTCCCTGTTTATCCCGGCCGTAATGGCTATAGGCATCATAATAAATTAAAAATCCATAAACAACACTTTCGTCATCACTTAACTTTAAAGCACTAACGACTTCCTGTCTTTTTACCCCGGGTCTGCTGAGAGTGGCAATTTGCTCCGAACTTAGGATTTTAGCCTGTTCCAATCGCCTGGCATATTTTATTACTACACCCCGCGCCGCCTCCGGATTCACCTGACCGGGACCAAAAGAATTTGAGGTTATTACCCGGCCAGCGGTTACCCGTCGCACAATGGGTTCAACATCCTCCAAAATTTTTAATGTATTAAAACCTTTGCCAAAATCGGCCTCCACTTCTACCATATCGGAATAAGATGCCATAAGTTCTTTTATTTGTTCCGCGCTGAGAGCCTTTTCTCCAACCAAATCTTTAAATAACTTGGTCAGTTCCACACCGCTAAGCTTTTTGCCATTAATTTCCAAATAACTATTTTCCAAATCCCCACGCAAAGCGCCGGACAGCCTGTCCGTGGATTGGCCTTGCTCATTTTTGTCTTTCCAAATACGAAGGCCAAAACGGGCAGCTGCCGCAGCCCCAAACGTAAGAATATCCCGCCTGGGCATAAGACTACTTCCTTCTTCGCTCTTATGCTCCTCGGGATTAAATCCGGTTTCAGCAATTGACATAATTTAATTAATTAAACTTTTCTTAATTTCCTCCAAAGCCTCCGCTTTACCTTTAAACCCTAAAATTTCCATAACTTTATTTTTCTGTCTGGAAACTTCTGTGTAGTAGGCTGTCCATTTTTCCATTTCAACCAAAACATTAAAAGCCTCAAGTTTACCAATGAGCAAATTTTTTATAAACATAGTAGGACTTACGCCTTTGGCCTAAAATAGCCAAAAACAGTTAGTTTTTTAAATGATGGATTTTATGAGATAATAATAGCATAAGCATAAAAGGTCGCTTTAAAAACAAAAATACAATTGAATATATGCAAAAACAAAAA
>JBBREH010000049.1:0-6877 GCA_038203095.1 Candidatus Doudnaibacteriota bacterium | reverse complement strand
ATTGATAGGATTTGCTCCGGATTGCTCCTTGGCGTCCCTTTGTTCTCCCCATTGTAGCACGTGTGTCGCCCAAGGCGTAAGAGCCACGCTGATTTGACGTCATCCCCACCTTCCTCCCGCTTAAACGCGGGCAGTTCCATGAGACACTTGTAACTCATAGTAGGGGTTGCGCTCGTTTTCACACTTAAGTGAACACCTCACGGCACGAGCTGACGACAACCGTGCATCACCTGTGTACCACCCTCGAAGGCTACCCTATTTCTAGAGTATGCAGGTATATGTCAAGACTTGGTAAGGTTCCTCGCTTACCGTCGAATTAAACCACATGCTCCACCGCTTGTGCAGGTCCCCGTCAATTCCTTTGAGTTTTAGCCTTGCGGCCGTACTCCCCAGGCGGATGATTTAACGCGTTAGCTATGGTACCAAAGAGGGTCGATACTCTCTAGCACCTAATCATCATCGTTTACAGCGTGGACTAAAAGGGTATCTAATCCTTGTCGCTACCCACGCTTTCGTCCTAGCAGTGTCAGGTGGCACCCAGAAGCCTGCCTACGCTATTGGTGTTCCAAACGATATCAACGCATTTCACTACTACACCGTTTGTTCCAGCTTCCTCTTTGCCCCTCTAGTTTTACAGTTTCAAAAGACAGTCTCAAGGTTGAGCCTTAAGATTTCACTTCTGACTTGTAAAACCACCTATCGGTACGCTTTACGCCCAATGATTCCGGATAACGCTTGAGGTCTCTGTATTACCGCTGCTGCTGGCACAGAGTTAGCAACCTCTTATTCTCTCGGTACGCTCAAAATATTGTTCCCGAGCAAAAGGACTTTACGACCCGAAGGCCTTCATCGTCCACGCGGCGTCGCTGGATCAGGCTTTCGCCCATTGTCCAAAATTCCAAACTGCTGCCTCCCGTAGGAGTCTGGACCGTGTCGCAGTTCCAGTGTGGGGGTTATCCCTCTCGGGACCCCTAACCGTCATAGCCTTGGTAAGCCATTACCTTACCAACTAGCTGATGGTGCCCAGGCCTCACTTTAAGCGTCTTACGACTTTGACCTTACGGTCACATGGAGTATTATCCCACATTACATGGGTTATGCTCCACTTAAAGAAAGTTCCTAGGTATTACTCACCCGTTCGCCGTGGGCCTAAACCCACTCGACTTGCATGTCTTAGGCACGCCGCCAGCGTTCATCCTGAGCCAGGATCAAACTCTTATTTAGAACTAAATATTTTATCTTGAATGTCCTGGCAAAGCCGGGACAGAAAAAAATAAGTAGAGTTCGATCTGTCTAAAAGACAAACCTTGGCTTAATTGATTTGGGAAAGGCTCAATTAATAAAACCTATAATGTATCATTGAACTCAATTGAATTGACGCAAACATTGCATCTCGATAAGGTTTAAATTTATCAAGACACGATGGTTTTGTACACAATAATATCAGGGAAGATATTATTGTTTTCTAATCACTATTTAACTGTTAAGGTGCACTCGCTCAATACGTCTCTAAATTGACGTCATCCTGAGCGAAGCGAAGGATCTCTTTGCAAAAAAGTGATGCTTTGCTTCAATCGAGATTTTTAAAATTATAAATTTGGGCTAAAAAAAACACATCCAATTTGAGTCGTGGATAATGTCCAGTCTCCCCTTATTTAAACCTTTGGGGATCCCTAGTAATTATCCCGCTAGAGGCTAAGATTACGCTAGGGCAAAATTGAACTAAATATTTATGCCGTTTTTAAATATTAAGATTTAATTTCTTAATGCTTAGCAATTATAAACCTTTTGCCAATGTGTGTCAACCCCTATTATACAATATTTGATATTTTTCTAGAAAATAAGGTTTTTGGGCCTCTAATAACTTATTTAGTCAATAAAACAAGGCTTTTTATTGACTATTAGTAAAGCCAGCCAAGCGTTTTTAAACATATACCGGTTGGAGCTTAAAAGCCTATTTATATACAGATTATACACACCTTATCCCTATTTTCTAATTTTTAATATCAACTATCAAACGGATTTTAAGGAGCTGTTGTCGAATGGGCTTTTCAGACGAAAATTGAAAATTTTGAGCCAGTCAGTTAAAACAAATTTTGACGTTTAACACTCAGTTAAGTGGATAAATTTTTTTGGCTGAATGGCCAAAATTTTCAATTTGCAGTCAAAATGCCATTTGGCAACAGTCCCTTTAAATGCTCATGGCACATATTTATTTTACAGGATTATCTATCTGTAGATTAAAAAATATTACGGAATTTTAAGATTTTTGAACTTGGCTTACTTAAGGCAAGAACGCGAAGCTTTTGACTAAACCCAAATTTAAACTTGGCGCCATAAGGTAGTAAAGTTTATTATTATGAATGACGGCAATTGCTTGAGAACTGTCGGTCTTAAAAGATATGGCGGGTTCTCCCAAGAAACTTGTGCGGAAAATATCGGAAACGCTTGGACTACCGTTTAACTGACTCAAAACAACATCTAAACTATCACCATTACTTTTATAAGCCTGAACATCTACAGTTTGCTCTTGAGCGTTAACAAACACAACTTCAAAACCACTGGGAGCTTTTGTAGCCTGCCACTCTTGGTTAACCTTTACACTAAAACCTAAAGCATTATCTGTATAAATTTTTTCCACCACAAGAGGCGTAGTACTAGCAGGGTAATCAGGCGTAGTAGAAGCAATACTCGCAGGGGTAAGAGCGGCTACGGAGTTAACAGGCGTAGCAGAAGCATCACCTGATTCGGCAACCGATGCAAAGGAAGGCGCAAAAGAATTCTGACTGATGTTAAAATTAGCCATGTTTATAATTGACGGTTTAAGGCCGCTCGCCAATACCTGATTAGCGCTCTGCCTCAGTAGCAAATAAGCTGTAGAAATACCTAGCACTAAGAGCAGTCCGGCCAGCGCAAATTTGCCAAAACCATGACTCATTTCCGGAGCGGCACCGTCCACATGCACGTCTGTCTTTGGCAAAAATAAAGCCGTAATAAAGCATAAAAAGGCAAATAGCGCTGAATAAACATATGCATCGCGGGTTGCCATTGCAGACGCGCCATTAACAAGAGCTTTCATTTCGTCACCAATAAGGCCACTACCCACTCCCGGTAAGGATTTACCGGAAGAAAATTCCACGTTGGAATCCGGATCGGACACCACGGAAATAATTTGTGCCTTGGCAGCATTGGGGATGATCTGACTAGCTTCTATCCCCTTAACCAAATGCGCTGAAACGGAGGTTAAAATGGCCGCACCAATAATTGCCGCCCCCAAAGTCGCGCCAACTTGGCGAAGAGTATTATTCACCCCCGAGCCCTCTCCCGCCATTTCCACCGGCACCGCGGACAACACTAAATTCGAGATAGGAGGGAATACCAAACCCATACCAATTCCATAAATAGTAAGACCAAATATAAGTCGGCTAATTGGCATATCTACACTAATATTTGACCGGATAACAAAGGCCGCGGCTACGTCTATTAACAAACCGGCCATAATAATATACTTTGGCGTAATTTTTTTACTTAAAATCCCGCTAAGAGGAGCAACAATTAATAACGCGAGAGATAAAGGCAATAACGCCAAACCAGTATCAAACGCGCCTAAATTTTTTACTGTTTGTAAAAAAACGGGCAGAGCAAAAACCATGCCCGTCATCCCTAAAGTCAAAATGGCCGTAGTAATTGCTCCCGAAGTAAATTGTTGATTTCTCAAAAGCTTCATGGATACCAATGGGGTCTGACCTCTTTTTTCTAAACGTAGCTCCCACCAGGCAAAAATCGCTAACATTACAAAACCAAACAAAATACTTACCGGCACCAATGAAAAGTTGCTGAAGGCAAGAGAATGTCCAAAAAATTCAAAAGCTTTTTTTGCATGCCACCAGCCCAAAGTAGAAGATTCAATAATACCAAAGACTATAGCCAATAGTCCGACAGATGAAAGCAGTACACCCCACCAATCCAATTTGGGCTTTCTTTCGTCCAAAGATTCTTTAATTAGAAACAGAGAGCCTAATACAACAATAATTCCCACAAAAATATTTATTCTGAAACCCCAACGCCAACTGTAATGTGAGGTTAAATATCCGCCCAGTAAGGGTCCAATTGCAGAAGATGCCCCAGCCGCAGCTCCCCACACGCCAAAAGCTGTGGCTCTATCTTTGCCTTTGAAATTAGCTACAACCAAAGAAGCAGTAGCCGGCATCATTAAGGCAGCGCCAAACCCCTCAACAATTGCTTCACCAAAAAGCAGTACCGGAATGGAGTGGCTAATGGAAGCAATGAATGAACCGGTGGCAAAAATAATCGCGCCTAGCATAAACATTTTTCTACGACCGTATAAATCTCCTAAACGCCCACCGGTAATAGTAAAAGCCGCAAGTACTAAGGCATAAGCAGTAATTACCCATTGAAGGCTTTGCAGGTCGGTATTCAAATCTTTTATAATAGTAGCTAAAGAAACATTTAATAAGCTAGTGTCTATTACCACAATGGCTAAACCCAAAGTTAACACACCCAATCCCGCCCATTTTTTAAATGATGACTGATGCTGTAGACCGGAAAAGTTATTTTCTGCGACAGGAAGATTGCTAGGAATAATTATTTCTGACATCAAAATGATTATTTAAATTAGTTAACAATTTAATATTCTACCATAAAACCAGCATACCCTCAATCATCGATGACAAAAGTTCGATAACGATCGTGTAGTCCGCCCATTTATGGACTTTTTAAGATAGCTATAAATCGGCGCACTGCACTACCCCCAAGTGAACAGTTACTCCTATTCAACTTTTCCCAGTGAAACATGGCAGTAAAAACTTCTAAAATAATCAGCAATACAAATATAAAATAATAAGGACAGCGGTAGCAGACTCCCCGTCTAATTTAGGGTACACCTAAATTAGACTTGGTTGTATTCCTTACGCTTCGCGCAAGGTCCTATCAACCGCAGCTACGGCAGACTGACAGGCTTCACAAAAAAACGAATACTCCTCGAAAGAAGCCATTTCTCTCAGCGAAGTTCCACCCAGAGCATACCGAAGAATAAACTCCGGTATTTGACTGAGGCACTTAAAATGAAGGGCCTCCTTTAAACCCCGGTTACGACTCTTGCGGCCGGGGGTAAATAGCTTATCATCATTTTTGCTTTTCGACAAAACAAAAATTATAGCTTAATCGTTCCTAAAAATAAAACCGTGTAAAAGTGAACTGCCCCCTGCAGCAAGCTGCGAGGTATCAACTGCAACTACTTGCCATTTCGACCCCGAATGTCCAGTCCTCCTAAGGCGGACGGATCTGTCAGCCTAGGCTGACGGACTATGACGGACACAGTCGGATGCACCTGCCTACCGGCAAGGCAGGCTCGGGGTGGAAACCACAGCAGAGTTGCGAAATATTAAACCCAAAGAGGATAATAAAAACGGCAATCAATTTATTCAACCAGAACCACCGAGTAGTCAAATTCCATGGACCAGTCGCGGCATTGGCCGGCAGTGTAATCTACCTGGGTGCAAACATTATCTACTCCCGGGTCACCACAAATCCCGCGGGGTAAATTAATGCTTGTTGGCAAAGGCATTCCCGGGTCTGGCAAATTATCTGGCACTAAAACTTCCATTTTATGAATTACTAACACCGCAATGGGCTTGGTTGTATTCACGCAATTAGAGGAGGCGCCCGAAGGACAACCGCAGTAACCCGGCGCCGGTGCGTAACGGTAATAGGCAAAATAATATGAGCCGGGTCGTGGGCCAAACATACTTACACCCAGCACGGTTTGATTTAAAGGGTCGGATGGGGTGTTATGTCCGCCTAAATAAGGTTTTAAAGCTTCTATAAACTGCGTCGGATCGGCCGTGCTGGTTTCCCAGCCACCGTCTCCGCAGGGACAAGTAGGATTGGGATACTGACCATGGTCCTGATAATATAATTGCAAAGCCTTTACAACCTGCTGAATGTTAGCGATCCGCTGGGTGTCCCGCGCTTTTTGTCGTACGCCATTTAAAGCCACCAAAACTACGCTGGCGAGCAAACCAATAATGGCAATAACAACAAGAAGTTCAATGAGAGTAAACCCATACACCAAATTATTTGGTGTATGGGTAGATCCGGCTTCACTTTTTTTTGGATTATTGTTCAAATATTTGGCAAATTCATTTTATTTTTTTATTTCTTCCGCTGCTTTCATTTTAGACTACTTAAAATATTTTTACAAAACACCTTCCCACGTCGTGCGGGAAGGTGTTTATTTGTGTAACGCACTATTATTGAATTCCTGCCTGAGTTAATGTATGAATGCCGGGCTGATACCCACCGGTTATTGCTCCCAAACAAAAACTTAAAGAATAACTGGAAACCGTAGCGCCGGCAGGAGTGGTGTAAATATAATCATTACCCGTCAGGCCGTTATACGTATTTTGGCAGGTTACGGAGTCCGCCGGCGTAGGAGCCTTGGGAATTAGACCCATATAAGTCGGGGTAAGATAAGTGCTGGAAAAGAGACCGGCTGTTGTTTGGGTTGGATAGGAAGATTTATCGTTGAAAAATAATTCCATAGCGGTGGCCATTTGCCTTACATCGGCTAAACGTTTGGCGTCTCTAGATTTAGCCCGGGCAGAATTTAAAGCTAGCAAAACAACAGAAGCAAGCAGACCTATAATTGCAATAACTACCAAAAGCTCTATTAAAGTAAAACCTGATTTTAAATACTTAGACTGCTGCAAATTACTGGTATAATACTTAATTCTAGTGCTTAGGATTTGCTAAAATCTCCTGGATGAGTTTGTATCGTCGATGCCTTTTTAGTCCTCGATGGATTCTCAATAAATCTTTCAAGTGACTAAAACTGCCGTCCAAGGAATTGGTAGTA
>JBBREH010000048.1:0-7071 GCA_038203095.1 Candidatus Doudnaibacteriota bacterium | reverse complement strand
GGTATAATACTTAATTCTAGTGCTTAGGATTTGCTAAAATCTCCTGGATGAGTTTGTATCGTCGATGCCTTTTTAGTCCTCGATGGATTCTCAATAAATCTTTCAAGTGACTAAAACTGCCGTCCAAGGAATTGGTAGTATTGGGAATATGTAGCTCCGGGTATTTCTGGTAAGTAAACAGGTAACGCAGGTTAGTGTTTAAGCTTCGGTAGGCAGACCTAATTCGTTTATGGGTATAAAACCATTTTTTGGTAATTGGGTTATCAGTTCGTTCTTTTAAAAAGTCTTTCCATTTTTCGTGCCACTGATTAAGTAAGGTGGTAAAATATTCTTCGTTAACTTCGGTTAAGGCTAAGGCTATGGTTCGCAATTCTCTTGCGGCTTGTAATTTTGGCCTTCGGGTCAAATATTTGTTTACAGTCTTAATTTGGTGGAACTGACAATGTTGAGTCGGGATACCCTCAAACACCTGTTTTATCCCCGGCCTGCCGTCTAAAACAATGGCATCAAAGGTAAAACCCAGCTCTTCCAGACATTCTCTGCCGATACGATAGGCTTCTCCCGTTTCCTTAGTTAACTCCCACCAATACAAATTGCGTTTGGCATCAACATCGCGGAATACCACCACTCCATACTCTCTGCCCCAGAACACTACATCGGCGGCGACCACAATCGGTTGCGGGTGCAAGTAACAGCCTTGAGGATTGGCCCGCTCAAGATATCTTCTTACCCAATCGATGCTCCTGTGATATTTAGCAGCTAATTGAATTGTTGTTTGTCTGCCCCAAACATATTCTTTAAATAATTTTTTTACAGGCCTATTTCTTCTTCTGCTACTTTGAAAATTTTTCTTACAGACTTTACACTGGTATCTTTGGAGGTTTAATTGCTTTCCCTTACAAATAACTTCATAGGAACCGCAGTATTTACACTTTTTTTAAATGGCATAGTTAATTTATGTTAATAATTTACCTTAAGTATGCCACTAATTAACAAATTTAAGCGCTAATTTTAAGTATTATCTCAATTTTAAACTATAAAATTTGCCTCCCCGGAGCCGTGCCCAGAGTTTGGCTTCCCAGGGGGTTTGGCTTTTTCTTAGGCTTCGGGAGTTTGTTAAAAATGGTTCGGGGGTAATTTGTTTATTCATACTGCAACCTCTCTGCCCTTTGGGCATCTCCCCTCAAGAGGGGAGAGCTCCGCATAAAAAGCCTATACCTCAAAATCCGTCAGCTCTTTAAAATCTTTTAAGCGTTTGGATATATCGGTTCTTGAAATATTTAGCAGTCTTTTTACCCCCAAACTTTCTACGCAAAAGCTGGCCATTACGGAGCCGGCGACGCAGGCGCGTTTTAAATTAGTCCACGATGTATTGTCGGTCTTTGCCAGGTAGCCCATAAATCCGCCGGCAAAGGAGTCGCCTGCGCCTGTGGGGTCGTTTACGTCTTCTAGCGGGTAGCCGGGGAGGGTGAAAATTTGAAGATTTTTTGATGTGTAGTGTGCTAATTTTTCGGCATTTTTGGAAAGCCGATAAATCGGCACGCTACGCTTGTGGCTGAACATTAAAAGCCCATATTCCCCGCGTTTTATTATCAGGACTTTATTTCCCCTCCCTTGATGGGAGGGGTTAGGGGAGGGTGACGACATCTGTTTTAAAATTTTCCCCGCCGCCTTAACAATATTATGTTCTTTAGTCAGTTCCCGAGCTTCACTGTCATTAATAATTAAAATATCCACCTTGCCCAAAATATTAGCTAATTCAGCAGGGGCAGATTCTATCCAGTAATTCATAGTGTCCAGCCCCACGAATTTGGTCCGCCGGGCGGCGGATTTAATTTGCCCTAAAACGTCAAGTTGTAAAGACGGGTGGATGTTTCCCAAAAAAACGTATTCCGCCTGTTGGTGGGCAGGGGAGAGA
This sequence comes from Candidatus Doudnaibacteriota bacterium, assembly GCA_038203095.1. GTDB lineage: Bacteria > Patescibacteriota > Doudnabacteria > UBA920 > UBA920 > PALSA-1336. The sequence goes on along the minus strand of JBBREH010000048.1, from coordinate 5,153 downwards.
ATGGGTTTAAAATTGGCAAACACGCCGAGTTTGGTTTTTAGCGTGTCGCGAGAGTTTAAATCATAATGATATTTGCCTGCCCAGTGAAAAGTTTTTCCTTTGGCCTTTTTAAGACCGGAGATATCAATTTTACGATTAGCCAAGACTTTTACATCAGCCGATTTAAAATCATCACCAACTACCGCAACCAGCGAAGGCCTGGTAAAATAACTCGCGGCCAGGCTAAAATAACTCCCGCTTCCGCCCAGGGTTTTATTTACCTTACTAAGCGGTGTTTGAATGCTATCGTATGCCACACTGCCAACTATCAACAGCTTGTTGATCGAAATTTGTTTATTCATTGTCTAATTTTAATATAGGGTTTTATTTGGTCTAGATAAATGGTACATCATCAAAAAAGGAAGGATCTTTTCAGAGCTCCTTCTTTTTTGCTTATTTTAAAGTTTAACTTCTATGTTTTCTTTCACGTTTCGGATTTTTAGCAGATGGTTTATGGGTTTCCGCATTAAGTCCCAATTGCACCTCATCTCTGTGATTTTCAACATCCACAACTTCTTCAATTCCGCCATACCATTCGGTAAAATTTTCACGATTTTTTTGTTCGTTCATAATTTTAACCCAAACTTTTTCTTAATTGCGCGGATTGTTCAATAAGCGAAGTAATATTTTTGCCGCTGTGGAGGTTTTTGTGCAGGCGGGCGGAGAGTAGTTGGTGTTCTTGCTCATTTAAATATTTAGGCGCCAGAGGCTTGCCTAAATATTTTTCTATTTCTTCTACGTCAGTTAAAATGTCTTTCCAGGCTTTGGATTTTTTGGCTAAATTAATTAGTCCCGGACGGTACAAAAATTTACCGGCAAAATATAAATCGTGCGCCATATTAACGTAGTACTTTTCCAGCAAGTGCAGGTGACCGGCTTTTTTTGCCGCAGCCAGCCCACGGCCGGTACCAATTAATTCTGGAGGTACGCCTAAAGAATAAAGCGCGGCGGTAAAAGTAATGGCTCTGGGTAAGCGTACTTTGCCCATGCCTCTACTGTAGCCGAACAGGCCAATATGCTGGACACGTTCACGGCGTTTGGGCATATGTGCGGCGAGCAAGTTAATAATTGGCGCTATGCCTGAAATGGAACTTTGATAAGCTTTTTCAAAAGGCTGAATGGCCAAAACCAATTCCTGTTTTTCTTTATCGGAAATTTCTTTAGTTTTGCCTTTGGGAAGCTCTCTTTCTAGAGTTTTAATGGCATTTATTACCCGTTGTTTGGGATAGTCATAGCGAAACGCACTTTGCACTGTAACTGTGCGAATGCCTTGGTATTCGGAAATAAATCTTTCCGGATTAAGTGGATAAAGCCCACCTCTAAACGGCAGGGAACCCACGCCAATAATTGGGTAGAGTTTAATGTGATATTTTTTTTCTAAATTTTTAAAATCCGACAGCGCAATTTTAGCCGCGGTCACAGTTGGTATTAGTCCTGAATTAAGAGCCGGGTCACTACGGGCGAGAAATGGCCGCAAAGTTTTGGGCAAAAAGCCAAAGGTCTTTATGTGCATTTCAAAATATTCTTCCAGAATTTTGCCACAGCGAATAATGGTGCCAACCTGTTCAAACAACGGAATAATTTCTATATGCTTTAATGAGTCTTTTTCAAATTTGTTTAAAGGATGTTTAAGCGAGGCAATTTCCGAAAAAGCTTTTTGCACTTCCAACATTTGTGAAGCGCTCTCAGTCATTGGCAAAATTACCTCAAACAGTGGGGGAGTATGTAACCCGACTTGTTTACAAAGACCGGCCGCGGAAAGTATACCCATTAGCGCACGACCCAAACGAAATTCCGTTTCCACGGTTAAGTTGGGGAGCCGGAAAGTCAGAAACTTATTTTTACCAATGGGATTTTTTTTGAAATATTCAAATTGTTTGGCAAGCAGTCTTTCTAAAACCGACTCGTCCACCAATTTCCCTTCCCAATCCCACATATATTCGCTCGCGCCTAAATCGGCCAAAGACAAAAATAACTCTTTGGTTTCTTCAATAGCCGGAATAAACGAGTCGTTATGCCAATAGGGCTTTCTGGCATTGTCCGGGTGCTGTGTAGCCATTGTGGCCGGAATTTTTCTAGTGTGTAGTTTCATTACTAATGTATTTTCACATAAGAGTTTATTATTGTCAAAATCAACTTTACGAAATACGGAATTAATACGGATATAAGGAGTGAGCACCAGGATTTTATTGGTCCGTATATTCGTATAGATGCCCTGCGTATTCCGTAAAGACAGCAAGGCTATGCTATAATATGTTTATGAATTTACACCCTCTTTTTGTCCACTTTCCCATCGCGCTGTTAACGGTTTATGCTTTAATGGAGCTGGTACGCTTTAAAAAAATTGCCGGACAGGCCTATTGGTTTTATGCTAAGGCAATTTTATTGATGCTTGGAGGGGCGGGAGCTTTAGCCGCTTATTTTACAGGCGATACAGCAAAGGACACGGTAAATACGGGAGGTTTTAATTCGCCTATATCCAATTTTAGACAAGTGGTAAGTATACACGAAAATTTTGCGGATTTAAGCCTAGTAATTTTTGGGATATTAGCTGTGGGGTATTTAGTAGTTTGGTTGAACCTGGAAGATATTAGTAGATTTTTTAGTCGCAATTCATTGCCTGTCCAGCTTTGGCAAGCAGTAGTTAGACTTGCGAGTTTTTTTGTAGAAACTAAGTTAGTAATACTTTTAGCCTTATTAGGCCTTATTTGCATTACCATCACCGGCGGCCTGGGTGGCAGAATGGTTTACGGCACAAACGCCGACCCATTTTTAAAGCCGATGCTTGATTGGCTGTTAGGTATGTAGGGCGATGCATTGTTTTTGTCTCAAAACAAAATTCAGGAGCAACCGGAATCTTTACTGGAGTACATTTTCAACTCCGCTCGGACTTATTATAGCAAACCCTCTAAATATGTATTATAATGGAACTAATTAGTAATGAAAAAATTATATGGAAAATTTAATAGTGCCAAATCCGCCTATGATCCATCAGCCTGTGCCGATTTCAGATAAAACCGAACTGCCAAAGGCTTCTAAATTGCTCAGCCAAACTTGGAATTTGTATATAAAAAAGTTTGGGTTGTTAGTGGGAATTTATTTAATTCCATTTTTGATTTTTGGTGTTGGAGTTGCTTTGTATTTAGCGGCAAAAAAAGGCGGTACAAACTTAGGTGGCTATTTTATTTTATTGTTTTTTATTTTTCTTATAGGTGCTATTTATGTATGTATGTGGGCGGGAACTGCTCTAATCCAAGCAATAGCAATGATGATTGATAATACGGAGGATGTCAATTTTGGCTCAGCGTTCCGCAAAAGCAAAGGAAAAATCTGGACCATGTTAGGCGTTGGGCTTTTATCCGGTTTGGCTGTAGGAGCCGGTACTATACTTTTGGTTATTCCCGGAATAATTTTTTATGTATGGTTTGCTTTAAGCCCTTATGTGTGTATTTCCGAAGGATTGCGTGATACTAATGCCTTAGGCGCAAGTAAAAAATTAGTACACGGAAAATTCTGGCCTGTTTTATGGCGTTAGTTATTTCTTGGAATTATTTATATATTAACAGCAATAGTGCTGGCTATCATTGTGGAATTTTTTCCTTTTCAAAAAGACATTCGGAATCTTATTCAAAAAACACTACTCGATATTTTGTTTACCCCTTTTGGAGTAATTTACGGCTATTTAATTTATAAGTACTTAAGAAACACAGTTATAACAAATTCGTGATAAGCTAAATTAGCCGGAGCAAAAATTAATTGAATTTGAGGGATTTATTAAATTCTGGAGCGGGATACGGGAATCGGACCCGTGTCTAAACCTTGGGAAGGTCTCATACTACCATTGTACTAATCCCGCATTATCAAAGTATCTTAATAATACAGAAGTTTTTAAAAAAATTCAATTAAAATTTATGAGTTACTCCGACAAAAAAATTTTGGTGGTGGAAGACGATGATATGCTTAGGAAGATTGTTGTGGACCAGCTTTCTTCCACTTTTAACGTTATACCAGTTAAAGACGGGGAGGAGGCCGTTGCCCAAATTGAGCAAAGTAAGCCCGATGTAATAGTTTTGGACTTGCTCTTGCCCAAGCTGGACGGTTTTGGCGTGCTGGCAAAGCTGCGCGCAATGTCAGATCCTTTCATTGCAATAACTCCGGTTTTGGTGGTCAGCAATCTTTCCGACCAGGCAAGCATAAAAAAAGCCGAAGAATACAAGGTTTTGGAATATTACATTAAGTCCGACATTAGTATGGGCATTCTGACCAACCGAATAAAACGGATTTTTAATTCCGCCGAATGATTTATTTTACTAAACACGCCAGAGATAAATTTCAGGTTCTTAAACGGCATAAATTTGCGGTCTCAAAGGAACAAGTTGAAGAAGCTGTCCAAGATCCTGACTTGATTGACAAGTCTAGGTTGCCGTTGTTTGTTGCTCAGCGGAAAATTGACAAAGGGCACGTTTTACGGGTAGTATATAAGAAAGAGCTAAAGAATTTAATTAAAATTATTACTTTTTATCCGGGGAGAATTAAACAATATGATAACAAAAAAAATTAAAATGTCATACGAGCCGGAGGCAGATGTTCTTGCTTGGGAAATAAGCAAACAGCCGGTTGATTACGCTGAAGAAATTGATAATGTCGTAATCCATTTTGACAAAAAAAATAATCCCGTGTTAATGGAAATTTTAGAAGCCAGCAAGTTTTTGTCACAAGCAAAAAAATTAGTCAACTTAAAAGGCGCCTTGATGAAAGTTTAAGAAGCAAAATCACAATGCCAAATATAAAATCGACATATGTTTGCTTTTTTACTTTTTAGCAGATTGGCTAATTCAAAGGGGTATTTTTGGGTTTGGTGGCCACTAATTTAAAGGCGACGGTTGATTTACTCAGAGATATATTTTATGAAAATTTATTTAGCCGGTAGCGTGCCCAAGGGCGCGGCCGAAGAAAAAGACTTTGTCAATTGGCAGTATTTTCTAATCAAGACATGGCCCCTAAACGCCAGCCACAACTTTTGATTGATCCTTAAATTTAATGTTTCTAAATAATCTAGATTTTGCTTCTTGCATAAGCTTTGCCCAGCCGTTATGGCTATGACTGATGCTTAA
>JBBREH010000047.1:0-7465 GCA_038203095.1 Candidatus Doudnaibacteriota bacterium | reverse complement strand
TTAGTATCATCAAGTAAGTGTGGCAGGCAGAGATTCTTTGTACAGCTTAAAAACTAATCATCCGACTGTCATCGTTTGGGGTACCACTCCCCGTTAGAAGCCTTCCAAAGATAGGGGCCATGTTCCATTGTACAAGACTTTCATTGGACAAAATTCTTCTTATGTGCTATAATATAAAGGTAAGATTTGTTAAGTTAAGGTAACTTTTGGTTACTTTTTCAGAACAAAAAAGACCTTTCACTTTTATGCCAAAATAAGCATAAGCAGCGAATGAAACAAAAATAAAAATTAATTAAAATACAGATAGGCTAAAAAGCACAACCGCGCTGTTTTTATTGGCGTGATTTGTGTCATTTGTATATTTATCCCGACACTTAATTCCGGATTTCTATTTTTTGTCGGAGCTAAATATATAACATCTCATGAGCTTCTCGAGCTTTTGACAATTAAGCAGTCGAGCCAGTTTTTTTTCGGTACATCCAAAATTTTGAGGAATTGGAACCACGAAGTCAAAACCATCGTTTTTTAAAGTCCGGCCTTTTAGCCATGTGGCACATCGCCAGAGTATATAGAAATCAAAACATTCATTTACACGTCTGGTCTAATTTTAGGGGGGAGAGATCAGTGCGGTGAACAAAACAAAAATACAAATGAGAGCCCCCATAAGTAATACTAATTTTGATGTTAGGAAGCGCAAACAGAGATTGTCGCTGTTTTTGGTTAGCTTTATTATTTTGGCATTAAGCCAGGTTTACTATACCCAAGCTGCCATCCCAAAGTTAATTAATTTTCAGGGCAAGCTTACCAAGCAAAGCGACGGGACAAACATAGCTGATGGTAATTACAGCGTGCAGTTTAAAATTTATAACGCAGCTTCTGGCGGAAATTTATTATGGACTGAAACCTGGGATGGCAGCAACGGCGGTTCGCAAGTAAATTTTGCTAATGGAGTATTTAGTGTAAAACTGGGTACCTACACCGATTTATCCAGTGTGAATTTTTCTACCGGCCAGCTTTATTTAACCGTTAATTTTAACTCCGGTAGCGGTTATGACGGGGAAATGCTGCCGCGAAAACAATTGGTTTCTGCGGCCTTTGCCTTTAACGCCAATAACCTAATTGGCGATGGCCGCATTGCGATTGTTTCCACTTCCACCACCGCTTCGGCTATGCTGGTGACATATAATCCCGATACGGCCACTTCTGCGCCGGCTTCAATGATTAACGCGGGCTCAAATGTGCAGGGTGCTGCTTTACAAGTTTTACAAAACGGAGCTGGTGCTGCGGCCGTATTTATGGGTGGGAATGTGGGCGTGGGAACTTCCACTCCGCAGGCAGGATTATATGTTGCTTCGCGTAGCGCGTCTGTGGTCGCATTTGTTGTCCAGGCTACCAGTTCACAAACTTCTAACCTTGCAGAATTTAGAAATAGCTCTGGAAGCGTTTTGGCTGCGTTTACTTCTGCCGGGAATTTCGGCGTCGGTACCGCCACGCCGTCGTCTGCTCTGCAAATAATTGGGGACATCCAACTGGGTAGCAAGGGTGCCGGATTGGCATCTGCTATGATTTTTAATACTGGTTCAACCACCAACCAATCAGTAATTAGATTATTGGCCACCACGACGCTTGCAGTGTCATATACTTTAACTTTGCCAACTACTACCCCAGGTGCTGGGCAGGCACTGATTAGCGACGCCAACGGTAATTTGTATTTTGGAACCGCTTCCGCGTCTCTTTCCGGCGGCAGTAAAGATTATTTGGCGCGCTGGACCTCATCAACCACCATGAGTAGCGGTCTGTTTATAGACAATGGCGCGGTGACCGGCGTAAACGCGACTTCATCAGGCGTAAGTTTTTTAGTCCAGGGTTCGGGAGGTAATAAACCGCTTCAAATTAATTCATCAACAGGCGCGTCATTATTTACGGTTTTGCCAGGCGGCAATGTTGGGATAGGCACTACAACGCCGGCTTATAAATTATTTGTTAGTGGCACAGTCGGCCTGTCCGGCGGCATAAGTTTTCTTCCGGACGCGTTACCTACAACTTATACAATTAAAACATTAGACCAAACTAACGCCGGGGCTTGGGGTAATGGTTTGCAGTTTGCTACCGGGATGGGTAGCTCCGGGAAACCGGGTGGAATTTTGCAGTTTCGTCCCGGTTACGAAGACCAGGGCAACGGAGCACAAGGGGCGATATTAGACCTTTACGGTGGCGGGGGAGACGCAATTGGTAAAGGCGGACCGGCAAATATTACAGGTGGTCAAGGCGCTCCTATTGGCAAAGGCGGCGAGGTGACTATTAACGCGGGTAACGGTGGTTTTACTTCAGGCAACGGTGGGTTTGTGACTTTGTTGTCAGGTTCTGCTTCCACAAAGGGCAACGGCGGCAATGTTAATATTATTGCCGGTTCGGCTGCGGGCGGGACAGCATTTAATGGAGGTAATATTTTACTAATGCCCGGCATTAAAACCAGTACAGGTACTCCGGGATCAGTTCGAATTTTTGATTCCATCTCCGGTTTTTATGGACAGTTAGATTTTTCCCTGCTTTCTACTAATAGGCAGTTTCGATTCCCGGATAAAGCCGGTATATTGGCTTTGGGCTCAGGCACTAACGGATATACAAGCCGTTGGGTTGACCAAAACACCTTGGGCAGCGGCATTATATTGGACGATGGCACAGTAGCCGGAGTTAATGCCACTACATCCGCTTATACTTTTAATGTGCAAGGCGTGACTGGCAAAGCCCCTTTGCAAATAACTTCCTCCACCGGTGTATCTATGTTAGTCGTTGATCAGAAGGGGAATGTGGGAGTTGGAACGAGCGCACCCACTGCCAAATTTGTAGTTGTTGCCAATTGTTCTAACTTTGCCAGCGCGCCACACGCATTGACCACCGGCAATTGTACTGATTACGCAGAAATTTATCCGGCTAGTGAGGCAATGGATTATGCCGATATTGTCAGTATTGATGCTGTGGCTAATGCTGTGGCCGACACTGTGCACGGCGTGGTGCAAAAGAGCCGCGGAGCTTATGATAAAAAAGCCTTGGGTATTGTTTCCACTAATCCGGCTACGGTAGTGGATGGCAACGGCGTGCAGTTAATGACTGGCGCGCATTACGAAATTAATCCGCTACGTCCCGCTATAGCCTTAGCCGGAAGAGTGCCGGTTAAGATTTTGGCTACCCAGGTCATTCATACAGGCGATTTTATTACTTCGTCAAACCTGCCGGGCATAGGTATGAAAGCCGTAAAGGCGGGCTGGGTTGTGGGTCAGGCTTTAGAAGATTTTGATCCGACCACTAACGTCGCTCTGGTGCCTAAAATTATGGTTTTTGTGCGTTCAGGCTATTTTAACGGGGTAGCCATTGGAGATGTTGTTTTGGGTTTGGCCTTGGACAGTTCCAACACAGATTCTCTAAAAATTTTACAGGCCTTTGTTTCCTCTCCTACGGCGGTTGCTACATCAACCCAACTGTCAGAAATTTTTACTGATCGGGCGTTTGCCGGTGTGGAAGTAATTACCCCAAAGTTAACATCTCAATCTTTAAACGTAGATAAAATCTATTCGGCTTTGGACAAAGGCTTGCAAATTATTTTACCTCAAAATGGCATGCTCTCCGTTAAGTCAATATTTGGCAGTGATGGTGTGACTTTTGACGCGGTGGGTAATGCCAGTTTTACAGGCTCGATTATTGCAGCCTCAGCCACTTTGGAGAGTTTGAATGTTGGGCGTATTCAGAGCCCAGATTTGTCTGCGCTAAAGGATATGTCCAACCAGCTTTCTGCCCGCGCATCTTCTACCGAAACTGCCATATTGAGCGTTCAAAATAATTTAAACGATTTTAAGGCCACTTCCACGACGCAGATTGGCAAACTGTTTGATGACCAAAAAACTTTATTTAGCAAGTATGATGAACTGTCTTTGAATTTGTCAAAGCTGGCTAAGCCTGACTCCGGCCTGGTTATTAATGGCCGCATTACTTTAGCAAGCGGTTTAAGCGTAGACAGCATTTCTGCCATTGGCAGTCAATTGGAAATTTTGAGTGATTTGAATTTTATCGGTCGGCCATATTTTAACACCGATACTGCCGGTTTTGCGGTTATCAAGAAAAACGCGCAAACTGTGGAAGTGACGTTTGATCGGGCGTATTTGGAGCAACCAATTGTCAGCACAGGCATTACCCAGAATGTCGACGCTTCTTCTACCTCTGACACACAAATTTTGGACGCCAATAATTTTTCTCAAAATATTTTTAATAATAATATCCAGTTCGTTGTAATAAAAAAGAGCTCATTAGGTTTTACCATTACGCTTAACAAACCCGCGCCAACGGACATAAGTTTTAGCTGGATTGCTCTAGCGGTTAAAAGCGCCAAGCTGTTTAGTTCCAAAGGTGTTTCTGTTCCGAATGCGCCGGATGTCTTGGGTGCCAGTATTAGCCAGCCGGCAACTCCATTGGCTTTGGCATCGCCTGCTCTGACGGCTACATCTACCCCGGTAGCAGTTGTGTTGTCGGCTGTCCAGCCTATAGCTAGTAGCACTCCAGCCGCGGCAGTAGATGCTTTGGTGGTTCCAGCTGCCACGACTACTACAACACCCGTATCTGCAGGGGGCGTGGGTCCTTCTTTGCCCCAGACGGTTTTAAGTAATCCTCCATCGCAAGATCCTCTGACTCCGCCTGCCGGGGTGTCCGCCTCGTCGTCGCCATTCGTTGTTGGCGCTCAATAATTGCTGTAAAATCGTATTTAAAAAAATCCTTTCATCCTGAAAGGGTTTTTTTTGCGGATTTTACCGTTTTGTGCTATAAATAAGTTAAGATAAAAATATTTTATGCCGAAAGCAAAAATAAAAATTTCCAGCTCTAAAATAGGTGAGCAATCTTTTGAGCGGTATGCCCAAACAGATACCGCAAGTCATCCTACATCCAAGGCCAAGGCCAGCTTTTATAAAGTGCTGGTTTTTTGTATTGTAGTTTTAATGGCAGTATTAGCAGGTGGTATGGCTTGGCAGAATTACAAGTTAAAAAATAGTCTTTCTTCTCTTGAAAATAAGCTAAAATCTGCGCAATCCGAAAGCAGTAAGAGTAATGAGGTCAAAGCAGTGTCTACTGCTAATAAAGAGCTCCTTGTTGCGGTCGGTAAGTTAATGGTTTTGCCTGACAATGAAGAGCCCACAATAGCTACGGTGGCTGACTTGGAAAAGCTTAAAGATCAGCCGTTCTTTGTTAATGCCAAGCTCGGCGACAAGGTCCTGATTTTTGCTACAGCAAAAAAAGCCGTGCTTTACCGTCCGGATGAAAATAAAATTATTGAGCTTGCGCCCTTAAACATAGGTACTTCTACGCCATCGTCCGGCAACCTTACTACGGCGCCTTTGTCTGCTTCATCCTCGCCTCAAAAAATTAGTGTGGAAATTAGGAATGGTTCCGGAAAAAACGGGCTAGCTGGACAGGTCAAAGCTTTGTTGGAAGCCGACGGAGAGTTTTCCGTAATTAAAACAGGTAATGCAAATACAGTTTATTCAAAAACAACGGTTCAGGCTTTAACTGACAAAGCCACCTCACAGGTAATTAGCGACATTAAAAAAATTGTTCTTTCAGATTCCGCCGAGACGTTGCCTTTTGGTGAGGCGAAAAGTTCTGCCGATGCGCTAATAATTTTGGGCAAATAGTAATAGGTCTATGCAAATTAAGCCAAAAAAATGGACGCGAAACCATTTTGTCAGGTTGTGTCATATGTCGATGCTGGCCACTTCCGTAGTCTTTGTTTTTGTAACTATATATGGAATTTTTGCCGTTATTTTTTTAGCAGAAGCTCAACAGGCAGGCTTTTCAATCGAGGCAGTTGGAGTTAGCGCGGCGGTGATGGTAGTTACGCCCGGACCGATGGTTGTGGACAGTATAAGCCAGGCTCATAAAAGGCATGAAGTTTTTCCCGTACAGCCAACTACTCCAGAGCTAGACCCCTTTGCCGCGTCGGGTGCTCATAAGTCTTCGGTCATTTTGAAAATTGGGAATGGTGCCAGGGTTAAGAATGTCATTCTGGGCAATGGTGTAACTGAAAGACTCCCTGTTTTTGAAACTCAGAACCCGACTTTTTTAGGCACATCTGATATTCCCAATGCCATTGTCATTATTTCGATACACTCTAGTCAAGTTATTCAGGCCACGACATACGCGGATAGTAGCGGAAGTTGGAGCTGGCAATCCGGCGAAGCTGTTTTGCCCGGAGTCCATACAATAAATTTGACAGTCCAGGATCCTAATGATCCGTTAATTTTTGCTAAAGAGAGTTTGCGTTTTTATATTAACCCAGCGGCCGTGGCCAAGCCGACTCCCCATTATCTCCAAAACCCTAAATTTATACCGTCGTTGGCGAGCAATAATTTGTTTGACGTTATAGTAAAAATTCCGCAGCAGTTTCAAACCGTCAGCCCGGGTGACGAATTGGTAGCCAGTATTAAATTGATAAATTTTGGTTCAGCGGGTAATCCGGTTGACGTTATTGTTCAGTATATTGTTGAGGACAGCACGGGTAAAATAATAATGCAATCTTCCCAAACCATGGCCGTAGCAACTCAGCTTTCTGTGCTAAAAACTTTTTATATCAATCCGGATTTGCCCGAAGGCACTTATAAGTTTACAGCCCGTGTGCCTTCCAAAGATATTATTGCCACGTCGGCTGACAGTTTTACGGTTAAAGGCGGTGTCTTTTTGCCCTTAAGTAGCGACGGTAAAGTAAGTTATATGATTTTTTTCCAGGCTTTAATGGCTTTGCTGTTTTTGTTCAGTTTGGTGCTTTACTTTGAATATAATAAAGTTTCCATTTTATCCCAAATTATTAAAAAAGTCGACGAGCAGGACTTGCTGCTTTATAACAACCAATAAACATATGTTTAGTCTTACTCAATTTTCCGCGTTAAGTGAAATTTTGGCATTTATTTCCCTAGCCTTTTGCCTGGTTTGTTTGGTTGCAATTATTAACTGTTTGTGGCGGGCGCATAAAATGCTAGCAACTTTTATTTGGTTATGCTTCATTTCAATGGGAATTTATACCTGCAGAAAAATCTTAGACGTTCTCGGCTATAATACTTTGCCTAACTGGGTTGTTTATGTTCAGTGGTTTGATTTGTTTCAAAGTTTCTTTTTCATGATGGCAGCTATCGAATTTTATCGAATAATAAGACGGCTTGATGGGGAAGAGTCAATTGCTAAAAATGGTAAAAAAGAAATTAAACGATAGCTGAAAAATAGTAAGTAAAACACCCAAAAAATTCTTTGCCGAGCGCAAAGAATTTTTTCATTATTTGAGATTGTTTGGTATAATACTTAATTCTAGTGCTTAGGATTTGCTAAAATCTCCTGGATGAGTTTGTATCGTCGATGCCTTTTTAGTCCTCGATGGATTCTCAATAAATCTTTCAAGTGACTAAAACTGCCGTCCAAGGAATTGGTAGTA
>JBBREH010000046.1:0-7693 GCA_038203095.1 Candidatus Doudnaibacteriota bacterium | reverse complement strand
GCTGGGTTCAAAGGACTAACGCAAAACTTGGATCTTTGTTAAGGTTTAAGAATGCAAAATAAATATATAAGAATACAGGCTTCCGAGAGAGAAGAAATTAGCCGGGGCTTGGCTGCAGGATGGACTTTCAGCCATATAGCTCATAATATCAGCAGGCCTGTTAGCGCGGTGTCTCGGGAAGTTAAAAATAACTGTAAATACAAACGCTGTTATAGGGCAGGATCAGCAGAACTCAAAGCACATACAATCAGACATCGACAGAAACAATCTAAGGCTTTGGAAATTAATGAACTGCTTCGAAATTATGTAATTACAAATTTAAAGCTACAATGGTCACCGGAAGAAATTGCTAAAAGGCTGAAACTCAATTATCCTGACGATATGACTATGCGCGCCTCTTACGAAACTATTTACACCTACCTGTATTGTCTACCTCGGGGAAGTTTAAAAAAAGAACTTCTTAAATGCTTAAGGCAGGAAAGAAAATTCAGACATAACAGAAAGGCTGTCCATGCTAAAAGAAGCAGTATAATTGACGCTATCAGCATTTCAGAAAGGCCGCAGGAGGCTCTAGGACGAATTATTCCCGGGCATTGGGAAGGAGATCTCATCGTAGGCAAGAACCACGGCAGCGCTATGGGCACATTGGTAGAAAGAGTCACCAGATATTTACTGCTAGTACCTTTAAAGAACAAAGATGCCTACAGTGTGAGAATAGCCTTTGCTAAAGCAATTAAAAATATTCCTAAGCACTTAAAGAAAACTTTAACCTACGACAGAGGAACGGAAATGGCCGAACACAAACTTTTTACACAAAATACCAAAGTCCAAGTCTATTTCTGCGATCCCCACAGCCCGTGGCAGAGAGGTACTAATGAAAATACCAACGGACTCATCAGACAGTATTTTCCTAAAGGCACAGACTTTAATGCTATCAGTAAACAAGAAATTCAACTGGTACAAAATCGTCTTAACGACCGCCCCAGAAAGGTTTTGGAGTATTACAAGCCTGACGAGGTGTTTTCCCAATTATTAATCAATCCTGATTTGCGTTAGAGGGTTGAATCCAACCAACGTCCGTTATCGGGAGTAAGGAGGGGTTTGAAATCCTAACTATTTAACAATATTTAGGCGAGCTTACTTAGTTGGCGCTGGTGTTGGTTGTTGCTGTTGCTGTTGCTGTTGCTGTTGCTGCTGAGCAGCCGGGGTGGGTGCTGCCTGTTCACCTTGCCCTTGAGCCGGAGCGCCTGCGCCGGTCGGGTTAACTTTGTAAGCAGCAATAGCTTTTACTACACTACCATCTTCCTTCAAGTCTTCATAGAATAAAACCTGCGCTTGAGAGATATGCATTTCGTCTACCGGACCATGCAATTCATTGCCTAACTTAACCAGAGAAATTTGCTGTTGAGCCTGCTGTGCGGCTGCGGCGGCCTGACCATTTTGCTGTTGACCCTGTAGCGGCGGCTGAACTACCTGAAGATAAAAGATATCTTTCATAGTTATATAGTTGTCCTGTTTGCTCTGGATCTTACCAAAGTAAACTTGGCCGTTGGTTAAGAACACCGCTTGATAACCTGACGCCTTGCCCGGAATGACAGCGGCCGGACCGCTACCGGTTTTGCCACCAAACAATTGTGCTCTAAAAACTATTCCTAAAACGACTACAATTAAGACTACTATCGCCAAAATTATCCATGGCATTTTTGAAGCTTGCTGAACAGGCATAGTTTCTGTAGCCATTGGCTGCACTTGAGGAGCTCGGGCTACTCTAATTTCATCTGACATAAAATTTTTATCCTATTGTACTAACCTGTTAATTTCTTTACAGGTTGTATGGTTTATTTAATAATACTTAAATGTTTTTACTACATATTAAACGCTAATTTGAAAGTTTTAATGTGTAGATTTTTTTGTATTCAGTAGAGAAGTCAACACCGCAAAACCTGAAGCTGCTGGGGTACTATAACAATTTTAAAGCTTTTCAAATAACCGTCTACTTTTGTAGTTATGCGCCTCTCAAAAGTCAAAAAACTTATAAGCAAAGCCCATGAGACCAAAGGTAAAACAGGCAAACTTTGTGAAAATGGCGCCGGGGCGAGCCCCGGGCTTGCCACAAATTGCCGATAGTCAACAACAATAATATTTAAAGATGCTTTAGCAGTATTAATAACTCTCAAGTCAAAATTTGCGTTTGCCAAACGAGCCACACGCAATGAAAAACAGTTTGCTGGCACATTTAAATTAAAACCTCCTGTGTCTTGGATCAATCCTAATTGTTGTACAGAATTACCCAGACAGGAAGATGCAAAAGTTGCCTGCAAACCGGTCTCGTTTGGGGTAATAATTTTAGCCAACGACGATGGCTGAATAACTTTAACAATAAATTCCGGTGCGGACAAAAAGTTTTGATTCTGAGAATTTTCCGGTAAAGCATTGAACGACGCAAAAATCGCTTGGGTCGGAAGAAGAGTACCAAGAGCAAAAATTACAAGATTTATGATTGCTAACTTTTTATTTCGCAAAAAATTTATATGAAATTTAAAAACTTTTCTTACAAAAATTATAGCAGAAAACTAGCCTAAAACATAGCAAAAGTTATACACAGGCAAGGACTAAAATCTACCTTATTTAAAGCTAATTTTAATATATAATCTTTGGTACATAGTTTTTGGTTTTAGTGGCGATATTCTCGATAGAAAATATTAGACATCAAATACAAAATATTAAAACGGAAACATTTTTTCCAAGTCCTCTACCTTATTTATTTGCGTAGTTTTAATAAGGCGGATAAAGAATTTTTTGCCTAAATCATTGAGTTCGGCTTCTATTTCATCATCAAGCGCGTAAGGACTGACCCAAATGCTATTTTGCCATTTTTTAAAATGTAGCTGTTTAAGCTTGGCGCGCAACACCGTGCGCACATATTTATGTTTTTCGGGAATATCAAAAATCACCAGTTTCCAGACGCCGTCCTTTTGCGGCTGTAGGCGGCTAAGTAATTTTTCACCGCCTTCGGTAATTTGGGCGGTGTTGTCGGTTTTAATTATTAATTCCTGCTCGGCTAAACGAAAAAGGTAATTATAAAAATCTTTGGCGCTAAGCTTGGTCGCGACGGCGGGCTTAAGCTCACTAAAAACCACGGGACTTTCTTTGCCCGACAGGAATTTAAGAATGCTAATTGTTATGGGATGGTAGGAACGGGACATTTGATTTAATTATAGACAAATTTACCAAAAAGGACTAATCCCCTTGATGGCTGCCATCAAGGGGATTAGTCCAGCAAAAATTGTAGCAAATCTTTACGTTCTTTAATTTTTATTGCGGCATCGGCAACAAACTTTTTATACAGCTCCGGAGAGCCAACCATTTTTATTATAAAATCTTTTTCGCATAATGTACCCTGCCGCAAACCGAGATAATCAGGATAACTGCTCCAGGGATAATCGGTTAAGTCCTTAACCAGACCGGCAGTTAAAGGGTTATTGTGAATATACGCAGACAACCATAATAACTGCGGGTCATTTTCCACCAAAACTGCTTTAATCCTATCTTGAAAAACATGGCCAACTTGCTCATATTTCGCGTTAAAATATTTTGAATAACTCGTAAAAACCTTACCAACAAGCTTGCTAATTGAGAGCTCGGTGTTCTGCCTTATAAGAAAATGAAAATGATTTGGCATTAAACAATAACAAAACAAGGTAAAAGAATTAGGGGGTAGAATCTTTCTGCCGTATGGCGTATGACTTTCCGCCACGATAGATGCCCCTCCCTGAAGGCAGTCTTCCGGGGGCAGCCCCCGGAAGACTGCCTTCAGGGGGAAAAGATTCTCTTTTAAACGAAAAAGAAAAAACTTTCTGTCTTCGTCATCCAAAAAAACATCCTGTCTGCCGTTTCCACGATTATAAAGATGATAAAAATTATTTTGCGCAAAGTGTTTATAATCTCTGTAATTCATAATTTTACTTTCCCCCTTGATGGCTGCCATCAAGGGGATTATTGAGTCGTCCGGCACTGGACACCAAAAATTTCCAAATGGCATACATAGCGTAAGTATCCATACCACAATAGGTTACCAAGTCATTCAAAATTTTTTCCTTTTCAAATGGAAGTGTTGCGCCAAAAACCATATCATACCATTTTTGCGAGGCTGTTGCTCCTTCCTGAATTTCCAACTCTAAATAACTCAACTCCGGCGCCAACACAGGCAAAACTTTTTTTATAGAGGTGCGACCGGCAAAACCGGGATGGACGTAAAACTGCGCCTTAAAAATATCCATAAGATCATAAATCCTGTTGTTTATATCTTCCAAAAAATCTTTGTACTGGGGATTTCTTTCCGCCAATTCCACGTTGATTTTCTTTTCAAAACTTTGGTTCCAGACAATCACGCTGCCGGTTGAGCCGATTAACGAATGCAGTTCCTTAATAATCATCAGTGAGGGGTCGGACTTGTCTTCGTGCAGATATTCATAGTTGTCAGTTTCACTGCTTGAGTCTAAGGCTTTATGTAAAGAAAACTGGAACGGTATTTGCTGATACGGCCGGAAGCCTTTGAACATCGGGATGGCTGGGGCGTACGTTTCGTAGTCCAGAAAGTATAGCGGATAATCCAAGCTTTTCAGTTCTTCCTTTATAGCCGTAATGTCAATCAACGGCTTTTGCGATTTATGCGCGATGATCTGATTTTTTTGAATAGCGCTTAATTCAAAATTTTCCGGAATGTCGTCAAGTTTAAAAATACCCCTATCAACCAGACCGGCCAATTTTTGTCGACTTAGTCCTATCCGCGTTAAATCATGCACCGAATACTCCGGCACTTCGGGATGGGAATATTTAAAAGTCGTGCACTGGGAACTGCGGCCACAGTAAATACATTTGCAGACCAGCTCATTTTCCTGTTTTTGAAATAAATCTTCCCTAGCCTGCCGCATTTCTTTTTGGGTTTGAGCCTCCCGAGCTAACACCTTTTCAGTAATGTCCTCTATTAAAAAAAGTTTCTCAATTTCCAGTTCGTCATCACGAACGTAATCTTTGTTTAAGTGAACAAGAAATATTTTTCCTAAGGGCAAACCGGTTTTTTTTAAAATTACTGCTTGAAAAGAAGCGTCCGCAATATGATCAATTTGCCTGCTGTTTTCTTCAAGCGAGTTAGTGGCTTTTATTTCGTAAAAATCATATAAACCTGCTTTTTTATCCCAAGCCAAAATATCGCAGCGGATTAAAAATTGTTCAAACGTGAATGTCGGCTGGAATAATACCGAAGTTTTTAGCGCGATATGTTTTTGTGTTCCGACCAGCGGGTCTTGTTTATAACCGGCCGCTTTAACTCCTTTTGGAAAAAGCTTCTCCGCGCACAACTCCACTATTTTTCCGTTCATTGAAAGATTCTTTTCAAAGCCCGACAGTTTAAACAATTCATGCAGTTCGGGCTTATGAAGTTTCAGCCAGGTATTTTTTGGACATTGCAGATATTCCAGGTAAGTTGTTTTGTCAATATAAAGGCTCATTGAATCTAACTTTTTAAATAATTAGGGGTATACTTTCTGTACTGTTTTTTAAAAATTTCCGTCGTGTGGCTAATGTAGCCCAGAGTAGTTCTAATATCTTTGTGGCCTAATTGCTTTTGGATTGTTAATATGTCCGCTCCGGCAAGCAACATATTGGTTGCCAGGGAATGACGGAAAATATAAATGTGCACAGGTTTGTTAAGTGCGGATTTAAGCTTTATTTGCTTAAAAATCCGTCTAAAAGAATCAGGCAAAAACTGGCGGCCACTGGCATCCGTAAATACTAACTGCTCGGCAGTTTTGTGATATTTTTTAATATACCTTTGCAAAACTTCCGCGCATTCGGCCAACATACAAATTTCCCGATCACAAAAATTTTTGCCTTCAATAATCCTAACCGTTAAATTTTTGAAATCCAGGTCTTTAACCCGGAGCTTCTTAAGCTCCTTGGTTCTAATGCCGGTACAGGCCAAAAACATTATTAAGGCTCTAACTTGGAGGTTGTCGCACACCGCCAACAGTTTACGAATTTCCTGTACAGTCAAAATTTCCTTAAATAATTTTTCAGGCTTTTTGGGCAGTTTAACTCTTAAATCTGTTCCCCAAAAATTCAAATATTGTCGCAGTGAGCCTGTGGTATTCCGAATATGACTATAAGAATAATCTTGATGTCGAAAAGCCGCTAAATAACCCGCGACTGTGTCTTGGGAAGGGAATATCTGCCCGGTGTCTTTTATAACTTTTTTTACAGCTTTCAGATGGTTAACTATTGTAATTTGGCTCAACCCCCGCTCTACGGCCAAAAAATTACTAAACTGTCGTAAAATTTTATTTATCGTCTCCGGGCTTTTTTTTAAATTCCCTATTGGCTAAAATTTTACGAAAAAAATTGATCACGGTTTTCATTCTGCTTTAAAATTAATGATAATTAAAATCTCTCTTAGGCGGGCCGTCCGGATTATTCTCTTTAAATCTCTTCCAACTTTTTTCCAAGTGAAATATCTTTCCCCTATTTTCCGCATACCGCCCAATAATATCTTCTATTAATTCCGTGTCAACCTTGGAACCGTATATCCCTTTAATTTGCTCCAAATAGATAATCATCTTATTGCTGGAGGCCATAGCTTTTTCCAAGCCGGCAACTCCTTCCCCAAAATTGGCAAACCTTATAGAATGAGCCTCGCCAATATACAGCGGAATAGTCATAGAGCAGTTAATAAAGTTTTCCAAAAACAAATATTTAAGCTTAACCAAGCCGGGGCGGATGTTTTTTACAATAAGTACACTGCACTCCATAGCCTTTTGGTAAACATCCAGGTCGCGGAACGTGTGGACAGGCTTTCTTGGCGTAAAAGGTTTTTTGTTATAATAGGGCATATTTTTTGCTTTAATTATGAAGATTTACTTTTGTAGCTATTCACCTTTCCCGATGGTTCCGGGTCATACGCAATATATGGTTCTAAAATGTAAGAGTAAAAAACTATGTCATCCCGGCCAAGCCCGAATGCATCTGAGGGCGCGAGCCGGGATCCAGAATTATAGCTTCTCTAAGGTATGGATTCCGGATAACAACTCGGATGCACTCGTTGCTTCCGGAATGACACCTCATAATATATGCCGCTTAGAACCATATATTAGACTTGTTGCTTAATAACTTTTTTGATTCAAAATCTGATATTTCAGACAAAACCGATGGTTAAAATTTTGATGTTTAACCTAAGTTAAGCGGAAAAATTTTAACCAAGGTTTTGGCGAAATAACGGATTTTGGGCGAAAAATTATTAAACAACAAGTCTATTGCGTATGACCCATGGTTCCCTGTAGCGTGCCCGATTTTTTGGGCGATTCTTGGACGCCGATTACGGCCGCGCTACACCATAACGATACTTTTGGAAAAAGGTAAATACTTACCAGTATTCGTAACTATTCACCTTTCCCAAGAGTCCCTTGTAGGGAAGGGTCTAGACTCTTCCCTACACGAGCAAACGATGATCATTTGGATAAAGGTGAATACTTGCCAGTATTCTCCTGCCAGTATTCTCCAGTATTTTCTAATCAAGACATGGCCCCTAAACGCCAGCCACAACTTTTGATTGATCCTTAAATTTAATGTTTCTAAATAATCTAGATTTTGCTTCTTGCATAAGCTTTGCCCAGCCGTTATGGCTATGACTGATGCTTAA
>JBBREH010000045.1:0-8340 GCA_038203095.1 Candidatus Doudnaibacteriota bacterium | reverse complement strand
TTTAGACCAAAATTTGATATTTTAGCCAAAATCGAAGTTAAAAATTTTGATGTTTAACTTTAGTTAAGCGGAAAAATTGTTAACAAGAGTTTGGCAAAAGAGCAATTTTTGGACAAAAATTAATTCGCCACAAGGCTATTGGTGAACTCACGCCAAATGATTATGCCGCGCTCGCGCGGTTAAATCTGAGCCCAACCAGGGTTCCGCACCAACGCGAATAATCAGTAAGCCCGCGCTTGAAGCGGGTTAAAAGCAGTATCTCTTTAGAGGAGAATGGAAGCAGTCGGACGTACGCCGGCAACTTGCATTCCCCTTGTTTTTTTGTAGCGGAAGCCATCGGCTTCCATAATTTGGCGGCCAATGGCCGCCGCTACATAATGAAGGAGTATTTATGCTCTTAGGGGCTTGCTCACTCTTGACATTCGTGGTACAATTTTTTCTAGTTTGCGCTACAAAAAATTACAAAAATAATCCACTATAAATTACTATTAAAAAGTGGATTTGTAGTCTTTTGTAGATTTGTATCTTTATAAAAGAAATAAATAAGTTTTGTAGTTTTATGAAAGACATTATTTCTATCCGCGGTGCGCGGCAGCACAATTTAAAAAATATAGATGTAGATTTGCCAAGGAATAAACTTATTGTTATGACGGGTTTATCGGGAAGTGGCAAGTCTTCTTTGGCGTTTGATACAATTTATGCCGAGGGTCAGCGCAGGTATGTGGAGAGCTTGTCGGCCTATGCCCGGCAATTCATTGGTTTAATGGATAAACCGGACGTGGATAAAATAGAGGGGTTATCACCGGCCATATCCATTGACCAAAAATCCGCTTCCCATAATCCGCGTTCTACCGTGGGCACGGTTACGGAAATTTACGACTATATGCGTTTGCTTTGGGCGCGCATTGGCATTCCTCATTGTCCGGTGTGTGGTAAAAAAATTGTCGGCCAAACTATTCATGCTATGGTGGAACAGTTGCTGAACCTTAAATCCGGAACAAAAATTGTTTTGCTGGCGCCGTTTATTAAAGATCAAAAAGGTGAACATCGTGTAATTTTTGAGCAAATCAAAAAGGCTGGTTTTGCGCGCGTGCGCGTGGACGGTACTTTAATGGATTTAAACGAAGCACAAAATTTAAGCTTAGATAAGCAAAAAAAACATAGTATTGATGTCATTGTAGATCGCCTGACTATTGATCCGGCCGACAAGGGTCGGTTATCGGAAAGTTTGGAAAAGGCTTTGGATTTGGGCGATGGATTGGCTGTTGCCTCACGGATGGACACGGATGGAAAAACGGAGAGGCACGGAGCTGATATCATCCTCTCCCAAAAATTCGCCTGCCCGGACGGACATATGCAACTCTCCGAATTGGATCCAAGAGATTTTTCTTTTAATAGCCCACACGGCGCTTGTCCGGAATGCAAAGGTCTTGGTAGCAAGCTCACAGTGGAGCCCGATTTAGTAATTCCCAATCACCGTTTAACTTTGGCCGAAGGCGCGGTGAGACCCTGGAGCAAAACAACATCACGTCTTTCTTGGTACAGCAGAATTTTACAGGCTGTTGCCAAAGAATACGGCTTTTCCATAAATATGCCGGTGAAAGACCTGCCAAAAAAATATCTTGATATAGTGCTTTACGGCACAGGCGACAAAAAAGTAAAAGTTTCCGGGGAGTTTTCTACACGTGAAGGCGAATATGAAATGATGACCACCTTTGAAGGCGTGGTGCCGAATTTGGAAAGACGCTACAACGAAACCGACTCGGAATATATGCGCACGGAAATTGAAAACTATATGCGCATTCGGCGCTGTCCATCCTGTAATGGCAGGCGTCTTAAGCCGGAGGTTTTAGGAGTGACCGTTGGCGGACGGGGGATAGTTGATGTTTCAGCCATGAATATTGAATCAGCCAGTGACTTTTATACCAATTTAAGCAAAGGTCTGAACCAAAAAGATTTGGCCATTGCTAAGCAGGTGCTTAAGGAAATTAACGCGCGGCTGTCATTTTTACTAAACGTGGGGTTGTCTTACCTTTCGCTTGACCGCGCGGCCGATACTTTGTCGGGCGGTGAGGCTCAGCGTATCCGTTTGGCCACACAAATTGGCAGTGGCTTGACCGGAGTGCTTTATATATTAGACGAGCCATCTATTGGATTGCATCAGCGCGACAATAGTCGTCTGCTTAAGACGCTCAAAGATTTGCGCGACTTGGGTAATACTGTAATTGTAGTTGAGCACGATGAAGAAACTATTCGCGAGGCCGACTGGGTAGTGGATATTGGCCCGGGTGCGGGAAAGCACGGGGGAGAATTGGTGGCGGAAGGTACGCCGGAGGCCGTTCAAAAAAATCTTAAAAGTTTAACCGGCCAATATTTGTCCGGCAAAGAATTTATAGAAATTCCCAAACGTCGCCGCGCGGGCAACGGGCGGTATTTAAATATTTTTGGCGCCGCCGAGTTCAATTTAAAAGAAATTAATGTTGAGATTCCTTTGGGTAAATTTGTTTGTGTCACCGGTGTATCCGGTTCGGGTAAGTCAACGCTCTTTCACGATATTTTAGCCACAGCTTTAAACAAGTATTTTTTTAACAGCAAGGAAGAGCCGGGCAAGCACAAAAAAATTACCGGCATTGAGCATATAGACAAAATGATCAATATTGATCAAAGCCCTATTGGCCGTACGCCTAGGTCTAATCCTGCCACATATACCGGCTTATTTACGCCAATTAGAGACTTATTTGCGGAGACCAAAGAGGCTAAAATGCGGGGCTATCAGGCCGGCCGGTTTAGTTTTAACGTTAAAGGCGGGCGCTGCGAAAAGTGCGCGGGTGACGGTGTAATTAAAGTAGAAATGAATTTTTTACCCGACGTTTATATTACCTGCGAGGAATGTAACGGCAAGCGTTACAACCAACAGGCTCTGGAAATTCATTATAAGGACAAAACTATTTCCGACGTTTTACAAATGACTGTTGATGAGGCAAAAATCTTTTTTGCCAGTTTGCCGCAAATCCATAAAAAATTAGAAACGTTGTCGCAGGTGGGTTTGGGTTATATGCGCCTGGGGCAAAACGCGACTACGGTTTCCGGCGGGGAAGCGCAACGAATTAAACTTGCTACCGAACTTTCGCGCGCCTCAACCGGACGCACGCTTTATTTGTTAGACGAACCAACTACCGGTTTGCATTTTGCCGATACTAAAAGGTTAATTCAGGTCTTAAATAAATTGGTGGAAAAGGGCAACACGGTTGTGGTTATTGAACATAATTTGGATATGATAAAAACTGCGGACTGGTTAATTGATCTTGGCCCGGAAGGCGGAGACAAAGGCGGTCAGGTAGTGGCGGTGGGTACGCCCGAGGATGTAGCTAAGGTAAAAAGTTCCTATACGGGTCAGTATTTAAAAAAGGTTTTATAGCTGTGGGTAAATGACAGTATTTTCCAGCTTAGAGATGATCTCCGAAATTCGGTCGTCATTAATTGAAATTACAGATGACCGTCATTCTCTCAGAGAGAATGACGGTCATCCTCCAAATGGTAGAGTTGCGGAGTTTGACTTGACAGTCCCTTAAAAGAGTTTAAAATAAGGTTAGAATAGAAATATAAACGAAAACAAAAGTTCATTCTCGTTTGGAGGTTTTTTTGCGAGGGTGGATTTTTTTATTTTCGAAAAATGTTAAAGAATAATCTTAGAAACAAATTTGTAAATTTAATTTTTGCGGCAACTGTCTGTGCGGCAGTGTTGGCAATGTCAGCTCCGGCCGCGCTTGCTGCCCGTACCATTACCTCCGCCACCTTAAACGGAGGCGCGAGTGTTACAGTTTTGCCCGGGGCGACTATTACCGCCAACGTGATTGGCGACCTGACGGCGGAGACCGATGGCTGGCACGGCACTCAGTGGCGAATAAGTAAAACCCCGCCGGGGATTACCGAATGCGCCGACACGAATAATTTTGACGATGTTAATGCCGGAGCGGTTTCCGGAAATTTTAATATTACCGCTCCGTCGGCCGTCGGCACTTACAATGTTTATTTTTTAATGAATGCAGAAAGCGCCTGCGGTGGTTCTTCAGGCGGCCTTATTACTTTAACCGATGCTCTGACGGTTGCTCTGCCGGATTTAACCGTAACTAAAACTAATAGCTTAGGCGGAGCAAACGCGCACGCGGGTACGGCTTTTAACTGGGTCTTAACCGTTACCAATGTCGGTAATGGACCGGCAGTTTTTGCCGACACAAATGTAATTTTGGCCGACAATTTACCGGACGCCTCGACCGTTACTTATGGCGTGGCTACCGCGGTCAACACAGGCGGTACAACCGGTACGGTTAATTGTTCAATTTCTTTAAGTAAAGATCTTTCTTGTGTTGCTAGCGGAGGTGTAGTCATCCCTGCCGGTGGCGCTATAACCGTAACTTTCTCGGCTGTTTCCAGCGTAATTGGCGCTTTGTCGAATCCTAGGATTGGTGGAATTTGCGCGGTTGACCCTAGCTTAGGTCTCGGTTTGATTACGGAAGCGGACGAAACCAATAATAGCTGTTCGGACAGTGTTACAGTCGGACTCGGCGCTATAAATAATCTAGTTATAACCAGTATAGATAGCACAATTAGCGCCGGTCAGACCGCAACGTTTACGGCTAGCGGCACAGACCAATACGGTAATGTTTTGCCCGATCAGACCGGATTAACCCTTTTTTCAGTTGTGGAAAATCCTACAGACGGAGGTAACTTTTTGGCCAACGTCTATACGTCACGGGTTGCGGGCGCGTGGCATGTTATTGGTAATGTGGGCGGAGTCACCAGCACCCCTTTCACGCTTACCGTTAATCCCGGCGCAATAAGTAAGCTCACCGTTACTGCCCTCCCGGCCAGCTTAACGACTGCCAGCACGAGCACTCTCACCCTGGCAGGGAAAGACCAATATGGTAACGTGGTGACGAGTAGCAATGGCACGGCCGTTTCGCTTTTGGCTAGTAACAGCGGCGTTTTGGGTTCGTCGTCCTTAGTTCTGGCCAGTGGCTTGGCTACCACAACTTTAAACAAAATTTCTGCTGGTAATGTAATTGTAACGGCCACGAGTACAGAATTAACTTCAGGTAGTACCACAGTTAATTTTACCATGGTTGCCGAAGCAGCTAGTCCAACGGCCATTCCGGCACCCGGAACCTACAGCTCGGCTCAAAGTATTCAGCTTTCTGCGGCCGGCAGCTCTAGCATTCGCTATACCACTGACGGCAGCGTGCCGACCTGCAGTAGTGGTACGGTTTATATTTCCGCTATTTCGGTTGCCGCATCAGCTACTATAAGGGCTGTGGCTTGCTATGAGGAAAATAGTGTATCGGCAGTGGCTTCTTTTGGTTATGTTATTACTACTGCTTCTGGTGGTGGGGGAGGTGGATCAATTACCACGGGTAGTATTTCCGGTTTGGTTTATTCCGACATTAATAATGATGGAATATTTAACGCGTCGACTGATATACCGCTGTCGGGTTGGACAGTTTATTTGGATGCCAACAACAATGGCGTTTTAGACAACGGCGAGGTATTTTTAAAGACTTATGCCGATGGTCGGTATAATTTTAGCAATTTGCCCTTTGGTCTTTATGTGCTTAGGGAAGTGACTCAAACCGGCTTCAAGCAAGCCGAGCCGGCTAAGAGCGAGGGTTATGCATTAACACTGTCATCATTCATTCCCAATGCCGAGAGTCGAAATTTTGGAAACCGCGGGAAGGACCGGCAAGATCAGCAAGGTCAACAGGGAGAGGTGTTGGGAGCCAGCACCGACGCCGGTCATCCAAGTGGCAGCTTAGTCCTGGACGGACACACAGTGTATTTAATTGCCGCGGGCCGGCTTAATCCATTTAGAGACCCACAGGAATTTTTATCTTACGGCTACAAGTTCAGCCAGGTGATAATAATTAGTAGCGTCGACAAGCTCTTGCCTTTTGGTGATATTTTAAAAGCCATGCCCGGAACGCTGGTTTTGGACACCACGGATAACCGGACTGTTTATATTGTGGGACAGGATTATAACAAGCGCGGCTTTGCCAGTTATCGGGTATTTGCCGACGCGGGCTATGCCGAAAATTTTGGCTCGCCTGATCAAACAGTCCACGGAATTTTCAAAATTAATTTAGCAGATTATCCCGCTCAAGCGGTAATTACTTCCGCTTTAGACCCTCATCCGGAGGGAGCCCTAGTCAAAGATTCAGCCGGTACTGTCTGGTGGGTGCTTGGCGGTAAGCGTTACGGTTTTTCTTCGGTTGCTATTTTTAATAGCCACGGCTTTACTTTTAATCGAGTAGTGCCGGCCAACGTGGCCGATCTTATTTTGCCTGTTGGGTCACTGGTTAAATCTCGCTCCGAAACACTTGTGCGGTATGGTAAAAATAGTTATAGCGAATAATACCATTTCGTATTAATCAATCTGTATTACTACTTTAAAATCTTGGCAGTAATTTTATAATTTGTTTAGGCTGACAGTCTATAACTTATTAACCTTATTTTTATCGACTCGTCGCAATTAAGATTGCTAACGCACTATTCGGAAGAGTTTAAGAAAATGATATAAAAAGAATTATTTGTCATTTAGCAGTGGGTCTATATTTTCCAGGCTTCTTTATCCAGTCGTCTTCCTGTGGGCCATAATGCCCAGTCGGAAGACGGCTGGTTTTATTTTACACTCATGGCTATCTTGAGTTATATGGAATATTTTGGAAGTAAATTTTAGTTATTAAATTTTTTATGAGAGCAGCTGTCTGAGACTGTTAACCGTTTAATTAATAAATTTGCATAAAACAATAGTAAAATCTAATTTACCAGCTGGTATCGTTTCCAGGGCACTGTTTTCAGGGCTGGGATTGTTACAACTTCTTTAGCCAATTTTTATATGAGCCATTATGATTATCGGTCATTCACAAAAGAATGGTTATAATTAAGCCGAATTTTGTAAATACTACAACTTGTAAACGGACTTGACAAAAGAGCATTTATAGGATATAATTTTAAGTTAATTAACAATAAATTGATATTTATGGAAACACAACAAATTTCGACCAAGTTAAATTACAAACAAATTTCTGGTTCTCACTTTATAAAAAATCACAGCATATCATTATTGCTTGTGACTATTTTAATTATGACGTTTTTGCCGTTGGGCTCAAAGGCGGCAGTAGATATTAGCACAACTGGGTGTACACTTTCACCCGCTGATTTTAATGCCGCGCTTTCCAATGGTCGGGTTACTGCTACCAGTATTCAAATTAATGGCAGTACAGCTTCGGTTGTAATTAATAACAATACAGATTGCGCCGCGCCGGTCAGCATGGCCGCCTATAGCGAATTTGTAGCCAGATATCTGCCGGGCTGGCTTTTTACGCAAATACTTTTTAATGCCGATTCCCCAAATTCAGTTTCGGCGCATTCCTCTAAAACCCTGAGTGTTAAATTACCACCCTGCCTGTCCCAGGTAGATGTTTGGTATGGCAACGCTTTGGTTTCTTTTGCCGATGACACTATTCCTAATTATAATTACCCAAATGTTCCGTTTGTTTTTACTGCGGTAGAGGCTCCTGGTAACAATCAGCTTTGTCTCGCCTCCGCTCCAGATGTAAGAGTTACTAAAACCGTGGACAATAACACTCCGAGTGAAGGAGGGGTTGTTAATTACACAATTACAGTCAATAACAATGGCAATGCCACTGCCAATGGAGTTAGTTTGACCGATATTTTGCCAACTGGTCTGACTTTTGTCAGCACCACTCCTTCCGTGGGAACTTTTGACCAAGCTGCTAATAAATGGACAATTGGTGATTTAGCCCAAGGCGTCAGCGGTACTTTAATTTTAAAAGCCAAGGTTAATTCTGGCACCGCGGGCAAAACTATTATCAACACTGCGGTCGTAAGTATGACTCAGAGCGACGCCACGCCTGTCGATAATACTGCAAGTGTTAGCATTGCCATTGCGGCACAGACCACGCCTTTATCCTGCGTAGCTGTACCTGGTACTGCCAACATTGCAGCTCAAGTGACTATAACTGCATACAACGGTATTTTGCCTTACAGCTTTATTATTCCGGGCGCCAGCATTGTCAGTTCAACCAACAATTCTAAAACCCTTACTTATTCCACTTCCGGCACCAAACAAGTTACTGTTAACAGCAGTGACGGCCAAACCGCCACCTGCTCCGTAAGTATTGTCCCTGCCTCAACCGGCGTCGTCAACTTAACCAAAGAAGTCCTAAACTTAACTAACAACGAAACTGCATATAGTCACAGCGCCATTGCCAAACAGAACGATACTGTCCAGTACAGAATTAAAGTCTGGGCAGGCAGCTCAGT
>JBBREH010000044.1:0-8350 GCA_038203095.1 Candidatus Doudnaibacteriota bacterium | reverse complement strand
TCTGAAGCTTCCATTCCTTTTCGTGTGTCTAGACTTACATTTCGGGCATTTTTTTAAAAGCCATAATAATTATTGTTAATAATTTACCTTCATTATGGCAGAAAGCCTGAATTTTAGCCTCACGAATTTACCATTAACTCGCGTTTTAGAACTTCGATGCCGATGAATCCAACTTCGCTAAAGCTTTGTCGAACACAGTTAGTAGGCTATACTTCGAGTTGCAATAGTTCAATTATTTCTTTCATCTTTGGCAAACAATCGGCGTAGTTAATTTCATTTGTTGCAAAATATCTTAACTCGGATATTTTGGGGTCGTTATTCGCTAATTTGCCGGAAACTACTTCACATTCATAGGATAGCACAATAACCTGATAAGTTTTAACAGTAAAATTGCCTTCCCATACGTGGGTTATAATTTTGGGCAGTAGTCGTTTTACTTTAACATTTAAACCTGTTTCTTCCCAAGCCTCCCTAATTACTGCCGTTTCCGGGTCTTCCCCAAATTCAATTTTTCCTCCCGGGAATTCCCACTTATTGTGGATTTCGGGATTCTCCGGTTCGTGCCTCTTGGCAAAAAGGATATCCCCTTTTTCGTTTCTAATTATAGCCACAACAATCGTAAGCTGATTATTCTTCATAGGTTTAAAGATATTGTTCAATTAGTTCCGGCCTAAATAAAAACCAGTCATGGTATTCATCTAAGTATTCAATTTCAAGACTACTAATGTAAGTTTTAAACTTTTCAGTGTCAGCCGAAGGAAAAAGCTCATCTCTTGTACTGGAAAGAATTAGGCTCGGGGTTTGAATGGGCTGTGGTAAATTAATGCCTATACTTACGCAATTTTTAACAATTTCCACGAGTCGTAAAAAATCGAGATTTTTGATAAAAATATTGGAAATAATGTCGCCAATTGAGATTAGTAATTTCTCGGGATCTCGGTAATAAATTAGGTTATTGAATGATTTTTTAAACAAGACGTTAAAAACAGTTTTCCAGTAAGGCCCATTTAAAGGTAGGCCGGCCGGGTTAATAAGTATTAGCCGTGTAATTTGAGGGCATTGGTTAGCCAAATGGATTGCAATTGGGCCGCTAAATGATTCGCCAACAACAGTTAAATTTTCTAAGTTCAGTGATTGGATAAAAGCTTTAAGATAAATGGCGTAACTTTCAAAATCCCATAGGCCGGTTGGCATATCCGATTTCCCAAAACCAGGCAGGTCAGGGCTAATGACTGCAAACTTTTTACTTAAAAAATTAACTTTATCTTTGGCGGAAAAATTTGACATACCTACGCCGTTTAGCAAAAGCAAAGGCTTGCCGCTTCCTGCCGTAACATAGTACATTTTTATGCCCTGATAATCAAAAGTATTTTCTTGTTTCATTAGAAGTTATTCTCGCGGATCTTAGTAGCAATAATACTTTTTAATTTATTCGTCACCATTGCTTTAAAAGCTGTAATTTCTTCGGTATTAAAATTTATACCCATTATAGAATTTAGCTCTTTCTTAAAGTCGGCACTAAATTCGCAATCTAATTTATCTTCATTGGTCGGCTCTTGAGTTGGGTCATGAGAGACTTTCCTCCTGATAAAGCACG
Organism: Candidatus Doudnaibacteriota bacterium; assembly: GCA_038203095.1. Taxonomy (GTDB): domain Bacteria; phylum Patescibacteriota; class Doudnabacteria; order UBA920; family UBA920; genus PALSA-1336. Next base: position 6,753 of record JBBREH010000044.1, on the reverse strand, counting down.
AGGTATGCGGAAGTTTCGATTCAGCACAAGTTTGTTTAAGTTGCCTTTGCCCGAGCAAGATTCTGCGATCACTGGTAATTACACAATACACAACCGCATTCATATTTATAAATAAATCTTTTAAAGTTTCGGGCAGCGCTATCATTTTCTGGTTTTGTTGGTATTCATTATTTGAAAACTGCCATTCAATTGTGAGGGAATTAAATAAAGATTCTGGAGTGATCTCAAATTCACAGAGGTCAATCATAAATTAACTGTATAGTTGTAAATTGATTGTCAATTTCTCGACTTCCAACTTTTTTCCAAAAATTAGTACGCCCAGGTATTCAACATCCGCAATATTTTTTTCTTTAACCGCGGCAATGACTTTGCGGTCGTCGGTGGTTTCTATCATTTCGCGGATGAATTCGGAAACTTCCAGGCCTTGGGCTTTGGCCGCTTGAGAGAGCTGCAAAAGGTCGGCTGATGTTTCCGCGGTCTTTATCATAATCGCGTGCTGGGCGTTGAGCTTTATCTGCTTGCCGTCTTTTGTGGATATTTCATCTTGGAGTAATAATTTTTTTCCTTGATGCACACCGAATTCCGCGTTTAAGTGCGCTACAGTATTCATTTCTTGCCAAGGTTCCATTTTTGCCCCTTTATTAATCACAGCCACGGCAATTTGGGTTTCTTTAGCCTTGCCGGCTTTGTTTTGGTCTGACGATTCCTTCATAAGCGGAAAAATTACGGTTTCGCGGATGGATTTGTCCATAAGCATGCTAAACAGCCTTTCACTAATGCCAAAACCCGCGGCAGGAGGCATACCGTATTCCATTGCTTCCACGTAGTCTTCGTCTATCATTTGCGCTTCGCTGTCCCCTGCTTCACGAAGCTTCATTTGCTCGTCGAACCTACTTCGTTGATCTATTGGATCGTTCAGTTCGCCAAAGCCCTTGCCCAGCTCACTGCCGTAGGCAAGAATTTGCAGACGCTGGACGACTTTAGGATTTTTAGGATCTCGCTTTGCCAAAGGCTCTAATTCAATAGGTTGATTAATTAAAAAAATCGGCTTGTTGGTTTTTAACTCAACTCGGACTTTCTTTTTAAAGATTAAATCAATAAGTCGTCCGCGCCGGGCAAAGTTTTCGTAAGTTATTTTGTTATTGTCGGCAAAATGTCTTAGTTCGTCATCGCTACACACCATTAAATCCAAACCGGTATAGTCTTTAAATAATTTAAGATAGTCATACTTCTCCCATTGACCGCTCCAGTCAACTTCTACGCCATTATTGCTAAGCCTGAGCGTCCCAAAAGTTTCCTGCAAGACGAACTGATACATTTCTTGCAAGAATTCCATGAGCTGTTCAAAGTCTCCGTATGCCCAATAAAATTCCATTTGGGTGTAGTCCTGCAAGTGCTCGGTAGAAATTCCCTCGTTGCGAAATATCCTGCCAATCTCAAAAACTTTTTCATAGCCGGCCACCAACATTTTTTTTAGTGGCAGTTCCAAGCTTATGCGCAGGTAAAAATCGCGCCCCAGTGCGTTGTGGTGGGTAATAAAAGGTTCTGCTTCGGCTCCGCCCGGAACAGCCTCAAGCACGGGCATTTCCAGCTCCAAGAAGCCCTTGTTGACTAGGAACTGCCTTATAGAGGACCAGAATTTGTTCTTTTTAACAAAAATGTCTTTGCTGGCAGGATTGAGCAAAATGTCGAGGTATCTTTTTCTTAACCGTATTTCTTCATCGGCAAGTCCGAAGTGTTCGCTCGGTAAAGGGCGGAGGGATTTAGCAAGGATTTTAAACGATGACGTGCCTTGTAGGGAAGGGTCTAGACCCTTCCCTACGGCTAGTGTTATTTCGCCGGTTTTGGTTTTAAACAAAGTCCCCGTAACTTCCAAAAAATCTCCGCTGTCCAAATTTTTTAGAGCAAATTTAAAATTATCAGCGCCAAGATCATCGGCCTTAAATAAAACCTGAATTTTGCCGCTACCGTCTTCAATATGGACAAAAATAATTTTGCCCATATCGCGGAATGAACGGATTCTCCCAACCAGCGTAATCTGTTCATTGGTCAAACTGTCAAAGGCATCAAGTGCCTGTTTATTGGTATGAGTACGTGCGGTCGATGACGGATACGGGTCAACACCCGCCGCCTTTATAGCTTCCAACTTCTTTTTTCGATTTTCTATAATATCTTCTAAACGCTCTGACATAAAGCTACTGAATTACGAATTAATACGAATCTACAGAAAACTACAGAATCACTACTACATTATCTAACATACTAAAAAGGTTCTGTATTTTTCTGTAGTGTTTCCGATGCAATTTCTGTAGAGTAGTATAACAAAAACCGCTCTTTTGGGCAAAAAAGCGGCAAAGTTTAGATGCAGTTAGCCCATTTGTGGGCTGTTTATTATCAGGACAGCCGATAAATCGGCTAACTACACTTCTGAATGTTGATAAATATCAAATTTTATAAAACTCTTTTAGATCAAGGCAGCCTTTTTTCTGGGTCACACCTACTCTATACTAACAATCTCGTAAGCCATCTCCCCTGCCGGAGTGCTGACTTGGAATTTCTCTTGGGCTTTACGGCCAAGTAGGGCTTTACCGACTAGCGATTCGTTGGAAATTTTGTTTTCCCGGGGGTTGGCTTCGTTGCTGCCCACAATGGTATATTTTCGTTCCTGACCGCCAACTTTAACGTTGACAGTCGAGCCTATGGTGACGGTGGAACCATGCGTATGCTGGGTAATAATTTCAGCGTTTTTAATAATGTCTTCTATCTCCATTATGCGGCCTTCAATAAAGCTTTGTTCTTCCCGCGCCTGGGCATAATCGGCATTCTCGCTTAAGTCCCCGTGCGCCGCCGCCTCGCGAATTCTATCTATTACTTCCTTGCGCTTGTCGCCAATTAAGTGCTTAAGTTCTTGGTCAAGTTTTTCCAGACCTTCGGTGGTGAGAAGATATTTTTTGGACATAAATTTGATGTGTAGTGTGCTCGTTCGAGTCTGAGCCTGAGGGCTCGCCCCTCAGAGTCGAAGACCGATTTATCGGCCATAAAGAAAGCCCATAAATGGGCACACTACGCTTCCTTAATTTAATTTATAAATAGATTCCGGCTACGATATTCGGAACCGAATAGGCTGGATATATGTTAATGGAAATTGGTGCTTGTGTCAATAATAATTTTGCAAGCAGAATTATTTATAGAGATTGCTAGGGTTGTACAATTTCCAACTGTCTTGGTTATAGAAAAATTGGCGCACTATATTATTCTAATGGGTGGTTAATTTTTTAAAAAATCAGTACTGGTTTCCAGAGTCTTTTTAAATCTTAACATAAAGCTACCCTCACGATCACTATCTCCAGTGCCGTAGTCTCTAGTCTTTTCATGCCAATCTGGATCGGTGTCTTTATTAAATTCGAGGAGTTCCAAGCGAGATGACGTGGCAGAATTTTTAAAATAATCAGCACTTAATCTATATCCATTTGGTGTGTATGTTTCGAGAATTATTAACTCACCGCCAATTTCAATTTGGTCTAAAATGTCAATCCAAAATTTCGCCAGCTCTTGATTGTTTTTAAAACCAGGATCTGTTAATACATTTGCTAAAAAAACAGTAGTAGTACTATTTTTTTAAATTCCGCTCGCCGTTATAGTAATTTATAGGGAGTTGTTGAGTGTGTGCGCCCAGTGTTATGCAGTTGCTTACGGGGTAACTTATTTTATTTGTAGTGCTATCATATGTGGATCTTGGGCTATTTCCACCAGTAAAAACAACATCCGGTCGAGCTAGAGCTGCTCTTAACAGCGGTTCCTCAGGTCCTTTAGTTTTAACTCCAATATAAACATATGCTGCGTTAAATTCATCTTTAAAAACTATTGGCGGAATAATATTCCCATGCCCATACTGAACAAAAATTTTTTTTCTTGATAAAGTCTCCCTAGCTGGTTCTGTCTCTGGCATAAGTCTAAGATTAAAGGCTATTTTTTGCCTTCTTTGCATCTGGTATTGCATCAGGAGAATGCAACCACGCAATCATTTCTTTATTGGTTGAAAAGATTGGTGAAATATTTTGACCGTTTTTGTAATCTTTTTCGGCCATTTCAATAATTTTTCCAGTTTTTTTGTCATTTGGTAACGCATGTTTATAAAAGTAAGATAAAAATTCAATAAATAGAAGTTATATATCTAAATTTTTTACCAACTTCGCGTGCGTGGTAATAAAGCGTTTGCGGGGTGCGACTTCGTCGCCCATTAGGGTTTGGAAAATTTCAGAGACGCGTTCGGCGTCTTTTATCGTTACTTGAAGCATTACGCGGGCGGTTGGGTCCATAGTGGTTTCCCAAAGCTGTTCTGCATTCATTTCCCCCAAGCCTTTGTAGCGCTGAATGCCGTATTTTACGCCATCAATATTTCCGCCGGTAGTTTCTTCCACCGTTGAGAGTTCTTCCGCAGGTTCTGTGCTTTCACCTTTAGCTTTTTTGGAAGCTAGCTTCCTGTCTTTTGCTGAGGCTATTAACTCCTTTAGTGCCTTATCTCGCTCATCTTCGGAAAAAGCATATTTGGAATCACGGCCGACCTGGACCTTAAACAGAGGCGGCTGGGCAATATAAACGTAGCCGTTTTTAATAATGTCAGGAAAATAACGGTAAAATAAAGTTAAAAGCAATGTGCGAATGTGCGAGCCGTCTACGTCAGCATCGGTCATTATGACAATGCGGTGATAGCGTAATTTTTCTACATTAAACATGTCGCCAATGCCGGCTCCAAGAGCGATGATTATATTTTTTATTTCTTGGTTGCCCAGCATTCTATCTAAACGCGCCCTTTCCACGTTCAAGATTTTGCCTCTCATAGACAAAATTGCCTGGAAGCGCCTGTCACGCCCTTGTTTTGCGGTACCGCCGGCGCTCTCCCCCTCTACAATATACATTTCACATTTAGCGGGGTCGGACTCGCTACAGTCAGCTAGTTTGCCCGGCAACGCCAAGCCTTCCAGCACGCCTTTGCGAATAACGCTGTCACGCGCGGCTCGAGCGGCAAGGCGCGCTTTGGCTGCTAAAATAACTTTTTCAATGATTTTGCCGGCCTCTTGGGGGTGCTCTTCCAAATAAATTTCTAAAGCTTCTCCAACAACGGCTTCTGTGGCGGTGCGGACTTCCGGGTTGCCTAGCTTGGCTTTGGTTTGGCCTTCAAATTGCGGGTTTGGCAATTTAACTGAAATAATAGCGGACAAGCCCTCGCGCATATCTTCGCCGGTAAGTTTTTCACTTTCTTTAACGTAATTATTTTTGGTGGCGTAGCCATTAATTACTCTAGTCAGCGCTGTTCTAAAACCAGTGACGTGCATACCGCCTTCGGGTGTGTAAACATTATTCGCGTACGACAGAATTCTTTCTTCAAAATCGTCCGTATACTGAATTGCTACTTCTATGGCAACATCTTCTACCTGCTTGGCAATGTAGACCGCCTGGGATTTGGTTTTTTTATTACGGTTAAACTGCTTAAGATAGCTTAGAATGCCACCTTCAAAATAGTATTGATAGGTTAAGCCTTCTTCTTCGCTGGTAATTACAAAGTGCAGACCTTTGGTTAAATAGGCTTGACTGCGCAAATGTTCTAATACAGTTTTAAATTTAAAAATAACGGTTTCAAAAATGCTCGCATCCGGATAAAAAGTAATTTCTGTTCCGTGTTGAATAGGGTCTTTTAGGTCAATTTTACCTACTGCTTTGATTTGTCCTTGAGGCTTACCGATTTTGTAACTCTGCTCATAAATTTTCCCATCTTTTTTTACCCGCGCTACTAATTTGGTTGATAACGCATTAACTACACTGGCACCTACGCCGTGTAAACCTCCGGAAACTTTATAACCGCTGGCGTCACCACCAAATTTTCCGCCCGCGTGCAAAACGGTCAAAACTGTTTCTAGTCCCGACTTTTTTGTTGTTTTGTGGACATCCACGGGAATACCACGGCCATTGTCTATAACATTCACTCCGCCGTCTTTTTGCAACGTAACCCATATCCTGTCGGCGTGTCCGGCCATAGCCTCATCCACCGAGTTGTCCACAATTTCCCAAATTAAGTGATGAAGTCCGGTCTCACTAGTTGAGCCAATATACATACCCGGACGCTTGCGTACGGGTTCAAGGCCTTCTAAGACTGTGATGTTTTCAGATGTGTAACCTGCTGACGGTTTTTTCTCTTTTTCTTGTTTTTTAGGCATAGTTATTTTTCTTTTCTGAGTTTAAATCCTCACTAAAATGCAAAAATGCTTTTAAATTTTGTTAAAAATTCAACTTAAATGCAAAGCCATTTTCATTTGCACCATATCTTTTTCCAGTTTTTCTACGCGTTCTTTAACATCCAGCCTGTTGAGCACATCATCAAAACCGTTTTTGACCATTCTGGTCAACTCTTCGGTTTGTTCTCTGGAGTAAGCTTTTAACTCTATTGTTTGCTCGTCTAACTTTCGTTCAAGAATTTTTTCAGTAACAAGCCTCCAATTTTTTTGTCTAACATTTTTTCCAAATCTTCTTTTGTTGGTTCCATATGTTTGATTTTAAGTGTGTATAAAGTTTAACATATTTTGGGTAAAACATCCAATAATATATATAGCATTTTTGGGTTTAATGGTAAATTCGTGAGGCTACTTTCGTAAGATTTCCTGTATTAGTTTCCATCGGCGTTCTTGTTTCAATCCGTTGTGGACATTTAGTAATTTCTTTAACTGACCAAAACTGCCGTCTAGGGAATTCGTGGTA
>JBBREH010000043.1:0-9176 GCA_038203095.1 Candidatus Doudnaibacteriota bacterium | reverse complement strand
TTAACCGCAGCCGCTGCTATCTTCAGAAAGAGAAAAGCATTGTTGGAACTTATCTTTAGCTAAGACCAATCGCGGAATGACGCGGAACAAAAAGGGTGGGCATTTAAAGCCTGCCCTTTTGATTGGGGTGGAGAGGGTATTGTTGGGGATAAATTATTTTGCTGGTTTTTAATGAGCACGCAGTTGTCCAATTCATCACTGTCGTTCGCGAACGACGTGATTGATCAGGCTTTGAGGCTCGATAAGCTTGTCCCGTACTTGATACGGGATCGAGCAACTATAGAGAAACAAGAGGCATCATGACAAAGGCTTGCATTATTTTTTGATGGTGCTATTATAAGATAAATTGACAAAATAAAAATAAACAGCTAAATGGCTGTTTTTATTATAAGCAATGCGGATTTTACGCAGATCGGCTAGGCAGATCTACACATGGATCAGCGTTCAGCGATACATCAACGTTCCCATCAGCGACCAATTAGCGGACTCATATGGACCCCGTTAGAGGTTTTAAAACTTTCGGGTAGGGACATATTAATAAAAAGCTAAATATTTACTTTAATTATCAAACTTTATTTTTAACTTCTAACGGGGTGGATAATCTTTATCTTTTAGACTTAATCAACGAAGCTAATAGCCGCGGGGGCGGTATGGTTTTGACGTATGAGAATAAGCCAGCAGCTGTGGTGTTGACGATTGATAAATATAATAGTTTGGCGACAGGGGATGGGCTAAAAGTGACAGGTCAGGGGGCGATGAGTGCTACTGATGAGAGGCCTATAAGCCAAACATCACAGACAACCGACGAGTTTTTACATTATACATCGGCTATTACGGAAAATCGGAAAGTCCTGGTAACAGGTGGAGCTGGATATATTGGCGGGCATTTGGTGAGGGAGTTAGTTAAGCTTGGTTACGAAGTTGTGGTGTTAGATAACTTGTCCACGGGCAAGCTCGAAAATTTAGACCCGGCAGCACTGTTCATAGAAGGGGATTTAGCCGATGAAAATTTACTGGCCGATATTTTTGCCACTAATACTTTTGAGGCGGTATTCCATATGGCCGCCAGTCTGGAAGTTGAGGAGTCCGTAAGGGAGCCGCAAAAATATTTTAGCAACAACGTTGCCAATACTTACAATTTGCTTTTGGCTATGAACGAGGCCAATTGCAAAAAAATAATTTTTTCCTCTACTGCGGCAGTTTACGGCAGTGGTCAAGAGGCGCCGATCACAGAAACCTCTCCGCTCCACCCTCAAAACCCTTATGGCCAAAGTAAACTTTTAGCCGAAAGGATTATAAAATACTATTGTGAAAATTTAGGCTTTCAGGCTGTAGTGTTCAGGTACTTTAACGCCTGTGGTTTTGATGTGACGGCTAAAATTTTGCCTACGCATCAGTCGCATTTAATTTATAACGTTATCCAGGTAGCCAAAGGCTCCCGGTCGGCACTTATGGTGTTTGGGAATGATTATGAAACCTTTGATGGCACCGGCGTGCGCGATTACGTTCACGTTTTAGACATAGTTTTGCCGCATATTTTGGCTTTGAAGGCTTTACAAAGCAATACTAAGTTTGAAATTTATAATATCGGCACGGGCAAAGGATCAAGTGTGGCGCAAGTGGTAAGTGTCACCTCGGAAGTTTTGAACAAAATTATTCCCATGGATATTGCCCCACGTCGGACGGGCGATGCCGCAATGACAGTGGCCGATAACAGCAAACTGACACGCGATTTACAATATACTTTGCAATTTAGCGATTTGCAGAATATTATAAAAACAAGTTGGGAAGTAATGAAAGATATGTAGTAAAAATTAAGAAATTTTTTACGGGGTCAATTTCTTAATTCCTAACTTTAATTAATTTCTTTGAAAACGAAACAAATGCCCATAAAATCCGTCTTATATAATATAAGGCGGATTTATGTTATAATATTAGAACTTAATATTAGGGACTGTTGCCGAATGGTATTTTGACTGCATCCGCCTCCGGCGGACAATTTTCGTATCAAAAGCCCATTCGGCAACAGCCCCATCAAAAATTAATGAACAAGTTATCCGTAATTATTCCGGCCTATAATGAAGAGCATCGCATTGGCCAAACTTTAATAGCCGTTAGCGAGTTTTTAAAAAATCAGCCATTCGCATCGGAAATTTTAGTGGTCAGCGATGGGTCAAAAGACGGGACTTCATTTATTGTTTCCAATCTTAAATCTCAAATCCCAAATTTAAAATTGTTTGTTAATCATCAAAACCACGGCAAAGGTTTTGTTACCAGACAAGGAATGTTGGAGGCAACTGGTGACGCAAGGCTGTTTATGGATGCGGATAATTCCACAACTATAGAGCAAGTATTACCTATGTTGGACTGTTTAGGAGAGGGTTTTGATGTGGTAATTGGATCCATAGAAGTCAATGGTGCCAAAATTAACGAGCATGCGCAGTGGTACCGTCGGGCATTTGGACACTGGTCAAAATATCTAATTCGGGTAGTAGCCGGTCTGTGGGGAGTTCATGATACACAAAGAGGATTTAAACTTTTTTCTGCCGCCGCGGCAGAAAAAATATTTTTAAAAGCAACGATTGAGAAGTTTGGGTTTGATATTGAAGTTTTAGCTTTGGCAAAAAATTTTGGTTATAAGATTAAAGAACTGCCTGTCGTGTGGAATAACGCCGGCGATTCTAAAGTCAGTCTAAAAAGCTACATGGAAGTATTTATTGACTTGTTGAGAATTAGATGGAATTTATGGGTAGGAAAGTATGAATAAATAGAATTAAAAGAATGACAATGTTTAAAAGAATGACAAGATTTTCCGTCAGGGGCGGATCTGCCTCTAGTGCAAAAAAAATAACAAAAATTATCCAGCCGATTTTTATCGCTTCGACGCTTTTTTTGTCGATCGGAAATTTTAATTTGGCTTTGGCATCATCGACATCAGGTGCCAACCAAACAAACGGCTCATATGTTGTAAAATTATCGGATGCGACACATTATGGCGACTTAATAAGCGTGGGTAATAACCTTCAGCATCGCTTTTTAGGCAACCTCGACGCTCGATTCAAAAATATTTATACATTTCAATCAACTAAAAGTTTGGTCGATTTAAAAGTATCTTTGGCCGGCGAATTTAACTTTTTAGAAATAAATAATTTTTTAAACAGTTCAGGTTTTTTTGTCAACGACCCCGGTTTTGGAACTGACGTGCAAAATATCGACAAACAATGGGGACTTTTAAAAGCGGGATTTCCGGACGCCTGGCAAAAAACTACAGGCAGTAAAAATAATATTGTTGCGGTTATTGACACCGGTGTAGATGCTACTCATGAAGATTTAAAAAACATTAATTATGTCCCTGGCTTCGATTTTATTGCCCATAAATCAATCCAGCCAGGTGTGAATTCTGACGACAATGGGCATGGTACGCTTGTAGCGGGGGTTTTGGGAGCGAGCGTTAACAACGGCATTGGCATAGCCGGCACCAACTGGCAGATTTCGGTAATGCCCATTAAAGCGCTTGATTTAAATGGAAAAGGCGACACAGTATCTGTTTCTGAAGCAATTATTTGGGCAACTGATCATGGCGCGCAGTTTATTAATTTAAGTATAGGTGGTATTGGCTTTGGTCATGATACAACTTTGGCGGGCGCAGTAACTTACGCCTTTAATAAAAACGTTCTCATTGTAGCTGCTGCGGGTAATGATGTGGCCACAACCGGGGGCAACTTGGACCAAAGTCCAATCTTTCCAATTTGTGATGATAATAACTACAATATGGTAATTGGTGTGGCGGCGACTGACCAAAATGATATCAAGCCGGAATTTTCCAATTACGGAAAAAATTGTATAGATGTTACGGCGCCGGGAAAAAGAATTCTTTCTACAATTAATATTGATCCCTTAAATAAAACACGCTCTCCTAATTCTTATGCCTACGCTTCCGGCACTTCGTTGGCCGTGCCCTTTGTTATTGGCCAGGCGGCACTAATTAAGTCGTTGTATCCACAGGCCACTAATATCCAAATTCGCGGTCGGATAATTACCACGGCCGACGCAGTTGACAATTTAAATTTGTCGCAGTGTGGCGGTCAGTCTTGTCGTGGGCTTTTGGGTGCAGGTAGAATTAATGTGCCTAAAAGTATTCAATCTGCGATTTCCCAAGATTTTGCCGAGGGTGATTTGTTAAAAATTACCGATCTAAATGGGGCAGTTTATCAAATTTTTGGAGGCCAAAAAAGACTGGTCTCGTCGTTTGTAAACAATCAGCGTTTTTTTGGCGCAACTTTTAAAACAGCTCTTTTTAGTCAACTGTCAAGCTTTCCCGAAGGCCCGTACGTCACTCCGCAAGAAGGTACCTTGGTAAAATATGATCAAGGCCCCACAGTTTATATTATTCAAAACGGACAAAAAATGCCCGTCACATCTACGGTTTTTTTTCAACGCAAGTTAAGTTTTGACAACGTACAGACTTTAAGTTTTCCCGAGCTTGATTCCTGGGCAACAGGGAGTTTTTATTCACCCGCGGAAGGTACACTGCTAAGAACGGTCAAAAATAAAACTGTATATTGGGTGGTAGGACAGTCGCTGCATCCCATTAATTACAATTTTTATGTTGAAAAGGGCTTGAATGTTTTTCCGGTCTTAACCGTGAGTGATAATGACATAAACAGCTATGCTAAGGGCGAAGCGTATATTAGGTAAATAATAGACTTGTTGTTTAATAATTAATATAAATATAAGCGACTCATCGCAGAATATATTTTAATAATGATAAAAATTAAGACTCTAAAATTCATTAGCTTTCTTATTTTAGCAAGCTTTCCGCTAGCTGTTTTTGCTCAAACTCCTGACCCGGCTTTTAATCCTAATAAGTTAATTGACGACAAGGTTTTTGCCGACACTGAAACTTTTGGCGGAGCCGGAGGTGTACAAAAATTTTTGGAGACTAAAAATTCGGTTTTGGCCAATACCTCTCTTGATTTTTTAGTTAAGCTCAAAGAGCCGCAGTCGGCTCAATTAAAGCAAGCTTTGGAAGATCCACAACCAAATTTGGGACGGCTCCGCACCGCTGCCGAACTGATTTGGGATGCATCCAGACAAAGCGGAATTAATCCCCAGGTAATTTTAGTTACTTTAAACAAAGAGCAGGGGTTAATTACATCTGCCGGCAATTATTTGCCGGATAAACTACAAAAAGCACTGGATAGAGCAATGGGCTTTGACTGCCCGGACGCCGCCGGCTGTGGCAATTTATTTCCCGGATTTTATTATCAGCTTTTTGGTAACATTGACTCCGGCAATAACCGCTATTTAGGAGCGACCAAATCTTTAATGAAATCGTATTTAACTTCAGGGGGTCGCGGACCTGCGGTAAACGGTCGTACCAGCCATACCGGTGACATTATTACTTTAGATAATACTTTAGGTGGTTATGAAAGCATTTTGCCTCAGCAAACAATCACTCTTACCAATAATGCCACGGCCTCGCTTTATCGTTACACACCACATGTCTTTAACGGCAATTATAATTTTTGGCGTTTCTTTTTGGCTTGGTTTAAATACCCAAATGGCACGCTGTTAAAACTTACCGGCACAAACGATATTTATATTATTCAAAACGGACTTAAGGCGCTTGTGCCTTTGTTTGTCGGTCAGGCGCGTGGTATAAATTTAACTACAACAATATCGGTTTCTCCAAATGAGTTTAGTTCTTATGATTCTGACAAGCCGCTTGGGCCGGCAGATAACACAATTGTCACTATTTCGGGCGACAGTAAAAAATATATGTTTCTTGGGAGTGTTCGCCACCAGGTTTCCGATTTAGTAATATCTCAAAGAGGGCTTGACCCCAGAAATGTACTCACAATCACTGCCGACGACGCCAAGCTGTTTGATGCCGGTAATGTCTTGCCACCCAAAGACGGTACTATAATCCGCGGGCAGGTTGAAAAAGCGGTTTACTTGGTTAGTGATGGCAAAATTAAAATGTACAGTTCTTATACTTTCACACAAAATAAAATTTTACCCAAACAAATTGTAATGGTGCCTGACACTGAAATATTAACTTACGCCAAAGATGGTTTTGTGTCGCCTAAAGACGGTAGCCTAATAAAATCGCCTGCTAATAACACTGTTTATTTGGCGCAAAGCGGGCTAAAACAGCCAATTTTGGGTGAGATATTTAAAAATCAAGGCTGGAGTTTTAAAAATGTTTCCACAATCAGCGCCGATGAAATCGCCGCCTTACCCATTGGCGCTTACGCGGCGCCCAAGGACCGGACTTTTTTTGCCGTCAACTCCGGCGCCGGTCAGTTATATATGTACAAAGAAGGCACAACCCATAGCATTTCATCCTACGTAGCTAAGCAGCGTAGAATAACTCCTGATTATGTTTTTCCCGATTCCGTAGTGGTTGAATGGTATAACGGTATTCCGGTGCCACCTGTTGACAGTACCATTGTCAAAGGAGGCAGCGACGCCACCGTTTACCTTGTCCAAAATGGTCAACTACGTCCGCTCACCTACGCGGCCTACCTAAAGCGCAAAATCACCCCTAAAAAAATTGTGACCTTACCACAGGAAGAAGTGGATGCGTACGCGAAAGGGGAGACAATAGAGAAATAGGATAGATGTCAGTTTTCCCTCCCCTTGAGGGGGGCTAGGGAGAGGTGATGTGTTTAACAATTAGGGTTTTAAGATTATATGTTATCGAATGATGAAATCAAGCAATTAACCGAGTATCAAGTAAAGGTCTTTAAAGATGTTTTTTTTCAAAGGGTGATATTCAGAGTTTAGAAATTAAAATTAATAATGTTCAAAACATTCTTGACGCAGTTTATCAGAGTAAATAGGCTAATGAGCGGGAACGAAATATGTCTTTAAAACTTTCCGACCAACAATATTTTGAACTAAAAGCCAAATAGGAAGTAATTGTTTCCTGGGTTAAAACCATAGCCGAAAAAACCGGAGTTAAAATAGACTTGCAGGATTTTGAAAAAGCAGTATAAATTTTTTCCTACCCCACCAAAAAGCCCTTTAAAAAATTAAAGACTCAACCGAAATGGTTGAGCCTTTTTAGTTCGTCGATGTTTATAAAGAATCGGTGCTGGAAATATCATCAGGAATGACCATGCTTTGTAGCTGGCTTTGGCGTGTAAGTAGTCCATATTCGGCACGGGGTAGTAAATGTAAATGGTGGGGGTGTTTTTGGATTTGACGACTTTGGCATAGAAAAATAATTTTCAAAAAATTATTATTTTAGCCTTGGGTCTTTGTTGATTTGGTCTTGTTCAACTTTGGTGCCGGCTTTTAGGACTACCGCGGCCCAAAAAATAATAAAGCCAATAATGCCCAGTGAACTTAAAGCTAATAAAATTTGAAGAATGGCCATATGAAGTTTTAATGTTTAAAATTTAGAAGCTTGATGTGAGGGCAAATTGACCGCTTGTATATTAAAAAATCAACGCCTTATTGCGTTTATGTAGCGTGCCGATTTATCGGCGTACCTGGATAGCCCATAAATGGGCACGCTACATTACCTTCGGACTGCCTTCTGGCGGATGTTATTTCATCGCCAGTTGCTGTTCGTTGAAGTATTGAATAACTTTGTAAATTTTGGCCAGGTAGTTAACTGTTTCGTTGCGCAGGGTGGCAGATTGTATGGTTGCTAATTTAGAATTATCATCGGCCAATTGCGCTTTAAGAGCGGGCGTAGTTTTTTTATTTGCCTTTTTAATTTTGGATTTTAGCGAGCTAATTTCGTTTTGCAAACCGTTAATTTCCGCGCTCCTGTCTAGGTTCCAGGCGGGACCAAATTCATTTACTGCTTTAGCCACTCGCGTAGTCCCACCGTTGTAGGATGCGGCGCCGTAATCAAAAACGCGCGACACAGCAAAACCCTGCGCACCTTTAACTCGCACCGCGCCGGCATAATCATCTAACAATAAATACATAGCCTTAATGGAGTTTTGATGGTCAGCCATCGCCGTAACAAAATCGCCAATAAAGCCTGCATTGGGGTGGCGGTTTACAAGCGATTGGTACGTGGAAGGAATAAATTGCGCAATGCCACGCGCGCTAGCCGTGCTAACGCTGTATTTGTAGGTATCGCCCTCGTTAAGCGCGAAAGTAATATTTAGCTGGTCAATGGTGCCTTGTGTGTCATTGCCGTAAAGCACGGAAGCAGTGTCGGTATGTTCAGCGTAAATTAAAGCTTTAATCATAGCCGGGGGAATGGCCTCGGTTACAGTTTGTCCGGGAATTGCCTGTGAAGGGAAATTTTGCAGTTCGGCCGTAACTTTGCTGACAATATTTGCTAAATAATTGGCTCCGTATTTGGCCACGTCCGGCGTGCTTAAAGCCGGGGAGTAGGGGACATATAGAGCCTCGGATAGGCTATTTTCTATGGCGCCTTTGCCGCCCGATTCTTTGGGGCTAATTAAATATTTCAATGCCACAACTTGCCCATTGGTTGGATTATTAATTTGAAATTTACTGTTGACGCCGTTAAATTTTGTTAGCTTAACATCAACTGCCTTGTCGGGAAATACCATTGTCTTTCCATTCTGCCTGCCAATCGTAACACTAATATTGCCGGTAGTAGGTTCCAGAATTGCCAAGGCAATATCTTTATCACCTAAAGTATACTTACTAACAATATTAGAAACTTTTCCGGTTTTTGCGTTCCTGACTGTTCTGTAGACTGGTATAAGCTGATGGTTTAAGCTGATGGTTGAAAGTTTGATCTTGGCTTCTTTAATTTGGCCAATAATAGGCGGAATTAGAGGGGTGCGCAAGCCTAAAACGCTGCCGGCGGTTGATGTGGCAGATACGGGGGTTGAAGTGCTATTATCAGCCATCACAGAAGTTGCTATAAATAATCCTACAATAATTATCAGGCTAGCTAAATTTTGTTTTTTTATCATATTTTAATTATAGCACACGCCAGAGGGTTCCATTCCTCATGTAAGCCCTAGACCCTTTTGCAGCCAAATAACTACAATGCAGTAGACTAAATTGGACGAAATCTTTATAATAACTAGGACTTACGCCTTTGGCCTAAAATAGCCAAAAACAGTTAGTTTTTTAAATGATGGATTTTATGAGATAATAATAGCATAAGCATAAAAGGTCGCTTTAAAAACAAAAATACAATTGAATATATGCAAAAACAAAAATGT
>JBBREH010000042.1:0-10135 GCA_038203095.1 Candidatus Doudnaibacteriota bacterium | reverse complement strand
TAAGCATCAGTCATAGCCATAACGGCTGGGCAAAGCTTATGCAAGAAGCAAAATCTAGATTATTTAGAAACATTAAATTTAAGGATCAATCAAAAGTTGTGGCTGGCGTTTAGGGGCCATGTCTTGATTAGAAAATACTGTATGGAGTCTGTTAAAATTGGCGGTTCCTGATGGTCACCTGCTGGGGCTGCCACAGAAGGTGACCACCAACTTGATTATCGGGTTGCGAGTCTTTTGCCCGCGTGCTTGGAGCTTAGAACTAGGGCGCGGCTGTGGACGCGCATGCGGGGGCGCTTTTTGAGGTCGCGTTTTTTGGCTTTGGTTGGAAATTCGTCGGTGATTTTTTTGCGCATTGATTATGGTATAATTATATCAGGATTTAGCAGTCGAAGGCGGTCTTCCGGCATAAGTAGTGTTAAAAGGGATGGCGGCGATATTTACATCAAATTTTTTAGTAAGTTGGTGCCGGAAGACCGCCTTCAAGTAAAGCATGTAAGTCAATTATACCATTAATTATATTATATAGATGAAAAAATATATGCGTAAATCTAATAACACTAAAAATTTAATAATTATTGCAATAGTTTTGGTAGCCGGGGCGGGTGGGGCGTATTTTGTCATGCATAACCAGGCTCAGGCGCCCGCAATAGAAAATCCCCAGCAACAATCGGAAACTAAAGCCCAGGCTCAAACGCCGGTTACACCACCACCGGCGAAAAGCATAAGCCCAAGCCCTGCTCCTAAAGTCAGCCCGACCAAGCAACTAAGCACCGGCGACAATGAACCAATGGCGCCGGATATTCAGGTGGTGGAGATAGACTATGACGGTAGCCAGTACACACCAAGTACAGTTAGTATTAAAGTAAATGACTACGTATTTTTTAAGAACAAAAGCAACGTTGAATTTTGGCCGGCTAGCAATCCACACCCAACACACACTGACTATCCGGCTTTTGATGCTAAAAAACCCATCGCGGCCGGTGGCGAGTATAAGTTTCAATTTACAAAAGTCGGAGTTTGGGGTTTCCACGACAATTTAAACCCGGTGGCACAGGGGAAGATTACAGTTGGGAAGTAGTTTTATGACTTACGCGCTGGCCGCTATTAAGGTGTCATAGGGCGGTCAGCCACAGGGGTTTGGCAACTACTTCGTTATTTTGCTGCGGTTTTGGTCGCCGTAGATAAACTACGCCTCACAAAATCCTCGCAAAATGCCTCGTATTTGGCCAAACGCGTAAGTCCTAAGTTGGTTAGGCTATTATTTTAACCCGAAGACGGTCTTCGTATCGGGATTGCAATTGTGTAGCGCGGTTTTAACCGGCGTACCAGAATCGCCCATAAATGGGCACGCTACACTATCCCCAAGTGAGTATTTGAACAAATTTGTAACTGCTCACTAAAGGTGGTGTAGCGTGCCCATTTATGGGCTTTCCAGGATGCCTATAAATCCATACACCATCGGATGGTGCGTGGATAAATCGGCGCACTACACTAATCCTGTGAAATCAGAATGAATTTTAATGCTTAGTGAGTAGTTACGCAAATTTTATTTTGGTAATTCGCAAATAAATGGTATAATTTCTTTATGATATGGCATACTTTCGGACATCAAAACGTTAAAAACATTCTAGAAAAGCAAATAAGTTCCGGACATTTTGCTCACGCTTATTTATTTTCGGGCTCGGAAGGCTTGGGGAAAAAAACTCTGGCTTTGGAGTTCGCCAAGCGGGTACTGCAAACAGAAAAACTGGAAAACCATCCTGACTTTCAAATTTTGGACACGGAAGGTGAAATTACGGTAGAGCAGATACTCGGATTTATTGGTAGTCTGGGTTTTAAGCCGTTTGTGGGTTCTAAGAAAGTTGCGATTATTAACAACGCGCACAATTTAAATACTCAAAGTTCTAACGCGTTGTTAAAAACTTTGGAAGAACCCAGCCAAAGTACAATAATAATTTTAATTGTCGGCTCCGGTAAACTTTTGCCCACCATAGTCTCTCGTTGCCAAACCATTAATTTTTCCCGGATTAGTTTAAGTGGGTTGAAAGAATTTGCCGAGGATAAAAAATTAACATGCGGCGAGGAAGTATTACGGTTAAGTTTTGGTAGGCCGGCACGCTTAAAAAAATTAGTTCAAGATGAAGCTTTTTACAAAGACGAAAGCGCAGCGGTCTTAGATTACCTGGCAATACAGAAATTGTCTTTGGGAGAAAGACTGGGACAAATTTCGGCTTACGCGGAAAAAGAAACAGCAGAGCTGGAGCAGAATTTACTTACTTGGTTATTTTGGCAGGCAGAACACCTGGGCGAGCGCCCGGAAGAGTATATGAAAACCCGGGTAATTTTAGACTCATTGGCCGCGTTTGGCAGGAATCAAAATAAGAAATTGGTTTTGCAAGGGCTGTTTTTAAAAATTTAAATTATCTACAAATCACAAATTGTGCAAATAGGGACAAGTCAGAGATTTACAGTATTTGTGACCATTTGTGATTAGTGGATGAAATCTATGAATAGAAAACTTTCTATAATTATTCTCGTTTTGACTTTGCTTTCCGCCGGTTGTAACCCATTCAGTAAAACTCTACCGGGAGGGTTGGTTAAAAGCGTTAATGGCGGAGTTGATTGGCAATTTGCCAATACTATTAAAGACAATGCCACTGTTAGTTTGGCCAATTATAATATTTCAAAATTAGCATTTGATCCAAAAAATCAGCAAACCATTTTTGCCGGTACTTACACGGCCGGATTGTTTAAGTCCGAGGATGCCGGAGCTACCTGGACCAATATACTTTCCAAAATTTTTGTTTATGATGTTGCTATAAGCCCCTTAGATTCCAAAATAATTTATGCTGCGGGTTTTTTTGCCGACCACGGCAGGGTTTTGAAAACTACGGATGGCGGCGCTAGTTGGACACAAATTTATAACGAAGCTAGCATAAATGATGCTGTTAGGGCAATGGCGTTAAATCCTCAGGACCCAAACCAGATTATGATTGGCACCGCTACCGGCAGTTTAATAAAAAGCGCGGACGGCGGTTTAAGCTGGCAGTTGGTAAAATCTTTTAATGACCGCATTAACAAGCTGGTGTGGCAGAACGGAGGGATATATTTGGTTTTACAGCAACAAGGGCTGTTTAAGTCCACGGGCTTTGCCGACACTTTTACAGAGTTAACTCTGTCCTTAAGCAAAATTTTTGATTCAAAAAATTACAGTTACAATTCTAAAACTGTTTCTTATTTCAATCAGGTCTTTGTTGATTATACTTCTCCGGAGCTAATTTATTTAACCACGGACCAGGGGCTGTATAAGACCGTTGACGAGGGCAAAACCTGGGTTTTGCAAGGCCTGCCGGTTAAGCCGGAAAAAAGCGTCGCCCGGGCCATTGCTATTTCCAGGGTTTCCAGTAATATAGTTTATGCAAGCGTGGAAGCTACTGTTTATAAATCTGTGGACGGCGGGGGCAGCTGGCAAACTCAAAGTATTAACACCGCCGGGTTTGTAAATTTTATTTTAGTTGACCCGGTTTTGCCCCAAATTGTTTACGCGGGAATTTATACCGCGCCACAGTAAATTTTATCCTTAATCCTTTATCTTTTATCCTTTGCTACTGCAGGTGCAGCTGGTCAAGGATTAAAGATTAAAGATAAAAGATTTTAACCCCAATGATTGACCAACTCTTAACCTCACACAAAGAAAATTTTGAAAAGGCCATGGAGCATTTTGCCCATGAACTTAACGGCGTAAGAACCGGCCGGGCGAACCCGGCATTGCTTAACTCTGTAACGGTAGATGTTTACGGTGCAAAATCACCACTTGAACATGTGGCCTCTATTAGTGTTAGTGATGCAAAAACTTTAGTTATTTCACCTTGGGATAAAAGCCAAATTCAAGCTATTGAAAAAGGCATCCAAATGGCTAATTTGGGTTTTAACCCCTCCAATGACGGCGTTGTGGTTCGTATAACTTTGCCCGCTTTAAACGAAGAGCGCAGAAAAGAAATGGTAAAATTAGTCGGACAAATTTCGGAAAAAGGCAAAATCGGAATTAGAAACGCGCGCGAAGCCATACATAAAGAAATGAAAAAGCTGGAGGCAGACGGCAAAATTAGCAAAGACGAACTTCAGGTTGGACAGAAGAAGCTGCAGGAAGTCGTTGACAAATATAACGAAGAGATTAAAAAGCACGCCGAGGCAAAAGAGAAAGAAGTAATGACAGTTTAATCAAAATAACGACTTAACAAAATAACAATTAAGCAGGCCGTAGATGCTATTTTGTTAAGTTGTTTAATTGCTAATTTGAATTATGATATCAACTATCCTCATCTTCATTATCGTTCTTGGCATTCTCGTTTTTGTTCACGAGTTCGGTCACTTTATAGTAGCAAAAAAATCTGGTATGCAGGTGGAGGAGTTTGGCTTTGGCTTTCCACCAAGAATTGTAGGCATACAGAAAGTTAACGGCAAATGGCGGTGGGTTTGGTTTCATCGTAAATCATTGCAAACTCCAACCACCCCGTCTGGCTCCGCGAGTCACCCCTCCTTGACAGGAGGGGATTCTCCGCGGCTATCCTCGGACTCCCCGCGGAGCTCTCCTCCTTTTCAAGGAGGAGTACCACCGTCAGGTGGGGAGGTGGTTGGAGGCAGTACGGTTTATTCCATCAACGCCATACCGCTCGGAGGCTTTGTCCGCATTTTGGGTGAAAATAATGACAACGAGAATAATCCCGGCAGTTTTATTAATAAGTCTTTTGGTAAGCGGTTGTTTACTTTGGTCGCGGGTGTGATTATGAACGTACTTTTAGCTTGGGTTTTGCTTAGCGCCGGTTACATGGTTGGTCTACCTGTTGCAATAAATAGTCCAAGCGACATCCCAAGAAACGGCAGTTTTGGTAATCAGCGAATCGCGATTTTAGAAGTTGTAAAAGATTTGCCAGCCGATAAAGCCGGATTAAAGCCCAATGATATTTTATTAAATATAGACGGGCAAAATTTTTCGGCCGTGAGTGAAATTCAATCATACATTAAAGCTCATGCAGGGCAGCCTGTTGTTTTTAAAGTAGAAAGGCATGGCGCGGACTTAAGCCTTCCTATTACTCCATCGGCAAACCCACCTGAAGGTCAGGGACCAACAGGCATTGGCCTTTCTGTTGTCGGCAAGTTAAAATTTCCGCTATATGTGGCCGTTTGGCAGGGCGCCATAACCACGGTTAACGGACTTGAAGGAATTGTCCGTGGTTTATATTCTTTGTTTACCTCCAGCGCGGGTTTTTCCAGTTTGGGCGGACCGGTAAAAATTGCTAAACTAACCGGCGAAGTTGCCGGCTTGGGCTTTGTGTATTTGCTGCAATTCACAGCCTTTTTATCGCTCAATTTAGCTGTACTCAATATTTTGCCCTTTCCGGCGCTGGACGGCGGCCGGGTACTATTCCTGATTATTGAAAAAATTCGCAGAAAAAGAAACAGCCAAAAAGTCGAGCAATGGGTAAACACCGCCGGGTTTGTATTTTTAATTTTGCTGATGGTGGCGGTGACGGTGAATGATTTAATTAAGAAATAGATCACAATGTCAAAATATTTATCTCCATTAACGAGCATCTCCGAAGGTATTATGGATCTAGATTTTGATTAAAAGACTCGATTCAAAGATACTTGTCAGCTTTATATGAAGAAGGTTGCTATAGGTCTGCTTTATTTACAAAGTCGGAATGGGATAAGTATGATAATTTGGTTAATGACATATTATGGGATGATAAGAGTACTTACTTTGAATTGAAAGATTTGACTCAAGCAGAAGTTGATAGTTTGTTGCAAGAGCCAAGGACACAAGAATTAATGCAAAATGCACGTTTAGTCAAAGCTGTGCATGATTCAGAAACTGTAGAGGAATTAGATAAATCACTGTTTGAGTGTCAGAAATTTTTAAAGGGAAAGTTGGGAATAGATATTAGTCTGGTAGCTTTTGAGTTAAAAAGGTTTTTGACTAAAGAAGCTCAGCAGAACAAAGATTTTGTGGACAAAATAAAAACAGAAATGCAAATTAATTTTCAAGATAAAACATGGAAAGAAATTTTTAACACGGTATACGGTTCACCTGGAAACGAAAGTAATAGAGTAAAAGGAAGAGTAATAGAATTTAGGCCTAACAAAAAATAATTTTTTATGCGTCAATCGAAATATTTTTTAAAAACCAGCAAGACGGTTTCGGAAGAAGACAAGATGGCTTCGGCCAGACTGCTTAAGCAGGCGGGTTTTGTGACCGAGTCGGTGGCTGGGCGGTATTATTTTTTGCCTATTGGCCAAAAAGTCCAGCAAAAAATTATGGGAATTATTAAGGAGGAAATGGACCGTGCGGATGCTATGGAAATGATTTCCCCAATTCTCCATCCGCTGGAGCTTTGGAAGGAAACCAACCGCACCAACACCACGGGCTTTGAACTAATGAAAGTAAAAGACAGGCGCGATTCGGAATTTGCGCTGGGCGGCACGGCTGAAGAAATGTTTGTGGACTTGGTTCGTAAGTTTCAGTTTAGCTATAAAGATTTGCCTTTTCACCTTTACCAGTTCTCGCCAAAATTTCGTGACGAACTTAGAGCGCGCGGCGGTCTTTTGCGTGTGCGAGAATTTATTATGAAGGATGGCTATTCTTTTCACCATGGCGAAGAAGATTTTAAAAAAACTTACGAGCAAATGAAACAGGTCTACAGCAGAATATTTGAACGCATGGGTCTAAAAACTGACATTGTGGAAAGTGATAATGGCTATATTGGCGGGGAATACTGCCATGAATTTATCGTAGAATCGGAAATTGGCGAAAGCCGCTATTTTGCAACAACCAACGGCGCTTACGCGGCGCACGAAGACGTGGCAAAATTTAAAAGGCAAGCCGCCAATGCCGGAGCTGAAATGGCACATCTTCAAACCATAGACCAACCCGACTGGGTAAGGACTATGGAAGATAATCAAAAGCATTACAAACAGGACAAGCATCATTTTTTAAAAAATGTTGTTTATAAAAATCGAATTAATGGTGAAATAATTATTGCTGTTTTAACAGGGGATCTTGAGGTTAACAAAACAAAGCTTGAACACGCAATTAGCGCTGTGGGACAGTTGGAAGCCGCAACTAACGAAGACCTGTTCAAGCTTGGAACTAGGAGCGGCTATGTCCATTCTTGGGGCCACCTGGGTGCTCGCTATATTGGGGATCTTGTATTAGCAGAAGCTCGCAATTTAATCGGCGGACAAAAAGAAGACAAAACTGATTCTGTTAACGTAAATTACGGTAGAGATTTTAAATGTGAAATTCTGGCCGATATTGCGTTAGCTAAACCAGGTGATTTGGCGGAAAACGGCCAGGAACTTATGGAAAAGCGTGGCATTGAGGTGGGAAATATTTTTCAGCTGGGCTATCATTATACTAATTTAATGAAAGGCGCCTGTTTCCGCGACCAGGATGGAACAGAAAAGCCTTTTTATATGGGCTGTTACGGTATTGGCGTTGGCCGGACCATGGCTGCGATTGTGGAAAGGTTTAACGACGAAAAAGGCATGATTTGGCCGGAGAGTGTGGCGCCGTTTAAGGTTCATCTCATAGCGATTCGGGGCGCAGAACAGGAAGCCGATAAAATTTATGAGGATTTACTAAAGCAGGGCGTTGAGGTATTATATGATGACAGGGAAGCTAGTCCGGGCGCAAAGTTCGCGGACTCGGACTTGATTGGCATCCCTTACAGGGTTGTAATTTCGCCAAAAACTTTGGCGACAAATTCGGTAGAGTTAAAAAAACGGGCGGAAAAAGATTTTAAACTAATTGAAATAGAAAAATTGACATCCTTTTTGGCATCAGGAAACTAAACAAGCAAAACAAACAATATCCTAATATCAACCAATATCTCAATATCTTTAATGATATTGATAGATATTCAAGATATTAGGATATTTAAGACTTGGAAGGCAAAATAATACATGTTTCAAAAAATTTATCAGCGATTTTCAAAAGACATTGGCATTGACCTCGGCACGGCCAATACTTTGGTGTACGTTAAAGGCAAGGGCATAGTAATTAACGAGCCGAGCGTGGTGGCTGTGAACCAGCGCACCAAGCAGATTTTGGCCATTGGCAACGAGGCGAGACTAATGGTTGGTAGGACGCCGCCGCACATTGTCGCGACCCGCCCCTTGGTTGACGGGGTTATTTCTGATTTTGAAGTCACCGAAGCTATGCTCCGATATTTTATAGATAAGGTCCACGCGCAAACCTATCCGTTTTTACGACGCCCGCGAGTGGTTATCGGTATTCCGAGCGGAGTGACCGAAGTGGAAAAGCGCGCGGTACAAGACGCGGCTATTAATGCCGGCGCAGCGCGGGCGTACTTAATTGAAGAGCCCATGGCCGCGGCTATTGGCGCGAGGCTGAACGTGCAAGACCCACAAGGCAGTATGATTGTGGATATTGGCGGCGGCACAACGGAAATAGCCGTAATCTCGTTGGGCGGGATAGTGATATCCAAAAGTATTCGCGTAGCCGGCGACGAGATGAACGAAAATATTATTCAGTACGCGCGTGAAAATTTTAACTTGTTGATAGGCGAACGCAGCGCCGAGGAAGTAAAAATTAAAGTTGGTAGTGCGTATCCGCTGGAGCAGGCGCTTTACGCGCAAATGCGCGGGCGCGATTTGGTTTCCGGTTTGCCTAAAGAAGTCACTATTTCCGATACCCAAGCAAGAGAAGCTTTAATGCACAGTTTAAAGATTATCGTAAATAGCATAAAAAGCGTGGTGGAAGAAATTCCGCCCGAATTAATTTCTGACATAATGTATAAAGGTATTGTGCTGGCCGGTGGAGGCGCTTTGCTTAGGGGCCTGGACAAACTTATTAAAGAAGCCACGGCCATGCCGATTGTAGTAGCCGAAGACCCGTTAACCTGTGTGGTACGCGGCGCCGGAGTTGTGGTAGAAGACTTAGAAATTTTGAAAGAAGTGCTTGTGCCGACGGAATTCGCGAAAATACCAAGGTAAATATAAATTGAACAAGATTGACATGATTTAAAAGAATGACAAGAATATGGGACAGTAAATCATGTCATTCTTTTAAATCTTTTAATTCTTGTCAATCACATTATGCGTTTTATTTATACAAAAACCTTTGCCATTTTTACGGCCTGTGTTTTAGTCCTAGCGTTGTTGGTGTTTATGGAAGTTAAAGGGTGGCTTGAGCCCGTTAGAAATTTAATATTACGTTCACCACGCCCTGTGGTGAAAATTATTAAAGGCATAGTCACTCCGGCGCAGGATTTCTTTTCTACTATCTATCAGCTGAAAAAAATTAATTCAGAAAATTTTGAGCTTAAATCTAGAGTTGGTGAGCTTGAGCAAGACTTAGCACAATTAAATCAACAGAGTCATGAAAATGAAGCCTTAAGAAAGGAATTGGGCTTTGTAAGAAATACTAAAATGTCGCTTTTGGCCTGCAATGTTCTTTCAAAAGATGCTTTTGGACTTAACGATTCTCTAATTATCAGTTGTGGTCAAAATGATGGATTGAGTCAAGGGCAAGCTATAATTTCACAAGGTTATTTGGTAGGCAAAATTATTTATGCAGGAAAAACTCAAAGCACAGTGCTTTTGGCCGTGAGTTCAAAATTTTTGGTTGACGCCAGAGTTAGTCAGACTATGGAAACTGCAGTGGTAAAAGGTTCTTTTGGTTCGGGCTTGATATTGGACCAAGTTCCCCAAACCGGAGACTTGCAAAAAGGTTGGCTAGTTGTTACCGCTGGCGTGAATGACAAAATGCCGAAAAATATACTAATAGGAGAGGTCAGGGACATTCTGTCCGGTAGCAGCGACTTGTTTAAAAGAGCTGCTCTAACTACACCCATAGATTTTGATAATTTGGAATTTGTTTTTGTGGTTAGGTAATTACGAAAAAAACCCGGAAATTAACGCGGAATGACGCAAAAACTATTATTTTATGCCATCCCGCATAATTTAACACTATTAGGACTTACGCCTTTGCGTAATTTAAGTAATTAGTGATAGAAATTCTGGTAATTGATATCTTCTGCTCGTACCAGCTGATACCCTCTGTAATTCTGGCTCTTTCCAATTTAAAGAATGTCATAAAAGCGGCGAAGAT
>JBBREH010000041.1:0-10851 GCA_038203095.1 Candidatus Doudnaibacteriota bacterium | reverse complement strand
TTTTTAGACCAAAATTTGATATTTTAGCCAAAATCGAAGTTAAAAATTTTGATGTTTAACTTTAGTTAAGCGGAAAAATTGTTAACAAGAGTTTGGCAAAAGAGCAATTTTTGGACAAAAATTAATTCGCCACAAGGCTATTATAGCACAGCCAATTAGATGATTAGATGTCCACTTTCCGGTGCTGCGCCAAAAGGTGACTATCCGAATAATTGTGATTTAAAGCTTAAGAACATGGTTCCTCTTGACGGTTATTTTTATCTCTGTTATCTTATATTAGATAATAAAATAATTTTTTAGAATGACTGCCCAAAAAAATCGCTTTAATTTAATTACTCTTAACCCCGCCCTAATTTAGGGAATGGGGTTATTTTTTTGCCTTCTTTTTCAATAATAATCATAGAGGACAACCCTCCGTAGTTTTAGCGAAGGAGGGTAGCTTTAAACAAAGATGATCATAGAAGGAAATATTGTAAATATAGACGGAATAACCCGTGGCCGCATTGAGATCGGCAGCGATGGGATTATTACTAATGTCGGAAAGGAAACCGGCAAAGCGGATGTTATTCTGGCCGATGAACTCATTTTCCCGGGTTTTATAGACCTCCACGTTCACGCCAGGGAGTGTGCCGATCACAGTCAAGACTATAAAGAAGACTTCTTTAGCGCTGGAGCGGCAGCCATAAACGGCGGCGTGGTGGCATTTATGGATATGCCTAACAATCCGGTGCCGCCGGTTACTGCAAAAAGTTACGCGGAAAAATATCAGCTTACAAAAAAATCGGCAGTTGAGGTAGTGCTGTACGCGGGGATAGGAAAAAATACTAAGCCTTTTGAGTGTAGCGCGCCCATTTATGGGCGTCTTGGGTCGCCGATA
The DNA here is from genome assembly GCA_038203095.1 of Candidatus Doudnaibacteriota bacterium. Lineage (GTDB taxonomy): Bacteria > Patescibacteriota > Doudnabacteria > UBA920 > UBA920 > PALSA-1336. Next base: position 9,974 of record JBBREH010000041.1, on the reverse strand, counting down.
CATCGGCACGCTACAATGCAACCACCCTATAAAGTCTTTATGGGCAAATCGGTAGGCGATTTATTTTTTGAAAATTTTGATGAGTTGGATAAATCGTTAGAAAAATATAGCAGCCAAAATATTAGCTTTCACTGTGAAGACCCGAGTATGCTATTAGCCAACAAAAATCAGCTAACTCACCAAAGCCAGAGGCCGCCGGAGGCGGAAATCAGCGCGGTAGATTTTGCGTTGCAAATGATAGAAAAATATCAGCTGACCGGAAAAATTTGCCACGCTTCCACAATAGAAAGTATAAAAAAAATTGTGACGGCAAAAAAGCGAGGGATTAAAGTTACAGTGGAAGTTGCTCCGCATCATTTATATTTTGATGAAGAAATTTTGCGTAGCGTGCCGATTTATCGGCCATCCCCGGATGCCCATAAATGGGCACGCTACATGCAGGTAAATCCGCCCATTCGCCAATCGCACGAAAATCGCCTGGCTTTAATTACAGCTTTAAAAAATGGCGATATCGATTATCTGGCAACCGACCATGCCCCGCATACCATCGCCGAAAAAGAAAAAGGAATGTCCGGCCTAACCCATTTAGACACTTACGGCCCGTTTGTTACCTGGTTAATGGTTGAGCATCAGTTTAGTCCCGGCAATGTTATGCAGGTTTGCAGCCAAAACCCGGGCAATTTTATTAGCCAGTTTTCTGCCTCAAAGTATGGTAAAATAGCAAAAGGTTACGCGGGTTCGCTTACGGTTATTGATATGAAGCGTCCTATTATTATTGATAAATCTAAACTTAATACAAAGGCAGACTGGTCGCCGTTTGAAGGCGTAAAGTTTCCGGGAAGTGTGGTAATGACAATTATTAGAGGAAAAGTTTATAAAAAACACAATTAAACATTTCTTTGATACTACGTAGTATCAAAGAAATGTCAGAAAAACTTTATGGGCAAAAAAATATTATATTTCGTAGGGTGGCTAGCACTCTCTTTTCCTTTAACTTTTGTTTTGGGAATTTTAGAAGCCCCATTGGCAGGGAGGTTCGAGGATTTAACTAGTATTGAATCTTTAGGTCATTCCGGTCCGGCTGACTGGGTATACTTTGTCAATTTTGTTTTGTTTGTCTTAATTGGAGTGTACTTTATTTTTTTAAGAACAAATAAACGTAATAAACATTAAAATTGCAGTGTTGCATAAATTTTTATGATTGGTAAGCTTGCTTTAAAAGACGGTACGGAATATCAAGGCGAATCTTTTGGCGCGGCCAAGCCAATGTCCGGCGAAGTTGTGTTTGCCACAGGTATGGTAGGTTATCCCGAGGCGCTAACCGATCCTAGCTTTCGCGGACAAATTTTGGTTATGACTTTTCCGTTGGTGGGTAACTATGGCGTGCCTCCAAAGTCGTTTTGGGAATCGGGCAAAGTGCAAATTTCCGGCCTTATTGTATGCAATTATAATGACACGCCATCGCACCATTCTTCTAAAATGACTTTGTCTGCCTGGCTAAAAAAAGAAAATATTCCTGCGCTGGAAATTAAGGATACACGCGGGTTGACGCAAAAATTAAGAACGCATGGGGTGATGCTGGGTAGGATAGGCTTTTCTTCTGGCGTCATCCTGAGGAGTGTATCCGACGAAGGATCTCAAAAAATCAAAGTGAAAGAGACTCTTCGCCATTCGGACGCACTCATGACTCAGAATGACGCCGATGATATGTTTTCCGACCCCAACCTACGTAACCTCGTGGCCGAAGTTTCCTGCAAAAAACCTTATACCGTTGGCACCGGGAAAAAAACGGTGGCCTTAATTGACTGCGGTGCTAAGCTAAACATCGCGCGAAGCATAGCAAAGCGAGGAGTTAAAGTTTTGGTAGTGCCCTGGGATTGTGATGTCGTAGGGAACGGTCTAGACCGTTCCCTACGGAAAAATAAAATTCACGGCGTGGTAATTTCCAACGGTCCGGGCGACCCGCAGAAAGCTGATAAGACCATTGAAAATGTAAAAAAGATCATGGCTAAAAAAATTCCCACCTTTGGTATTTGTCTTGGTAATCAAATACTCGCCTTAGCGGCCGGCGGCACAACCTACAAATTAAAATTCGGCCATCGCGGACAAAACCAGCCTTGTGTTTTATCGGGAACTAAAAAAGCTTATTTAACAACCCAAAACCACGGTTTTGCTGTGGGCAAAATTCCCAAAGGCTTTAAACAATGGTTTTACAACGCTAATGATAAAACCAACGAAGGTATTATTCACAAAACCCTGCCCTTTATGTCCGTCCAATTCCACCCCGAAGCTACCCCGGGTCCGATCGATACTGATTGGCTGTTTGATGAGTTTATCAAAATATTAAAATAATGCCAGAAAGATATTCTTCCGAAAATTTTGAGTATTCTTTAAATCCTGAAAATCCAGATTTTGTTGATTTTTTTAATAAAATAATAATTCCGGATTTGAATGATATTTTAGACAGCCCTAGACTTTTTTTAGGCCCAACTTATAGTGGTGTTACTTCAAGAAATGAAGTAGTTAAAATTAATATATTCGGCGAGATAAATGAAATGCAAGATTTTCCGGACAATTTCTATATAGTTATGGCAGGAACAACAGGAGAAATTTTAGGTGCAAGATATATGATAGAACAAGAGCAGGAAAGAGAAAGTGGGCACTTTTTAAATTTGGGAGGAAGAATTGTTTTGGCAAAAAAAAATCAAGGTTTGGCTATTCCGTTAGAAATTGCCAATATGGATATGTTGCAAAGAATATCTAATAGAATAAATAATCAGGTTGAATGGAAAACAGAAGATATTAACGGAGCTGAATTGCAAAAAATGAAAGAATCTCGTCCCTCTAGCCTTGAAGAAATTAAATTGTTTGAAGCAGAGCATGAAAGATGGCTGAAAGTTTATGGGGAGAAGGGTTTTGTTGGCGCAACCCCATTTACTTCAAAAGATTATCCGCAGATTAAAATGTATAAAAAAATATTTTTACCAATGGATGACGCTATAAATTTAGACAATATTTGCTCAGTTAGTTTTGAGAGGACAGACAGCAGTAATGGTTATAAAGCTGAACCCCAAATTTTCGATTCATTAGAACAAAAAACTCGGGTTTTAAAAGCAAGGCAGGCTGGTCTTGTTAGTTTAATTAATTTGAGGAGCGATTATGAATAAATTTAAAAAAATACTCATTCTTGGTAGCGGAGCGCTTAAAATCGGCGAAGCCGGGGAGTTTGATTATTCGGGGAGTCAGGCAATAAAAGCTCTGAAGGAAGAGGGGATAAAGTCGGTTTTGGTTAACCCCAATATTGCGACTTTTCAAACGTCCAAGTTTTTAGCGGATGAGGTTTATTTTTTGCCGGTCAACGATTATTTTGTTGAAAAAGTTATTGCTAAAGAAAAGCCCGACGGCATATTTTTGTCTTTTGGCGGGCAGACCGCGCTTAACTGTGGGCTTAAACTCCAGGAAAAAGGTATTTTAAAAAAATATGGGGTAAAAGTTTTGGGCAGTCCGGTTAAATCAATTGAGCTAACAGAAGACCGCCAGCTGTTTGCCGACCATTTAAAATCCATAAATATTCCTGTCCCTCCCAGCGGTAGCGCAACCACTTTAGCAGAGGCGCAAAAAGTGGCGGAAAAAATTGGCCTTCCTGTTATGGTGCGCGCGGCATTTACTTTGGGCGGACAAAAATCCGGCGTGGCACATAATCAAAAAGAGTTAAAAGAAATTGTTCTGGGAGCTCTGGCCGTGAGCCCGCAAGTGCTAATAGAAAAATATTTACATCATTTTAAAGAAATTGAGTACGAGGTTGTGCGCGACCGGTTTGATAACTGCATTACGGTTTGCAATATGGAAAATTTTGACCCGCTTGGCATTCACACGGGGGATTCAATAGTAATAGCGCCCAGCCAGACTTTAAACAACCTGGAGTATCACGGACTTAGGGAAGCTTCTATTAAGATTGTAAAAAGTTTAGGAATAGTTGGCGAATGCAACGTACAATACGCGTTAAATCCTCATCCTCGCGTAGGGAACGGTCTAGACCGTTCCCTACAAGGGACACCAGTCTTGGATTATTATGTTATTGAAGTTAACGCCCGCCTGTCCCGCTCATCCGCGCTCGCGTCCAAGGCTACCGGTTACCCCCTGGCTTATGTGGCGGCTAAGCTGGCTTTGGGTCAGTCGCTTTTGGAAATAAAAAATAAAATTACCCAAGTTACGCAAAGTTTTTTTGAGCCGGCTTTGGACTACGTGGTGGTAAAATTGCCCCGCTGGGATTTGGAAAAGTTTAAAGGTGCGGAGGAAAAAATTGGTTCGGCAATGAAATCTGTGGGTGAGGTTATGGCGATTGGCCGGAGTTTTGAGGAAGCTTTGCAAAAAGCTGTGCGTATGCAGTCCGGAAATACGGAAGGTGTTACTGACAATGGTTTTGAAAATAAGGACGTCGTTAAGAAATTTTTAACCACGCCAACACCGCGCCGCGTGTTTGCCGTGGCCGCGGGTTTAAAGGCGGGTCTGTCGGTTACGCAGGTTTATAAAATGACCGGAATAGATCCTTGGTTTTTGCATAGGATAGCAAATATTGTAAAAGGGGAAAAGGAATTTGAAGATAAACATCATAAGCATGTAGGGAACGGTCTGGACCGTTTCAAAAAGGATGGGTCAAGACCCATCCCTACAGCCGATGATTTGCTCAACCTCAAACGCCTCGGTTTTTCCGACAAAAAAATTGGTCAACTTTGTGGCAAAAAAGAATTAGAAATCCGAGGTTTTAGAAAGACCTTTGGGATCATTCCATCCATATTTCAAATTGACACTCTGGCCGGCGAAGTCCCGGCGCAGACTAATTATTTGTATTTAACTTACCATGGTGGACATAACGATGTAATACCAATGGGAAAAAACTCGGTAGTGGTTTTGGGTAGCGGGCCGTACCACATCGGCAGTAGTGTTGAGTTTGATTGGTCGTGCGTCCACGCTTCACTCGGGCTTAAAAAGCATGGCAAAAAATCTATTATTATTAACTGTAATCCGGAAACAGTTTCTACAGACTATGATATGTCAGATAGACTGTATTTTGAAAATTTGTCGTTTGAGACGGTGGCTGACATTTATGAATTTGAGTGCGCCGATTCATTAATAATTTCCGTAGGCGGTCAGCGACCGAATAATTTAGCAAAAAAACTTTCTCAGGCAGGTTTTAAACTGCTTGGCACATCCGCCGAAAATATTGACCGAGCCGAAGACCGTGGTAAATTTTCGGCACTGCTCGACAAATTACATATTGACCAGCCCAAGTGGCAAAATTTTGCCAGTCTGGAAGCGGCGGAAAAATTTGCCGCGGCCGTCGGTTTCCCTGTGCTTGTCCGTCCGTCTTATGTTTTATCCGGCAGCGCTATGAGCGTGTGCTATAACGACAGTGAGTTAAAAAACTTTTTAGGTAAGGCTGCGGATTTGGGCCCGGAGCATCCGGTTACAATTTCAAAATTTGTGGAAAATGCCAAGGAGCTGGAGTTTGATGCCGTAGCACAAAATGGTGAGTTGATGATTTATGCCATTTCTGAGCACGTGGAGAATGCCGGGGTGCACAGCGGTGACGCCACCATAGTTTACCCAACGCAAAGGGTTTACGCTTCCACGGAATTTCAGCTTCGCCAAATTTCCAAAAGAATTGCTCTCGAGTTAAAAGTCACCGGTCCGTTCAATATTCAATTTTTAGTAAAAGATAATAAGCCCTACGTAATAGAGGTAAACTTGCGTGCCAGCAGGACTTTTCCCCTACTTTCTAAAGCGCTAGACGCCAACTTTCCTGAACTTGCAGTAGACGCGTTTTTTGGCAAAGCCAAAAAGTTTGACTATGAACATCCAAACCGCGTGGTGGTAAAAAGCCCACAATTTTCTTTTGCGCGTCTTTCCGGCGCCGATCCGGTCTTGAGAGTGGAAATGTCCTCCACCGGCGAAGTGGCGTGTTTTGGCCGAACCTACGATGAGGCATTATTAAAATCCATATTAAGCGCCAACAGTTTTGATTTCCGCAAAAAAAGTGTACTTTTGTCTTTGGGCGGACCTGTTAACAAAGCGAAATTTTTGGAAGCTGCCAACAGCTTAATAGCTTTGGGTTATAAAATTTTTGCCACCGATACCACAGCGGAATTTCTCGAGGCAGAGGGTGTGGCGTGCGAAAAAGTCCTAAAAGTCCACGAAAAGCCGTCAGTTGGGGTAAAACACCTTGCTAAGTTAAACTTTTTAGACGTAATTGCGGCTAAAGACGTGGCCTTTGTGGTAAACTTAAGTAAAGCGTCAAGGGTAGCTAACGAAGGGCTAAAAATTAGCCTGACTGACGGTTTCCGCATTCGCCGCGCCGTAGTGGATAACCAAATTCCGTTGTTTACCGACCTACATTTGGCCAGGGCGTTTGTAAAAGCGCTGGAAAATTATAGTATTGATGATTTGGAAATTAAGAGTTATAGGGAATATTTGCTTGATTGATATTTATAGGTATAGGAAATATTTAATGTAGCGTGCCGATTTATCGGCGTCCGAGGTTGTAAAATCGCCCATAAATGGGCACGCTACACCAGACTACAAAGATTATGATTAATCACATATTAACCGGAAAGCAATTCGCCGACAAAAATTTGCTTGAAAAATTTTTCCAAAAAGCCACTGAGTTGGAAGCAGCCGAAAAAAGTGGCGGGATGCCGAAACTTTTAACAGGCAAAATTATTGCCACGCTTTTTTACGAGCCCAGCACGCGCACCCGGCTTAGCTTTGAATCGGCAGCTCTTAAGCTTGGTGGTCAGGTTATTACCGTGGAAAACGCCAAAGCAACATCGTCTAACGTTAAGGGAGAGAGCTTAGAAGATACAATTAGAATGGTTAACTGCTATTCCGATGTTGTTATTTTACGCCACCCGGAAGCCGGCGCAGCCGAAAGAGTGGCCAAAGTTTCGAGTACGCCCGTCATTAACGGCGGTGACGGCGGCAATGAGCATCCTACCCAGGCGCTTTGTGATTTGTATACTATAAAAAAAGAATTAGGCCGGCTCAATAACCTAAAAGTGGTTTTTGGTTTTGACCCCAAGCATTCTCGCAGTATTAGGTCGCTGGCAAAATTGCTCGCGATTTTTCCCAACAATCAATTTATTTTTATTTCACCCGAGTCTCTAAAACCGGGGAGTGATGTGTTGGCAGAAATTCAGGCCACGGGCACAAAGGTGGAATTTATATCTACCATGGAAAGCATTGGCGCAGCGGACGTGGTTTATACCAACCGTCTTCAGGGAGAGCGTTTTTCGGATATAGCAGAATTTGAGAGTCAAAGAAAATTATTCACGCTTAAACCCGAGCATTTAAAAAACAGTAAAGCAATTGTTTTAAATCCTTTGCCCAGAATTGACGAAATAGACGTAGCCATAGACAGCCTACCCAATGCCAAATATTTTGCCCAAGCCCAAAACCACCTTTACACCCGTTCGGTGTTGCTATTGTATGCTTTGGGTATGTAGCGTGCTCGTTCGAGTCTGAGCCTGAGGGCTCATCCCTCAGAGTCGAAGACCGATTTATCGGCTTTTGATAAGCGCTATTTAATAAATCCCCTTGAAGGCAGCCTTCAAGGGGATTTTATTTGCAATTTTTAACCTAAATCTGTAAACACCCGCACCTCTTTTATTTCATACCATCCTTGCGCCGGAAGTTCGGCCGGGGTTTTTTTGTTTAGTAACACTTCATCCAGCTTTGGTTTTTTTTCTTCGCCTACCACAAAAGCCAGAGCTATATTAATCAACTTAAAAAAAGTTAGTGTGGTTGTAATGCGGTCAGCGTAGGGGTTTTTACTGCCCACGTTGTAGGCTGTAACTAAATTGTTGTTTAAAAATAACCGCTTAAATTCATTAACAGACTCAGGGTAAGGGAATATGCCGGCGGTGTGGCCGTCGCGGCCAAGGCCAAGGGTAGCTATAATCAGCCCGTCCGGATTTTCCTTTTGCCACTCTTTCAAGTCTTTTTCCCAGCGTTCGGCCAAGCTTTGCATAGTATCATTGTGTCTTGGCAGGGTACCAAAAAAACTCACGTCGGCTTCCAGCGCGTCGGTATAAAAGTCGGTTTTTTGGAGTTGGGAGAAATTATTTACCTTTGCATCAAGCGAAAATCTTTCGTCTAACATGCTAACCGTAAGATTTGCACCCAAAGCGGTTTTTCCTACGTATTCTAAAATAGCCAGGCTGGAGCCTGCCGAAAGCATTAGTAAAACTGGCCGTTTGAGGTTTTCCACCAGCCGCATATTTAAATTTTCCCCGGCTTCGGCCGCGGCACTGGCTTTATCGGTTTGTCGAAAAACTTCAATCATGGCTTTATCCAGGCACCTTTTATAATATTTTGCAGTACTTCTGCTTGAATAAAAGGTAATTATAGTCTTCTTGCTGGATTTTTTGATTAGCAGGAAGGTGTCTGGATTTATTTTAGCTTAAAGCCGGCGTAAGTTCAAACTCTTGTGAGGTAACTATTTACCTTTTTCCGATGGTTCATGTAGTTGCTCGGCCCCGTATCAAGTACGGGACAAGCTTATTGAGTCTAAAGGCCTGATGAATCAGGCAACTACGCAGGGATTAATACCGACTTGCCAAAATAGGCAAAAATTATCTAAAATATAAATATGAACTATCGAAGTACTTTTATTATCTTATTATTATTCGCCGTAGGCGGTAGTTTTTGGTACGCCCAAAACCTTAATAAAAAACAGCAAAAAGATTTTGACGCAAAAATCGCCGTTTTACAAAAGCAAGTTTCTTCGTTAAGCGGTAAAGTGGCAGGCCAGGCCAGCTCCACCCAAAGCCAGTTAAATATACTGTCGGAATCGGAAGTAAATAACCGGCAAGTGGTAATTCAAAAATCTCAGGACCAATTGCTTACCGATGCTGTGGCAAAAATTACGCCGTCGGTTGTGTCAATTGTAATTTCCAAAGACGTGCCTTAGTTAGAAGTATCTTACCAAAATCCTTTTGGCGACGATCCGTTTTTTAAAGATTTTGGTATGCAGGTGCCGGTCTACACGCAAAAGGGGACTGAGCATAAAAAGGTGGGCGCGGGCACTGGGTTTATTGTTTCAGCCGATGGCTTTATTTTAACCAACAAGCACGTGGTGGCAGACGACAGCGCCGACTATACTGTTTTACTTTCCAACGGCAAACAAAAACCGGCCAAGGTTATTTTTAAAGATCCGAGCAACGATCTTGCCGTGGTAAAAATTGAAGGCAGTGGTTATCCGGCGGTAACTTTGGGCGATTCAAATTCGCTTAAATTAGGCCAAGCCGTATTTGCGGTAGGAAATGCTTTGGGCGAGTATAGTAATTCGGTTTCCGTGGGTGTTATTTCCGGCCTTAACCGTACGGTGCAGGCCAGCGACTCTTCTAACAACAGCGTAGAAACTTTAAATGGTATTATTCAAACCGACGCGGCTATTAACCCCGGTAACAGCGGCGGCCCTTTGTCTAATTTAAACGGTGAAGTCCTGGGCGTGAACGTTGCCACTTCCCAGGGCGCCAGCAATATCAGCTTTTCTATTCCAATCAATCAAGTCAAACAAACAATTAAGTTTGTGCTGGGGAAGTAGGATTTTGCTGAACCCTCACGTTCCGTAAAAGTATCAAGGGTTACCTTGAAAAAAATCTGATTTGCCTTTACATTCTATCTTGGTGGACATTATAAATTCCAAGTTAAACCTGGGACTAAGTTTGGCGTTGGTATTCGTGGGTTAAAAGAGCTAGAAACGGCTAATGTTGCTGGGTAATTCTATGTAATTAGTCATCATATCTAGGTATATAAACATAAACTCCTGCGATTAGTATTTTCTAATCAAGACATGGCCCCTAAACGCCAGCCACAACTTTTGATTGATCCTTAAATTTAATGTTTCTAAATAATCTAGATTTTGCTTCTTGCATAAGCTTTGCCCAGCCGTTATGGCTATGACTGATGCTTAA
>JBBREH010000040.1:0-10977 GCA_038203095.1 Candidatus Doudnaibacteriota bacterium | reverse complement strand
ATCTTCGCCGCTTTTATGACATTCTTTAAATTGGAAAGAGCCAGAATTACAGAGGGTATCAGCTGGTACGAGCAGAAGATATCAATTACCAGAATTTCTATCACTAATTACTTAAATTACGCAAAGGCGTAAGTCCTAATATGGTATAATAATTTTAAAGGTCGTTTAAAAAATTTAACGAAATAAAAATATGTTCAAAAAAATATTAGGACTCGCATTAGTCGCAAACATGCTAACTGTCGCTTTGCCGGCTCTGGCCGCTAACGGATCTACCGCTTGCGTCGGTAGTGCCGTAAGCATCAGAGAAGCAGCAATTGATAGCGCTATGACTGGTTTTAATCAATCTGTCACCACGGCCTATTCCGCCAGAGCAGTCGCTCTCCAAACCGCCTACGGCAAAAATTTGGGCAACGGCACTTTGAGAACGGACATTAAAGTCACCTGGGTCGCGTTTACATTAGCGATGCAAAACGCTCGCACTGCCTGGCGCACGGCGCGAAACAGTGCCTGGTCAGGTTTCCGTACTGCTGTTAAAGCCTGCAAAATCACAACCGTACCCACGGACTCCGGTCATTCCGGGTCTGAAGTTTCAGGGAGCTAGATTATTGACAACAAAAATTCCCCGCCCTCTTTGGTAAAAGGCGGGGAATTTTGTTAAACTTAAAAAGTATGATATCATCATACAGTAAGGATTAATCATAAAAACTATGAAAAAATTAGAAGTTTCTAAAAGAGGGAGAAATGTAATTGCTTCGCCGATTCGTAAATTTTTGCCGTTTATGGAGGCTACGGAAAAAAAGGGCATTAAGGTGTTTAAAATTAATGTCGGTGATCCCGATTTGGTACCGCCACAGGAATTTTTTAAAGTCATCCGCAAGTACGCGGGTAAGACTTTGGGTTATACGCCTTCGCCCGGTATTCCGGCTCACACCGCGGCCTGGCAAAAATATTTTACCCAGTTCAATGTTAACTTGCCTATGTCCGGAATCATTCCCACTTTGGGTTGTGCCGAAGCAATTTTATTGGCTATGCAGGCGGTTTGCGACCCGGGGGATGAGTTGATGGTATTTGAGCCGCTTTATGCCAGTTATAAGTCTTTTTCCGTAATGACCGGCGTAAAATTGGTGCCCATTTTGTTACCCTTTGATAAAAATTTTGCCGTACCCTCTGCCACAGAGATTGAAAAAAAGATAACCGGCAAAACTAAAGCCATTGTTGTAATTAACCCCGACAACCCGACTGGAAAACTCTGGACCGAAGCGGAGCTGGACACGGTATCCCAAGTGGCAAAAAAACACAACCTATTTATTATTGCTGACGAAACCTACCGCGAAATTCGATTTGACGAAAAAAAGCCCACCAGCTTACTGGCCAGAAAAGATTTGCGCCAGCACGTAATTGTCTGTGACAGCGCCAGCAAGCGCTTTACCATGCCTGGCGCTCGCACCGGCGTAGTGGTCAGTTTTAACGAGCAAGTCATGCATACGGTACTCAAGTTCGCCCAGGCCAGGCTTTCAACCGGTACGTTAGAGCAGTTGGCTCTAATTCCCGTTTTGAATAACAGCCGGCCATACGTAAATAAAATTGTTAAGGAGTACAAAAAACGTCGCGATATTATTTCCGCGGGCCTGGTTAAAATTCCCGGCGTAAAATTTAAGCCGGCCAATGGAGCTATTTACCAGGCGTTGCAAATTCCGGTAAAGGAGTCAGAAGACTTTGTAAAGTTTATGATTAGTGAGTTTAGTTACAAAGGTAAAACCGTAATGGTTACACCTATGCAGGATTTTTACATTACCGAAGGCCTCGGCCATAACGAAATCCGCTTGGCCTACGTGCTTGACGGCGAGTCACTCAAGCAAGCTATGGAAATTTTGAAATTGGGACTTGAGGCGTATCATAAAAAGGCTAAGCGCTAATTATGGGAAACGGGTGACAGTATTAATTTCCCAAAACGTGAGATAAACAGTCAATAAAAAACCGTTCCGCGAAAAGCGGAACGGTTTTTTTAAAGTTTTATTTAGTAAGACGGAGTGGCAATGTAGGTAATTAAGTTTTGGTAATTACCTGCCGCCTGGGTTGACGAGACTTTAACTCGATAGCCCACATAAACTTGGTTGCCGTTAACCGGGCCGGTGCTGGACATAATAGGAAAGGGAGTGGTACTGGAAAAGCCTTTGCTATTAAATGTGTGGCCGCTATCATTATAGTGAAAAGCGGCGTCATTTCCAACTTTATTGGCTAAAGTATAGCCAAAACCTGTGGTAGATTCATTTTCATGAGGTGCGCTGGAATCAAAGTCGGCAATGGCGGTACCGTTGGTTTTGCGCATACTACCGTCTTGCTGGGCAGTAACCACGTAGCCACTGTCAGAGTTGGTTGAAATGTTAATGTATTGTTCTATGGTGCTGGTGGCGTTGGGTGTTAAGGTACCAAACGGTACAGAGTCCGATGTGCTGGTAATATCGGAATTATAGGCTAAACCATTAGCCCCTGCCGCCACTCCGTTAATTGTAAAGGTTAGGCTTGGTGCCACGGTAGCCGAAACTACGACTGACTCAATGGTGCCAATTTTCAGGCTTGAGGTATCAATAACATTACTCGCACCGTCGGTTTCATCAACCTTTACAGTATAAGTGTCCGCTGTGCCACTAGTCGCGGTTTTGGTTGGGTTAAGTAGTTTACCGTTGTTGCCAATGGTAATAGTAACGGCCGTAGAGGAACTAATAGTGCCGGTGAAAGGAATGGTAAAAATTAAATTGTTGCCCGAAGCTGAGGTGGTAACAGTACCGGCTGTACCGCCCGTTAAACTAATATCGGATGCCGCGATTTGGTTAAAGTCGAAACCGCCGGCTGCCGGAATTGTGTCGCTCGGGCTGGTGTCGGCCGGAATGTAAACAATAAATTTCCCTGCGCTGACGCCGGAACGAGTGGTTAGGTTAAGCGTGTGCTTGGATGTAATTTTTAAATACACGGAACCTGCAGTGGTATAGCTGTTGGTTGTGCCGATGGTTAAAACTAATTGGGTCGAGCTGGCAACCGCTGCAACCACACGAATTTCGGTGAGAGCACCGTCTTTTAGTACAACACTGTCACCCTGGACAATGCCCTGAGTGCTGGCCACGGTAATGGTGGTGTCTCCCGTGGTAATTGCGCTTGTAATAGATGTCGCAACGCTGGGCCGGTTGTTGGTTAAAGTATCCTTAACTAGGGTCAATGAACCTGCCGCGTCTGCTTCGGATTGAGATAATCCGAAAGAGAAAACAATTAGGGTTAACAATAAGACCTTGCTTACCGCTGACCGGTACTTAGCGCAAGATCTTAACAACGTCCTCCTTTTAGCTTGTCCTCCTTTGATGTCCCCTCCACTGTCTTTGTCTTCTCTCGTAATCATAGGCTTTTTGTTTCTTTCTTTTTTTATTACGCACTTTTATTATATTGTAAGTATATCACAAATCGGATATTTTTTCAAGTCCCTTTTTTAGTTTTTTTTCGCGCGATGCGCAGTAACAATTATTAATAGAATTTTTTTTTTCGTTAATTTTTTTTTAACAAACAAAAATAAACCGAAACAACGCTAGTCTACCCCAAAGCCTTTAAAAAATTCCAAACTGTCTAAAATATTTTTAAAATCATTTTCAAATTTTTGAGATGTTTCTCGGCTGTCACTTTCTAAAATAAACAGATACTTAACATTTTGAGTTTTGGAGATTGCCACAATTTTCCAAAAGGTTGTATTGCTGGTCGACTGTTTTAAAGTTATATTGTAGGCAATAGCAGGCTGACTTTTGAATTCTGAAAGGTTTTGTTGTTCAATCACGCCTTGAGCCAGGTAATTATTTTGTATGTCAGCCAACCAGTCCGCAAAGCTCAAACCTTTATAGTTGTTGTAGGTTTTAATTTCCAGCATGGCCTGGCCTTGCCCAAGCTCTTTAGCAAAACTAATAGGCTCGGAAGCAAAAAAATATTCGCCGTCTTCAAATGAGCCGGTTACCGGCCACCAGGAGTTCGGGTATTGGAACTTAAAGCCCCAGTAGTCGTTAGAATAGTTTTTATAGCCGCTGATTTGTTTTTTTTCCGGTAGTTTGTATTCATCGACCTGCGGCTTCTTAAGCTCATTATAGAGCAGGTAGCCAAAAATTGATGAAAAAGCCAGAATTAGGCAGATTATAAAGGTTTTTATAATCAGTTTTTTTGACCAATTGAGGCCAACCACAAAGGGATGGTCCTCAAACGACGCAGGATTTTTTAAGGTTTTCTTTTTTGTCATAAAGAGCATTAGATTAGTTCGGTGTTCAGGAATTTTGCCGTTAAATTCATTCGGCAAGAATCTTATTTTATGATATCATAAAAATAATCTGTTGCTAAATATTGTAAAAAGTGTTATTTTAAGCCAAATGGTAGGGTTACATAAAATAAGGGTTATAAAAAAATACTTACCGTTAATATTAGCTTTATTTTTGGGGCTTGGCTCGCCCTTTGGTATTTTGGCTCAAACCCCGAGTTCGACCAACTATCGTTTAGAGGACGCGCAATTTGACGCGGGCGGGGGATTAAGCACCTCTACTAATTACCAAAACCGGGGGGCGTTGGGAGCAGAGGGCGACACTGTCACCAGCTCGACCAATTTTAGCCTATTTCCCGGTTTTGAATTGCCGGCCTATCCGGGAGTTCCCGGACAGCCTAAGTTTGTAAACACAGGCGGCGCGCTTTATAATTGGTTGGATTTTGCAATTAGTACCGGCGGCAACGCCGCGGACGCGGCTTACGCGGTCGCGATTTCTTCCGACAATTTTGCGACTACTAATTACGTTCAGGCCAATGATACAGTAGCGGCCACGACCTCCTGGCAAAGTTATATAAACTGGGGTTCGGGCGTAGGTCAGCGGATTACCGGACTTACTCCTAACACCAGCTATCAAATTAAGGTCAAGGCCCGTTTTGGAAAAAATTCTGAAACCGCTTTTTCTCTTCCGGCGTCGGCTGCCACTATAACCCCGAACTTAACGGTTGTAGTTGAGGGTGTGGCCAGCAACACCGCCATAGGCAGTTTTACAACAAACGTAAATAGTTCCGCCACCAGCGTACCCTTCGGTATCTTGCAAACCGGCAGCATAAAAATCGCCGCACAAAAAATTACCGTAAGTACGAACGCAGTGGCGGGTTACACAACTGCTTTACAGCAAGATAGCGATTTAGTAAAAAGTAACGGTACGCAAATTCCCGCGGTTATTGCTGGTAATGCCAACCCTTCCCCTTGGCCTTCGGGAATTACTCATGGACGATTTGGTTACCATACAACTGATGGTAGTTTGTGCTTGGGCATAGCCAATCGTTTTGCTTCACCTTCAGACGACACCTTTGCCGCTGCCACTAGCACGCCTTATGAAGTTAGCTGTAATACCGGTCCGGTAGCCAATGAAATAATCAATATTGTATTTATGTATTTAAAGTAGAAATCGGACCTTTGCAGGCGGCCGGAGTGTATCAAAATAAAATTATTTATATCACCACAGCTCAATATTAAACTCATAACCTATGACAAGCAAGCTTAGGGTTCCCGCCAGGTATTTATTGCCTGCAATGTTAGTGTTCTCAGCCTTAGTTTTTTCGTCCAGCGCCGGCGCGCAAACCGGTTTTGGCGAACAAGGTTTAACCATTTCACCTTTTTTGATAGAGCGCAAAATGGACAAGGGCCAGAGCAGTGAAGAAATAATTGATATTACCAACACATCCAGCCGGACTTTGCCGGTAACTGTAACGGTAAATGATTTTTTGCCGATTGGCGAAGAAGGCCAACAGGTGTTTTTGGATCCAGGCAAAGGCGATCCGCACTATTCGTTGTCGAGCTGGATAACAGTTACCAGCGACCCTAAACTTGTGCTGGCTCCTAAGGAAAAAACCAGTCTGCATTTTAAAATTACAGCTCCGGCTGACGCCGAAGAAGGTGGTCATTACGGCGCCATACTTTTTACTTTTCAGCCGGGTCAACTTGAAGGCACGGCAGTGGCTGTTCAGCAAAAATTAGGTGCGATTATTTTAGTCAAATTAGGCAAGCCGGTGGAAAATGGCTCGGTTACCAAGTTCGGGGCAGAGCAGGGTTTTTATAATTACCCGCCGGTAAATTTTGTGACCAGGTTTAGGAATATGGGGAACGTTCACGTTAAGCCCCGCGGCGGTATTACCATTAGCAATATGTTCGGTCGCGCTGTGGCCACGGTGGTTGTAAATGAAAACGCGGCCAACGTTTTGGCCAACAGCGAACGTGAATTTAAGAGCGCCTGGAAAGACAGTTTCGCATTTGGGCGATACACCGCCGAACTCAAAATGGTTTACGGTGATTCCGGCCAGGTGGAAAGTGCCAAGACCACATTTTGGGTAATTCCCTGGAAGTTGACGGTGGGCGCGGCTTTGGTCTTATTCATTATTTTATTGATATTAATTGGCGGTTTAAAGCGCTATAACCGCTGGTTAATCAATCAGGCTTACGGCGGCAAAGATCCGCGCAAAGGCAAGAAGTAGTTATTAGAGTTTTAAAAATCCTCCGGAGTAATCCGGAGGATTTTTAAAACTCGCTTTACAATACCCCCTAGGGGGTATATAATTGAGCTATGCAATATCATAAAGTAAAACTCATCCGTTGCTTGAAAATTCTCGCTGGCCAAATTCGGGGCCTCGAAGACATGGTTCAAACGGGCAGGTACTGTGTGGATGTAATTACCCAAACTTCGGCTGTTAAGCAGGGTCTTTCCAACGTGGAGGATATTTTGATGGAAAACCATTTAAGCACCTGCGTAGTCAGTCAAATGCAAAAGGGTCAGACAAAAAAAGCCGTGAACGAAATATTAAAAGTTTACCGCCTCAAAAGAAAATAATTTTAGGACTTATAGACTAGTTAAATAATAGTGTTCGACTTTATGGAGAACCTATTATTTGGCTTAAGACTATAAAAAATATTTTCTCCATAAAAGCCTGCCTTGAGCGAAGCCGAATGGGTCGAAAAACATTTTTTTCTTTCATAAAGGCAATTATTAAGATATTAATTTATGAAGACAACTCAAACTTTTAAAATCCGAGGCATGCATTGTGCTTCCTGCGCGAATATTATTGAAAAGGAATTTAAAAAAACCGAAGGCATAGAATCGGCCGAGGTTAACTATGGAACCGAAACGGTCAAAGTAAGTTTTGAGGGCGGAAAAACCAGCCCGGAGCAGTTGTCTAAAAAAATAGAACCGCTCGGTTATTCTCTCATTGCTCCTACAGCGGAAGCAATGCATATGTCGCCGGAAGAACACGCCGGGCATTTGGGGCTCAATCAATCAAAAAAAGAAAAGTTGGCTGAAGTGGCCGATATGCGTGTGAATGTTATTTCAATAATTCCGTTGGCGATAGTTAGTATTTTTATAATGGGATGGGAGATTTTGGCGCAGTCTCAATTTGTCGGAGAAATGCCTTACCTATGGAAAGAGTTCTTTCACCACCTCTTGCCCGTTATGGCATCTTACTCTCTTTTTGTTATAGGCAAGCCCTATTTGTTGGGCTTTTACCGTTTCCTGCGTTATGGTAAGGCCAATATGGACAGTCTGATTGGCATTGGCACGACGGCCGCTTTTTTATACAGCTTTGTAATTACCGCGTTTGAAGAAAGCCTTAGGCCGTTTTTGAATGTGGAGCATACTTACTACGATGTCGCCATTGTGGTGATCGCTTTTATTACTCTGGGGAAGTATCTTGAGGCGCGGGCTAAAATAAAAACCGGCGATGCCATAGAGAAGCTGTTAAACCTGCAGGCAAAAACCGCGATTGTTATAAGGGACAATAAAGAAATGGAAATTCCGATAGCTCAGGTCGCAAGCGGCGACTTTATTATAGTAAAGCCGGGGGGCAATATTCCGGTGGATGGCACTATAACCGAAGGAGTATCTTTTGTAGACGAATCTATGGTTACCGGCGAGCCTATGCCCATAGAAAAACAGCCTGGCGATAACGTGGTTGCCGGTACCATTAATACCAGCGGTGCGTTTGTGTTTAAGGCCACTAAGGTAGGTTCGGAAACTTTGCTGGCTCATATTATAAAGATGGTGGAGGAGGCGCAAGGTAGCCGCGCGCCTATTCAGGCTTTGGCCGATAAAATTTCTGCGGTGTTTGTGCCGATTGTTATTGTAGTGGCATTTGTTTCGCTGGGCGCGTGGCTTACGGTCGGCGCTTTTGTACTTGGCTTCGCGCAGGCGGCTTCTTACGGGTTAATGTCATTTGTCGGCGTTTTGGTTATTGCCTGCCCCTGCGCGTTGGGTTTGGCAACACCTACGGCCATTATTGTGGGCGTGGGTAAAGGCGCCAAAGAGGGGATTCTAATTAAAGACGCAGGCGTTCTGGAAAAACTGTGTAAGGTCAATACTGTAGTAGTTGATAAAACCGGGACATTGACCGTCGGCAAGCCGGAATTGGTTAACCTGACAAATTTTTCTAAGCTTTCTAACGACAACCTGATTTCTATTCTTGCGGGTCTGGAAAGCAAATCTGAGCATCCCATAGCCCACGCGATTTTAGAATACGCCAAAGCCAAAAATATTTTGCCATCAGCGGTTTCCGACTTTGAAATAGTTAAAGGCAAAGGGCTTAAAGCAGTGATTGAAAATCAAGAGTATCTTGCCGGCAATATTAAGCTGATTTCTGATTTAAAAATTTTTATTGATTTAAAAGACATTGAAAGCCAAACTTTGCAGGGCAAAACGCCGGTAATTCTCGCGACACCACATGAAGTCTTGGGAGTGGTTATGGTGGCTGACGCAATTAAGCCGGAAGCAGCCGGGGCGGTTAAGGATTTGCATAAGCTTGGAATAAAAGTTGTTATGCTCACCGGCGACCATAAAAACACTGCTGCTACGATTGCCAAAGAGTTGGGTATAGACGATGTCATGGCCGAAGTTTTGCCTGAAGATAAATTAAAAAAGATCAAAGAACTGCAAGCCCAAGGTAAAATTGTTGCTATGGCAGGCGACGGCATTAATGACGCCCCGGCTTTGGCGCAGGCCGATGTGGGAATTGCTATGGCCACGGGAACTGACGTGGCAATAGAAACGGCGGGCATTACTTTGCTTCATGGAGACCTGGGCAAACTGGTGAAAGCTATTCATTTGTCTAAGCTAACCATGCGTGGTATTAAGCAGAATTTGTTTTGGGCGTTTGCCTATAATATAGTTGGTATTCCATTGGCTGCCGGAGCATTTTTCCCGTTTTTTGGCTGGCTTCTCAATCCGGTATTTGCGGGTTTGGCTATGGCATTTTCTAGCGTATCAGTGGTTTCCAACTCTTTAAGACTTAAGGCAAAAAAACTTTAAACTTATGGATAACCAAACTCAAAAAAATTATATCTTTTATGTTAACGGTATGCATTGCAAGGCGTGCGTGATTTTAACCGAAAGCGAGCTTCTGGAAATGCCGGAGGTGGAAAAGGCCAAAACAAACTTACAGACCCGAACCGTTGAGGTGACGGGAAATTTTGGTAATAAAAGTCGTCAGGAAATTGCTCAAGAATTATCGCAAAGGCTAATTAAGTACGGCTACACCCTTTCGGTTGAGGTGGAGGCTCAAGCTACTAATTGGGCTGATTTTAAAATTGCTGTCCCCGCAGCACTTGGATTTTTGGTTTTATTTATTTTGTTGCAAAAAGCCGGGCTTACAAATTTTATAGGTAGCGGCAAGGTTTCTTTTGGTACGGCGTTTATAATTGGCATTGTGGCATCGCTCTCTACCTGTATGGCCGTAGTTGGGGGATTGGTACTTTCTATGTCAGCAACCTTTGCCAGGGAAGGGGACAAAATAAAACCGCAAGTTTTGTTTCATTTGGGCAGATTGGCTGCGTTTTTTATTTTGGGCGGATTTATCGGCGCGCTTGGTTCCAATTTTCAACTTAATGCCCAGGCTACTTTTATTTTAAGTTTGGTAATTGGCGTGGTATTATTAATTTTAGGGATCAACCTGCTTGATGTTTTCCCATGGGCAAAAAAACTTCAGCCCACACTCCCAAACTTTATTGGCAAACGCGCACATAGTGTTAAAAACCTAAACCACGAACTAATGCCGCTCTTAGTCGGCACCGCCACATTTTTTTTACCTTGCGGATTTACCCAGTCCATGCAGATTTACGCGCTGACTACCGGAAATTTTATAACGGGCGCGATGATTATGCTTGTTTTTGCTCTTGGCACTTTGCCGGTTTTGTCTCTGTTAAGTTTCAGTTCGCTCGGCATACAGAAAAAAGCGCAATCGGGAATATTCTTTAAGGCCGCGGGGCTAGTAGTTATCTTTTTTGCAATCTTTAACATTATTAACAGTTTGGCGGCGGCCGGAATTATTAGCCCGGTATTTTCTTTTTAATATATGAAAAATTCTAAAGGTGTAAAAAAACTTACCATAAATATAATTTTTGGAACAGTATTTTTGGCAGCTGTGGCTATGTTCGCGTTGGCCGGGAATAATTTTACCTCGCCCGCCCACCCACCTAAAAACAATGTAAGCGTGCTCGGCGAAAGACAAATAATAGAAATTATGGCCAAGGGCGGCTATGTACCAAAAAATTCTGTTGCTAAGGCCGACATGCCTACAGTTATTAAATTTAATACTCAAGGAACATTTGACTGTTCATCGTCTGTCAGAATTCCCGCTTTAGGTTTAAGTAAGAATTTGCCTCCCGATGGCGCAACGGAGCTAGAAGTACCGCCGCAAAAAGCGGGTACTACGCTAAACGGCCTATGCGTTATGGGTATGTATAAATTTTCAATAGATTTTAAGTAAATAATAGGCAACAACACTAAAGTTTATAGAATTTGCGCCGTTTCATAGTATTTTCTAATCAAGACATGGCCCCTAAACGCCAGCCACAACTTTTGATTGATCCTTAAATTTAATGTTTCTAAATAATCTAGATTTTGCTTCTTGCATAAGCTTTGCCCAGCCGTTATGGCTATGACTGATGCT
>JBBREH010000039.1:0-11841 GCA_038203095.1 Candidatus Doudnaibacteriota bacterium | reverse complement strand
TTTTTTAGACCAAAATTTGATATTTTAGCCAAAATCGAAGTTAAAAATTTTGATGTTTAACTTTAGTTAAGCGGAAAAATTGTTAACAAGAGTTTGGCAAAAGAGCAATTTTTGGACAAAAATTAATTCGCCACAAGGCTACTTTTCACAATGTCTCTATTAGTAAATCTTAGCACGGTAAAGCCTAAATCTTCAATATATTTTTGACGCACTTTATCTTTTACTTGGGCAACCAGGTCAATAAAGTGGCTGTCGCCGTCTGCTTCTATAACAAGCTTTGCCTCGGGGCAACAAAGATCAACAATAAACGGACCTATTCCGTACTGGCGGCGAAATTTATAATCTAAGAGCTGCCTGTTCCGAAGCTTTGACCATAATAGGCGTTCGACCGATGACTGATTTTTACGCAACTGCCTTCTTAAATCTTTTTGGTCTTGTCTGTTGTATATGTAAGCCACAAATACCCCCAGATGTGTTTGTAAATAACCTCCCCTAACCCCTCCTTTAAAAGGAGGGGAATACTGCACGATATAATTTCAGGAAATAAACCCTTACTAAGGTTTAATGTTCTTTAATGCTATCCTTCTAACCAATTCCCAGACTTTATTATGAACTTCTGCCGGAGGAAGCAGTCCTCCCTCTGAAACACACTCCACCAGTTTGGTATTCGGAAAAAGCTTGGCAATTTGCAAATAAACTTTTTCCGCGTTTTTTAAATGTTTGATGTCGGCTTCGTGGAGATCGCGTTTTTTGCCGTTTACGTACTTTCTATCGGCCACTGATTTTTTGTCCACCAACTTTTGCGCCATTTCCGCCGGCATATGGAGAATAATATTCAAGTCCGGTTTAGGGATGCCAAAAATATTGTATTCCAAATTGTCCAGCCAGCGGAAAAACTTTACCCTGTCTACATCATCGGCAATCTTCCCTCCCTGGTGCCCGGCATTAGCCGTTACATAACGGTTAGATATGACAATTTTACCCTCTTCCAGCCAGGCGCGGATTTTAAATGAAGCGTCAAACCTGTCGATGGCGTAAAAAATAGAGGCTGCTTCTGGCCCCACCTGGCCGTACTTGCCGTTTAAATATTCTTCAATTAAACCGGCCGACTTTGTGCCGTACTGGGGAAAATCAGTCATTTCCACTTCGTAACCGCCCAACCTTAACTCATCCACCAGCAAATTAGTCTGCGTAGCTTTCCCACTGCCGTCCGTGCCGTCAATGACAACAAAACGACCTTTCTGCGTTTGCGATTTTTTGGCTTTTCCGAATTTTAACATAGTGGCTTTATAGCGTACCGATTTATCCAGCACCATCTGATGTGGTGTATGAATTTATCAGCTTCTTCTAATGGCCCATAAATGGGCACGCTACACTTTCAATTTCATAATTATATCATCTGCCTTTTTATACAAATTTTCCAAACTGCCAATGTTGTCTATTTTAAAATCCGCCTTTGCGCCAAGCGCCGGGATGCCAATTTCAGTGGGTTCTTGGTCTTGGGCTGAAAAATGCGCAAAGTCCATTACGGCATCATCGGCCTTTTCATGTCTTTGCTTGTAACGCTCAAATCTAATTTCAGATGGAGCGGTTATATAAATAATTTTTGCGCCTGCCCAGGCTTTTACCACATCAAACTCGTCCATACGTATGCCGTTGACTACTTTAAAATCTGAAGCTGATGATTCCATACGTTTACGAAGAGCCTCCACCAAAACATGAGGGCCAAAAATTTTGCGCAAAGAAAGCCCTAGGTCTATTTCGTTACGACGGGACACAGACAAATTTAGCATTCGTAAAATATCATCCAAAATATGGCTAAATCTAAAATGCTCAGCGCCGTATCTTTGCGCCAAGTAAGCGGCAATTGTATCTTTGCCGGAAAGTTTTTCTCCGACGAGTCCGAGAATCATAAATTAATTGACAAGATTGACATGAATGAACAATATTGACAACAATACTCATGCTCAATCTTTTAATTCTTTTAAATCTTGTTCAATCCTTATATCCTCCCGTACTCCCAATCCCCCCTCTATCCTTTGGCCTTAACTCATCAACTTCTTCCCACTCAGCCTGCTCAAATGGTAAAAATATGCCCTGCGCCAGGCGCTCGCCCTTTTTTACTTCTACTGTCTTGGAAGTAAAATTATACACAATTATATGAATTTCGTCATTCGGGCCGGCATAATCCTGGTCTACCACGCCAATGCCGTTGGCCATATTCAGTCCTTTTTTAAGCGGCAGGCTACTGCGGGCCGCAATTAGCAAAAAATGGCCTTTAGGCGCTTGAATAACTAAGCCGGTCGGGATTTTACAAATCCTATCGGGGCTAATGGTGACATCTGTATTCGCGGACAAATCAAAACCTGCGGATTCGGAAGTGTGATACTTTGGCAGAACAACGTCCGGAGTAATTTTTTTTATACGAACTTTCATAAAAATTATATGCCTGTAGCGTGCCGATTCATCGGCTGTTTTATAACAGCCCATAAATGGGCTAGTTACACTATAACTTTGTTAAAATTTTATCAATATTCTCAAACAACTCCTCCAACGTTCCCTCATTAACCACCGTCCAGTCCGCCCGAGCAATGGGTCCGGCTTGGTGAAGATTTTCTATTTGGGAATAGTCGCGAGAAACTAGTGCTTCCGATGTTAGAGGTCTAAAAGGGCGCTTTTCCATTCTCGTGATACGAGTTTCGGGAGATGAGTAAATTGCCAAAACTTTAAAATTCTCACCAAATTCTTCTTTAAATTTTAAATACTCTTCCCAACTGTACAAGCTTTCTATTAAAACATTTGAGTGTTTATGCAATTCCCGAATTTTGGACAAATTTACAATTGCCATTGCTCCCATACCATGTTTTGCCCTTAATTCCTCACGCACCAATCTTTCATTTGCCTCGCTCAGGTCCAATCCGCGATTTTTTACCTCATCAATAACCCCCTGCCCCAAATAAACCTTGGGCCAACCAATTTTCTTTATTAAATATTCCGTAACTTCCGTTTTTCCCGCGCCGGGTAGGCCGACAATGGCAAGAATGGTTTTGTTCATAATGTTTTTGTTCCCCTTCTCCCCTGGCAAGGGGAGATGTCGTGAGTGCATCCGAATGACAGTGGGGGTCGAATCCGAGCAACAACACTGACGATACTCTTTAATAAGACCCCATTTCGACCTCATCTATCACCTTACGCCAAAGCTTCGGATGAGCCTCTTCTCCTTGTCAGGAGAAGAGGCTCATCTATTATTTTTTACTTTCCATCTTCACTTCCCCCTCATTCGTCCGCTCCGGAATATCCTCTTCAAAAATACTCATCATTTCATTATGCCAGGAAGGATTTTCTTTATAAATTTCCACGCTCACCCCGGCCTCTTTAAGCATATCCACGGCTTGGGGGTTCCTATAAATTTTACCAACAACAACCCTTTTCACTCCACAGGCAATTACGTACTTGGCGCAGTGAATGCATGGGCTGTATTTTGTATACATTGTGCTACCGTTAGCAGAAGTTCCGCCCTGACGCGCGGCCTGAAGGAGTGAATTATGCTCACCATGAATTGTCCGAACACAATGACCCTCTTCCAAAAGATGTCCTACATCATCACAATGTGGCAAGCCAGCCGGACTGCCGTTATAACCGGTGGCTATAATCCGATTATCTTTTACCAAAACCGACCCGGCATAAAGCCGGTCACACGTGCCTCTAGCCGCGATTATTTTGGCAAAAGCCATAAAATAATCATCCCAGGAAGGCCGATAATGCTTGCGTTCTTCGGTCATAATACTACAAAATTACAAATTTATACTAAATCTGCGGAAACGTACAAAAGGAAATTCCTTTTGTAGATTTTCGTAGTGTTCCCAGTAGCATTCATTTTACTACATCTTTACCCGTTTGACAAAAATTTTATGCGTGATAAAATTAATGCAATATGTCAAGTAAATTACAAAATAGCATAATCATTAGCATTATTACCTCCCTACACGAGAGTTAGGTTTTATTTATTTAAACCTCCTCTCCTTGAGGAGGTTTTTTCTTTAATTATTAATCTAGAACCCATTTTAAAAAATTATGCATAAACAAATTCACACAGACTTTAGCCCCAAAGCCATTGGCCCTTACTCCCAAGCAGTTGAGACCGGCGGAATGGTTTTTTGCTCAGGACAACTGGGGATAAATCCCCAGACCGGCGAAATATTAGCAAAAAATATTGCCGACGAAACTAAGCAAGTTTTAACTAATTTAGGCGAAGTGCTTAAAGCCGCGGGCTTAAATTTTTCCGATGTTGTCAGGTGTGATATTTTTTTAACAGACCTAAAAGATTTTGCCCAAGTCAACGAAGTTTACGCAAGTTTTTTTACGACTGATGTTAAACCGGCCAGACAAACCGTGGAAGTAAGCAATCTGCCCAAAGGCGCGAAAGTGGAAATTTCGTGTATTGCGGTTAGGAATTAATCTTAAGTGCTTTTATCGACATCATCCTAAATGCGATTAGAAGCTGTAGCGCAGGCCATTGGCCTGCATAATGAAGCTAATAACATCTATGACCAAGCCAAACCTAAATAATCCGCCCGTAACCGCCAAAGACATAGAAGCCGCATACAACCGAATAAAATCTGTTGTACACCAAACTCCCCTACAATACAGCGAACGACTTTCTAAGCAATTCGGCGCCAAAGTTTACCTTAAACGCGAGGACTTGCAAACCGTGCGTTCTTACAAAGTCCGCGGGGCGTATAATTTAATTTGCCAGTTAACAACGGCGCAAAAAAAACAAGGCGTGGTGGCGGCCTCAGCCGGTAACCATGCGCAGGGCGTAGCTTTGGCTTGCCGCAAACTTAAAATTCAAGGGACAATTTTTATGCCTAAGCCCACGCCCAAACAAAAAATTGACCGCGTGCAAAGTTTTGGCGACGGCTATATAAAACTTGAAATGGTTGGCGATACTTATGACCAAGCCAGCGCTTTAGCCCATGCTTACGCAAAAAAAACCGGCGCTGTGGTTATTCATCCATTCAATGACCCCCAGGTAATTGCCGGCCAAGGCACAGTGGCATTGGAAATTTTAAACCAGTTGCCTCAAAAACCTGATTATCTGTTTGTGCCAATTGGTGGCGGCGGCCTGGCTTCCGGCACCGGCGTATATTTAAAAAGTCAAAGCCCAAAAACTCAAATAATTGGCGTTGAGCCCGCGGGCGCGGCGTGTATGCAGGCGGCTTTTACTGCCAAAAAGCCTGTTATGCTGGAAAAAATAGACAAGTTCGTGGACGGCGCGGCGGTGCAAAAAGCCGGCGATGTCACTTATAAAATTTGCGTCAATGTTGTGGATAAACTTTTAGCTGAGCCCGAAGGCAAAATTTGCGCGGAAATGGTGAAGCTCTACCAACAAGACGGCATTATTGCCGAACCCGCCGGCGCTTTATCTGTAGCCGCGCTTGATGATTTGAGCAAAGAAATAAAAAATAAAACGGTTGTCTGCGTAATTAGCGGCGGTAACAACGACATTTCCCGCTACCCCGAAGTTATTGAGCGCAGTTTAATTTACCGTGGACTAAAACATTATTTCTTAATTCAATTCTCCCAGCGCCCCGGCTCGCTAAGAAAGTATTTAGATGAAGCCTTGGGCAAGACAGACGACATAACCCTCTTTGAATACACCAAAAAGAACAACCGTGAAAACGGCCCGGCGTTAATAGGAATTGAACTGGCAAAAAAACAAAACTACCAGCCTCTGCTTAAACGTATGAATAAAATCGGCCTGAACTATGAAATTATCCAGCCAGAAAGTGATTTGTATAAATTTTTGATTTAAATTATGTTTTCAAATTATCTTCAATCCCAAATTATTATTACCTCTTTCGCCATAAAAGGGGTGTCTTGGAATATAAAAATGTAAATTGTTACCTATATTTTCTTGTATTTCAAAACTCCCCTTCCAATGGGGAGTTTTGAATTTAAAGGAGAAACAATGCAGAAGATACAAGTGTCGTACGCAAGGTACTCGGCCGAAATTGCTGCTACGCTAAAGAAAGGGGTAAAGGTCATGCTTTTTGACTATGGGAGAGTATGGCCTTCGGTTAACGGCCACCCCCCACTTCGGGAGCCAGAATACCACACAGTGGCGCTGGTTGACCCAAGCGTGCCGGAAGTCGTAAAAGGCTTGATCGAACGAGGCTGGCAAATGCGGGAATGGAAAGATGCATTCGGCAACGACGGCGCCGAAATCAAAGAGCTAATCATTCTTGGCATCAAGGACCGTTTGCAGACCGCTTTTTCCCACCTGGTTGGGATATTAGAAGGCCGCTTGCAGTTACAAGTCATAGAACATGGCAAAGTTTCCAACTATTCTGACTTTGAAAGTTGGCGACTGGCTACAAAAAGTGCTTGCCAACGCAATCCGGAACCCCTTACCAGCATTCTGCTCAAGATGGGCTGGGACGGAACAGAAGAAGGGCTTTGGGAAGAAAAGCGGCGGACGTAGACCTTGAAAAGGCTTTGACCCATATGCCTTGAGCTCATGCTCAAAAGGGTCTTTTTTTATATTTTTCTATTATATTTTTCTATTTGACAACTCCCTCAACTTCGTCTAAAATACAACAAATGCATAAATTTAGCTCTACAAACTTAAACCTCAGCCTCCTTCTTACTCTCCGTAAGGGGCTTTGGTTTTGCGCGTAAATAGTTCTTGTTTTAAACCAACCAGCCCTTTACGGCTGGTTTTTTGTTGTCTGAAAATTGTTTTTTTCAAAAACAGTTTCTAGGCCGCAAGGTTAAAATCCAAAGGAGGGACTATTATGTTCCTGGATTTTTCGCCTGTAAAAGGCGAAATCTATTTTCAGGGACTACCGATGTCCCTCCAAATAGATGAGCAGAGGCACGTTGCGTGCTTCTGCAAAATTTCCGTCACAAAGTCCGGCGAAGACTGGCAGTGGCACGTAGAATTTTTTTCCGATTTTGGAAACATTATCGGTGAAAAAATTTTTGGAATATATAGCCAAGCTTTAAGGTACGGCTTGGCTAGCACAAACCCGGCAGACTTGCCGGAAATCCAGCGAACGCTGGATATTGTGAAAAGTCTAGTACCAATCCCATAACCGGCGGACATCAGCGTCCGCCGGCTTTTCTTTTTAACATTAAACCAAAAAAAATTTTAGTAACTTTGTTGCGATTGTAACGTTTTTACTAAAAAGTTTTTGGTTAATTGCGATGGGTCATATGGAATTTTGCCGCGGGTCTCCGGGAAAAATATTCTTCGACTTTATGGAGAAGATATTTTTTCTCCGATGCTTGCCGCCAAATAATATGTTCTCCACCGGGGTCAAACAATATTATTTGGCCAATCCGCAACATTCCCGTTAGCACAATTACATATAATCCACAATTGTGATGACCGCAAAAGACTTATATCGGTACATAGGCACTGACAAAAATACCCCAATCTTACAAAGGATTGGGGTATTTTTCGAATTTACATTTTCTACTTTTAGGAATAGTTTTCCAGCTCTTCAATGTGGGTGCTGGGTGGAGGGTTGCCGTTAAAAATAACTTCCAAGGCTTTTTGCAGGACTTCCTCAAAAGTTGCGCTGGCTTTAATGAAGTAGGCGGCGACATTAAACTCCGAAGCCCTCTCTATATCTTTTTCACCGGAAAGATTGCTTAAAATTATTACAGGAGTGGCGGCAATTACAGGATCAGGATAACTACGAATTTTTTCCAAAACCGCGAAACCGTCCAGCTTGGGTAAAAGCATATCTAAAATCATCAGGTTAGGCTTATAAAATAACAGTCGGTCAATAGCCTGCTCACCGTCTTCGGCGGTTGAAACACTACAGCCACGCGAAGAAATATAATCCCTAAGACGATTTCTAAAATCCAAATCGTCTTCCACAATTAGCACATTTTTATCACCTAATAACATATATTTTTTGAAACAAAAAATAGTTTGTTTTAAAGCCGACGCCCATCAAAGCCAATAAATCCATACACCATCCGATGGTGCGTGGATAAATCGGCGCGCTACACCTACCGCTATAGGTGCAGGCCAACTTTGTCCGACGAAGCCTTGACGAAGTCGGATGCCTGCGCTACATCTTTAACCTAATTCCCGGACCCATGGTGGAGTTTACAGACATGCTCACAATAAACTGGCCTTTAAAAGCCGCGGGCTTGCTGTCGGTAACGGCTTTGTATAAAACCTGTAAATTTTCCAGCAAAGCTTTGCTTTCAAAATTGCTTTTGCCAATAATTTGGTGAATGTTGCCTGAGTCGTCATTTTTGTAGTTAACCTTTCCACCGGCAATTTCTTTGATCATTGCGCCAATATTAACACCTACCGTGCCGGTTTTGGGGTTGGGCATAAGGCCGCGGGTACCCAAAATCTTAGCAATTTGGGCTAATTTTGGCATTATAGCGGGTTCTGCTACGGCCACGTCAAAGTCGGTCTTTTCAGTCTCTTTTATTGTTTTAATTAAGTCTTCGCCACCTACAAGCACTGCGCCGGCATCTTTGGCTTCCTTTTCTTTGACTTCCGTAACAAAAGCCGCCACGCGCTTGGTTTTACCCGTGCCGTGAGGCAAAGACACAGTACCTCTTACGGCCTGGTCGGTTTTTTTGGCATCAATACCCATTTTAAAATGCACTTCCACACTGCCCACAAACTTAGTATTTGCGGTTTTTTTTGCCAACTCAATAGCTTCACTCGGGGTATAAATTTTATCTACAACTACCTGTTCGTTATTGGCTTTGACTCTCTTGGCAAGTTTTGCCATAAATGTTTTCCTTTCGTGGTACTAGCCCTAGTATTCCCGACCGACTGAATGTACCTGTGGGAGCGGATGGATCTATTAATAACAGATTTCTCGGCTCGGATGCACTCGCTCGGAATGGAACAAAAGGTCCCACAAATTTATAGATTAATAAAAAAATAATGTTTTTTGCGGTCTATTCTTGTCAATCTTTTAACTCCTTTAAATCTTGTTAATCAATTACTTCCACACCCATACTCCTGCAAGTGCCGCGAATAATGCTTTCAGCCGCGGCCAAAGTTGTTGCGTTTAGGTCAGACATCTTTTTTTCCGCTATTTCTTTAATCTGTTTTTGAGTAATTTTTCCGACCTTGGTGGTAAGTGGGTTGGCCGAACCTTTTGCTAAGCCAATAGCCTTCATGATTAGGTTGGAGGCCGGAGGGGTTTTTAAAATAAAGGTAAAAGACCTGTCTTCATAAACGGTCATTAAAACCGGAATTGTCATATCCCCGCCCGCGGTTTTGTCGTTAAATTCCTTAACGAACGCGGCAATGTTTATACCGTGGGGACCCAGCGCGGTACCAACCGGCGGCGCAGGAGTGGCTTTGCCAGCCGGAAGTTGGAGTTTGATAGTTGTCTTAATTTTCTTTGCCATAAAATTCTTGATGGTAGATTGCTACCTTCTCGGTAAGTCATCCAAGATGTGGGCAACAAAATATTCTTCGACCTTGTGGAGAAGATATTTTGTTGTCCCTATGTTCAAAATTTAGATTCTCCATAAAGTCGAATACTAAATTTTGCCTCAGATGATACGCCTTGATGGTTTTTTAGTGCAATCGAGACGGCTATTGCCGCCAACCATTCCTTTCAAATTAGATTAAAAATTTAGCTTCTCTAAATTGGACTTTAGCGGCTCATAAAGAGAGACTAAATTAAAAACTTTTGGGTAATCGCTTCTAAAATTCTTTATCTTGACAATGACTCGGGACAAAATTTCTAGGACATCAAACGGCTCGGTACTTTTATTAGGCTCAGCTTGAAAAAAATATGTGTTAATTTTTTTTACTGATTCATCATTAAGCTTATATTCAGAAGTAGGGATCATTTTTTTTCGGCGAGCATCTATGTCATCTTTGTCTGAAGCAGTAAGCATGGCTTCCATTTTTGCAATTTCTGACCAATCAACAGCATTTTCCCAAATAGACAAAACTGGTTTATTAAACTCTTCTGGTAAGTACGGGACTCTCGTAAATGATTCCGGGTCATTTGACATAAAATTACATTTTCTTTACTTGAAGGAAATCCAGCTCCACCGGTGTTTCTCTGCCGAAGATGGTGACCATAACTTTAACTTTTCCGTGTGCTTCGTCGAGACTGCCGACTTTGCCTTCATATTCTTTAAATGGGCCGTCTTGAATTTTTACCAGTTCGCCAATGGCAAAATCTACTTTAAACTTGGGTTCATCCGCGCCCATGCGCTTTTTCAAATAATTTAATTCGTCGTCGGAAATGGGCGAAGGTACAGTACCACTGCCTACAAAACCCGTAACGTTAGGGGTATTACGCACCACGTACCAGGAGTCATCTGTCACTACCATATCTACCAAAACATAACCGGGGAAAATTTTCTCTTCAATGGTTGTTCTGCGGCCGTCTTTAATTTTAATTTTCTTTTCCTTAGGCACGAGTGCGTCAAAAATCCTGTCCTGCATATCCATACTTTCAATACGTTGCTTGAGGTTAAAAGCAACGCTATCTTCGTATCCGCTGTAGGTGTGAAGAACATACCAATGACGTTCTCCGGTAACTTGTTGTCGTGACATAAATTTATCGAATCTACGAATTAGACGAATTTACGAATGGCTACGAATATGCGAATTAGTAAAATTCACAATTATTGGTTGATTCGTTCCATTCGTATATTCGATTTATCTAAAATAAATAATTAAAGCTGTTAAAATAATTAAAACTTCCAAGTAAAATGATAATCTTTTTGAGTAAATTTTTAAAAACTGCCAGGAGTGCTTAATAAAATTCTTTTCCGGTATAACTAATCTTACATCCCGATTTTTTAAAGCGTAAGCTTTATGGCTTAATGGCCAAAACCACATAACTCCGTGCTCAATCGAATCGAGTAAAAAATGACTCCAGCTTCCAAGCCACAGAGCGAGACCTATAAATTTAATGTAGACATTCGCACCTAAAAAATAAATCAATAATCCGGGAATTAGCCACAAAATTGGTGTATGGGTAAAATATTTTCTATGATTAACTTTTTCATCCCCCGCCACCAATAGCGACGAGGTTTTAAAAAAGACAAAAAATACATCTATATCCGGCGCGAAACCAAAAAAAGTTGCCCATATAACCAAATGCTGTGATTCAATCGGGGTTAAATTAGGGTGGGCGAATTTTAAAAGTGCGTAACCTGTTAAATACCCTGCGGCAATGTGTCCTGTTGGAAGCATTATTTCAGTGATTTAAGATATAAGTTATAGACACCAGTGCGGTAATTAGTAAGTAAATGGTTTTTAGAATAACCCCGCAACTTAATCCTTATAACTACACTGGTCTCCAAAACTAATAACCTACTACCTAGCCAGTATTGACTCAAAAACTTTCAGTAACAAATAATCAAAAGCTCCTAGAATTAACGAAACAGCAATACTAAATACAATTACTGTAACGGTATACTTAAAAGTCTCGCCCCTAGTAGGCCAAATAACTTTTGCCAACTCAGTTTTTACTTCACTCAAAAATTGAAACGGGTTCATAAATCAATATTGTCGCTGATCTCACCGATTACGCTAATCGCTTCGCTGTCTAGTGTGGCGAATTGCGACATTTGCGTTCTCTGTGCCAATCTGCAATTTTAATTTTTCCCTTTTTTAAAAGGCCCTTGCGGCCTTTATTAAGCATATTATAGTACACTTGCGGTTTTATTGTCAAATGATAGTCTTGTACAATGGAACATGGCCCCTATCTTTGGAAGGCTTCTAACGGGGAGTGGTACCCCAAACGATGACAGTCGGATGATTAGTTTTTAAGCTGTACAAAGAATCTCTGCCTGCCACACTTACTTGATGATACTAAA
>JBBREH010000038.1:0-11903 GCA_038203095.1 Candidatus Doudnaibacteriota bacterium | reverse complement strand
TTTTTGTCCAAAAATTGCTCTTTTGCCAAACTCTTGTTAATAATTTTTCCGCTTAACTAAAGTTAAACATCAAAATTTTTAACTTCGATTTTGGCTAAAATATCAAATTTTGGTCTAAAAAATTAATTCGCTACAAGTCTACTAAAGCGATACTTATACTTCAAAGCCCCTTTAGGGCGAAGAAGTGGTGGACGCGACAGGATTTGAACCTGTGACCTCGCCGATGTGAACGGCGCGCTCTAACCAACTGAGCTACGCGTCCTAAATTAGTTCAAAATGGTGCGGGGTGAAAATGCAACGCACTAAACAACGGAGCTAGACGTGCAAATATTCAACGTATAAGAATACAATGTTCTATTACTGAATTATAGGACAATATTATACGGCTGGCTAAAATATAACATTCTTTTTGGCTCTAAGGCAATAGCTATATTACTCTTAACTATTCCGGGCTTTTAGGTTATAATAACAAACGAAACCTATGAAAAATCTTGATTCCATAAAAATACCCAAGCTGGCAAAATCGCCTAAAGTAAAGGCCTCACCAATTCCGGAGCAGGGCAAAAACGTCAGCCCTGTTAGTGAATTAACTGCAGAATTTAAAAATCTTAACCCGGATAATACTGCTTCATCGCAAACAGAATTCACAAAACTCCCTAATGGGGTAAATTTACTGACAACTAAAAACCCTGTGCCGAGAAAAAAGATTTTAAAAAGGATATTGTTCGGCATGCTTTTGATAATTATTGTTTTAATCACCAGCCTAACGCTAAGAGCCGCTAATTTATCCCAGAAAATTTTCGTCGGGCAAAAAACCAGTTTTTTCTCTAAAATCCGCGACTTAATCCGCGGTGGCGATAGTAACGATATCCTAATTGGAGAAGACTTGGGTCAAATTAACATTTTACTTTTAGGGATTGGCGGCGAGGGTCACGATGGCCCATACCTAACTGACACTATGATTCTAGCTCAAATCCGTCCGGACATTGGCGAAGTGTCTTTAATTTCCATCCCCAGAGACTACTGGGCAGAAATACCTAACTCGCCTATCTCGTCTCGCACAGCCCAAGCAGGAACGAATACGAGTCAAAATAGCTTTAGCAACCAAAACCGCGCGAAAATCAACTCCGCTTTTTCTGAGGGTTTTGTAAAACACCATGATTGGGACGAAGCAGGTTTATGGGCCAGACAGACCGTAGAAAAACTGACGGACGAAAAAATACCCTACTTTGCCGTATTGGATTTTGCCGGCTTTGAAAAAGCTGTAAATCAAATTAACGGACTGGATGTTATAGTAGAAAGGACTTTTACTGACTATAGTTACCCTGATAACGGCATTGGCTACCTGCCGCCCATAACATTTACAGCCGGGCCGGCGCATTTAAACGGCACGCGAGCACTTCAATTTGCCCGATCTCGCCACGCGGCCGGGCCAGAAGGCAGTGACTTTGCCCGCTCCACACGCCAACATAAAATTATTGAATCTTTTAAGCAAAAAGTTTTAAGCTTAAATTTATTAAGCGACGCCGGCACTATTAATTCTTTACTCAGTACTTTTGCTGATCATTTTCACACCAACATTTCCCCGGCCAGCATTTTTCATATCTATAATTTAATTCGGGAAAAGGGCATAAAAAGTTTCATATCATTGAGCCTCGACCCATCTACTTCCCTGGTTTGTCCGAAAATTTTGGAAGAGAGCGGCGCTTACGTACTAACGCCTTGCGAAGGAAAGACTGAATCCGATATTGCCAACTTTTTTAAAAATGCTTTTACATACGGCAAAGTAACGGCGGAAAAAAGCGTAATTTGGTTAAGTAGCTCCTCCGGCAATAAAGTTTCTCTGGCCTCAGCCAAAAAAAACTTTGAGGATGCCGCCCTAACTGTATGGGAATTGCCATACAAGGGGGAGGCCTTATCCCAAAATATTTTTTACCAGGTAAATCCCAAACCCGCCACAGCCGAATTTATTAAAAACTCGCTTCATGCCACCGAGGTCACACTGCCACCACCGGGGGTAAAAGTAGACAACCAAAAAGTGGATGTGATAGTTATTTTGGGAGAAAACAATTAACAATCATCCTTTATCCTTAATCTTTCACCACTGCAGACTGCAGTCAAGTCAAAGATAATGGATAAAAGATAAAGAATATAAATTTTTATGAAAAATTTACCCATCATCGCCATAGTCGGACAGCCTAATGCCGGCAAATCTACCTTAATGAATAAAATTGTAGGCAAGCCCATAGCCGTAACGTCCGACGTAGCCGGCACCACGCGCGACCGCCAGTACGCCGACACCACTTGGAGCGGTGTAGACTTTACTTTGGTGGACACAGCGGGGCTTTCTTTAGATGGCAAAGAGGGGTTAGAGATGAGCCTGATGAAACAGATTGATGTGGCTGTAGCCGAAGCCGATATGGTGATTTTTGTTGTGGACGGCAAGGAACCGGTGGGCGCGGTCAGTCGCGAAACCATAAAAAAATTCCGTAAAAACCACAAGCCCCTGATACTCGCAGTTAACAAGCTCGATTCTGCCAAAAGCCACGGCGAAAAGCTGGGAGAGTTTCAAAAATTGGGCATCAAGCCCACCTTTCCAGTCTCTTCCATAAGCGGACTTGGGCTGGGAGACATGCTGGAACACATTACAGAAACCTTAACAAAGCTCGGGCTCAATGAAAATAAAAAAGACAACGTTTTAGGCGTTGCGGTTTCTATTGTTGGCAAACCAAATGTGGGCAAGTCCAGCATCTTTAATAAAATTTTAAAGGAAGAGCGCGTTGTGGTCTCCCCTATTGCCGGAACCACCCGTACGGCTATAGACCAACACATAAAAATTGGTGAGACTGATTATACATTTATTGACACTGCGGGTTTAAAGAAAAAAGAGCATCGCCAGGCTGAGCCGGATATATTCTCGGGCTTTCAAACTTTTAAAGCCATTCGCAGGAGCGACGTGTGTTTTTTTGTAATTGATGCCAGCCGGGAAATTACCAAACAGGACCAATCGGTTGCCAACGAAATTATTGCTATGGACAAAGGCTGCATTATTTTAGCTAATAAGGCAGATTTATTGCCCACCACCGCCGACAAAACATCTAAAACCCCGACCGGCAATAAAGGCGAAAATGATGACAGCTACGGCAGTGTTCGCGACTATATAAGCCACCACTTTCCGTTTTTATGGATGTCACCCTTAATTTTTGTCTCCGCTGAAACCGGTGACGGCATAGAAGAGGCGTTAAACTCCATTACTCCTATTTTTGAAAGTCGACATAAAACTGTTGAACAGGAAAAGCTCAGCGACTTTTTAACCAAAGCGCTCAAAATTAATTCTCCCAAAC
This sequence comes from Candidatus Doudnaibacteriota bacterium, assembly GCA_038203095.1. Taxonomy (GTDB): domain Bacteria; phylum Patescibacteriota; class Doudnabacteria; order UBA920; family UBA920; genus PALSA-1336. Next base: position 8,559 of record JBBREH010000038.1, on the reverse strand, counting down.
TCCTGCGTGACCAAAAAAAGCCTAAAGTCTTGGGCCTTAAGCAAATTCAGTCCAACCCGCCGATTTTTGAGTTATTTGTAAACTACCCCGCCGCCATTTCCACCCAGTTCCGCAAATTCCTGGAAAATTCCATAGTCAAACAGTTGGGCTTTTGGGGCACCCCAATTAAACTAAAACTTAGAGGGAAAGATAAATCATAGACTTTCTTGCCCGTACAGCAAAGCTTCACGTCATACAAAATTATGCCATTGGTAGTGGATCGGCTAAATAATATTGCTTGATCCCAATGAAGAATATATTATTTGGCAACATTTAAATGAAAATAAAGCTTAAAAAAGTCTGCGCCCCACAACTTAGAAGCGCAGGTTGCGCAATTAATCGCGCTTAAAGAAAATGCGCCTGAGCGCTTGCCTGGCAACTTCCCAAAAGAAAATTCCCGATCTTGTTTCATTTATAGTAAGCGCCCGGCGAAAGACTTTAGCAAACCCTTCTTCTATCATAACCATGATCTACTAGATTCCTCTATTAAAAGCTAATCAAATTCATGATATAATATTTTTAAATTATGAAAATTATCGTAGGCTTAGGCAACCCGGGAGAAAAATACCAGCATACCCGCCATAACGTGGGGTTTTTAGCCATGGATTTTTTGCTCCGCTACGGAACCGGCTTTATGCAGGCTCGGCCGGGAAAGGACTTTAAATCGGAAATTTTTACTCTGGATACTGAGGGCGGAAAAATTGTAATTATGAAGCCGCAAACCTATATGAACGACAGTGGTCAGGCTTTAAAAGATATTTGTAATTTTTATAAAATAGATTTAGCTCAGGATTTGCTGGTGGTACACGACGAGGTAGATTTACCGTTTGGCGAAATCCGCTTGGCAAAAAACTCCTCCGCCGCTGGCCATAACGGCGTGCAAAGCATTATTAGTGATTTAGGCACGCAGGATTTTAGGCGTATCCGCGTGGGCGTGGAAGCCCGTGCTTCGCGTAATGAGATGCCCACTGAGAACTTTGTGCTGCAAAGTTTTACCGCCGATGAACTGGTAAAACTTCAATCCGATATATTACCTGAAGTCAAACAAGAAATAGAACGGTTTATTAATGTATAAACGCTCTCTACTAAATACGAAATAATACTAAAAGTACTAAACCTCGGTTTCGTACTTTTTTCGCCAAAGACGGATCTGCCACTGGCATGACGTATATTTTATCATTTATGAAAAATAAAAAAAACGCCTTAAGCGTTTTCTTGAAACGTTTTTTATATCCACTACCCCACTTGCAAGTGAAAGACTGCAAACAATCGTCTACAAATCCTTACTTGGTGCTCCAGCCAGTAATAGGAGGGATGATACCGGCCTTTGCGACTTGCAAATAGGGTGCTGGATACAACAAGTACTTTTTAATACTTGATATAGTATTATACTCCTAATGCGGCTGTCTGTCAAGACTGGAAGCTAAAAATAGCATATTTACTTATGGTTTTTGATGATTCTCTCTATTTGCACGGGCTAAACTTGCTGCCCCAATTTGGCCCGGCCAGGCTCGGTCTCTTGGCTAAGCGTTTTGAGAATTTTGAAGCCGCTTTTAAGGCCGGACAAGACAAGCTGGTATCGGCCGGCATTGATAGCGAAGTTACAAAAACTTTTATTGAATTTCGTGACAAAATAAATTTGACTATCGAAGCAGAAAAGCTTGCGGCGGAAAACATCGGCATTCTAACTTTTAAAGATAGCCCGTATCCCAAACTGCTTCTAGAAATTCCTAAATTGCCGCCAATTCTGTATTATAAAGGCTCAATGGAAAATACTGATGAGCTATGCTTAGCCGTGGTCGGCACTCGGCAAATTAGTAATTATGGCCGCACCATAATTCCGCAGCTAGTTGAGCCATTGGTTCTTGCCGGCGCGACCATTGTTTCTGGCATGGCCTTTGGTGTAGATTCAGCCGCGCATAATATTGCGGTCAAACATAACAAGCGAACCATAGCCGTATTAGGTGGAGGCCTGGATGAAAAAAGTCTCTACCCCAAACATCACCAACTGCTAGCCAAACAAATAGTGGATTGCGGCGGGGCTTTACTTTCCGAGTACCCAATAGGCACGCCCAACTTTAAGCAAAACTTCGTGGCGAGAAACAGAATAATTTCAGGGCTTTCTATAGCCACGCTCATTATAGAGTGCGATTTACAAAGTGGCACGTTAATTACCGCCAAGCATGCACTCGACCAAAATCGACAGGTTTACGCCGTACCGGGCCCGATTTATTCCCCACAAAGCCAGGGACCAAATAATTTACTTAAAATGGGCGCCAAGCCTCTGACTACGGCTAACGATGTGCTGGAAGACTTAAATTTAAAAACCCTGCCCGAGCAACTGGGAGCGCAAACTTTATTTGGAGATACCAAAGAAGAACTGACTTTGTTAAAACTAATAAATTATGATCCGATCATTATTAATGAACTCATAAAAAAATCTGGGCTGGACACTTCCGTAGTAACATCAACACTGACATTTTTGGAAATGAAAGGCCGGATTAAAAATTTGGGCGGGCAACAGTATATTCTTTCCCGATGAACCGGAAAATAAAATTTCAATTAAGAAATTAAAATGCAAGGTGAACTACAGAACATAAATTCTAAATCCAACGGTTTAAAATCTGTAATTTGGCATTTGAGATTATTTTATGATTAGACTTTGGAAATTCCTCCTCCCCTTCCTTTTCGCTCTCGCGGTGCTTTTAGGCTTGTACCGTAATTCCCAAAAACAATACTCTTACGATTTTGCCAAAAAACAGTTGCCCGCTTCTTCCGGCGACTTAAATTACTACTACCAAAAAGCCGAGGAAATTACCCGGGGGCAAAATACCGAAACAACGGTCAGTTTTTTAGCCGTGGGCGATATTATGCTGTCACGAGGAGTAGCCGCCGCGGAAGCAAACTATGGCCAAAAAGATTGGCCGAATTTTCCTTTCCAAAAAATTGCCGAGGTTTTAAAATCAACAAATTTTAACTTTGCCAATTTGGAATCGCCATTTGTATTTCGTTCTTGCGGAGCTATTGCCGGCGGTCATTCCTTAATTTTTGGCGCAGCGTGCCAAAGTGTTGAAGGCTTAAAGACCTATAACTTTAACGCGCTAAACCTGGCAAACAATCATGCTATGGACCAGGGATTAGGCGGACTGACAATTACCAAAGACTTGCTTAAAAGCTCTAATTTGCAAACCACGGGAACAGGGACGAATTTGGATGACGCTTGGAGGCCGGCTATTGTGGAAGCAAATGGCTTAAAAATTTGTTTTGTCGGCGCATCATACTCTTCTATAAACGACAGTGGCGCGACGCGAAATAATTATGTTGCCCGGATTGAGGACTTGCCCAGACTTAAATCTTTAATCCTTAATCTTAAATCTACTTGCGACTTTATTGTGGCAACTATGCACGCGGGGGTTGAATATACCCGAACTCCTAATACGGCGCAAATTAAATTTGCCCGTGCCGCAATAGATTATGGAGCCGATGTTGTAATTGGCGCACATCCGCACTGGGTGCAAACAATAGAAAAATATTGCCCGGCGCAGTATTCCCCTCCTGTTATAGGAGGGGCGGCTGACGAAGCCAGTCGGGGTGGTAAAACACAAATAACTCTACCACCTCCCCCCGCTTCGCGGGGTACTCCTCCTGTTCCAGGAGGAGAAACTGCACCCTGCCCCAACCCCAAATACATTTTCTATTCCCTAGGCAACTTTATTTTTGACCAGGACTTTAGCCAGGAAACCAAAGAAGGACTTGCTTTAAAAATCCAAATCTCGAAATCCGCAATCCGCAATTCAATTGCCCCCGACGCGGCAAGCGCCGATGACTTACAAGGCACCCGTCAACCGGCCAAATTGGAATCTATAGAACTTATTCCCGTCATTATAGAAAACTCTCAGCCCCGCTTGGCCACTAACGATGAGGCTAAAAAGATCTTAGAAAAAATTGGGGAAAATAAAAATATTTTACTGCCATAACAAAACTCCGCCTACCGGCGGAGTTTTAAATTTTAAGATTTTTTTTCTGAGCCAAAAAGTTCTTTAAAAGCTTCATCAGCAAGATCATCGCCGTACCGACGCGTTAATTCAATATTAATTTCTGCTTGTGTTTTCCCTGTAAATTTTGACAAATCCCTTACTGATCTTTTAACTTCAACAGCAACACCCATATTAAACCCCATGTTTCTTCCCATGACCTCCTCTAAACTAGCATCTTTCTTGGGTTTGTTTATTTTTTTAACAGTTTCATTAATAAAGTCTCATGCTGCTTGGATTGCTTGATTTCTTTCCCTTTCTGGATTGTCAGACATAAAAATCATTATTAATACTTAATATAAATTAAACTCGTGGTTTAACGCCAACCTTGTCACCTACAATTCTTGCCCATTCAATTATTCGTTCAACTTTTTCTTTTTCAGCCAATTTTTCGGCCAAACTGTCTATTCCGTCCATTACGGTTTCAAAACCCTGGTGCATATAGTCTTTTAACCCTTGTTTTACTCTGACTTCTGATTTTAAAATTTCTGATTTTAATTCAACCTTTACATCCTTTAAATCAATCGAAAAAACAGCCAGCTGCTTATTCATTAACCCACCCATAAGATCACCAATGGCTTCTAAATCCCCCTGGCTCAAAACTTCATTTAATTTTCGTTTTACTTTTTTCACCCCGTTAGAAATTTTTTTTTGGCAATAAGCAAACTGTGACCAAAATTTAAAAATTGGAAGAATGAATTTTCCCGCAGAACATTTCTAACGGGGTTCATATTTTTATATTAAACCCGCTAAATTTTTTTGTCAACGGATTAGGATTTACGCGTTTGGCCAAATACGAGGCATTTTGCGAGGATTTTGTGAGGCGTATTTTACTTACGTCGAGCAAAACCGCAGCAAAATAACGAAGTAGTTGGTCAAACCCTTGCGGCTGGCCGCCCGATGATTCCTTAATAGCGGCTAGCGCGTAAGTCCTTACTATTCCGGCTGGTAGTTTGGTGCTTTTTTTATAATTTGCACATCGTGGACGTGACTTTCACGCAGACCCGCATTGGTTATGCGCACAAAGCGCGCTTTTTTTTGCAAATCGCTAATGTTTTTTGCACCACTGTAACCCATGCCCGACCGAACGCCGCCAATGAGCTGCTCAACTACATTTACCACACTGCCTTTATACGGAACGCGCGCTTCCACGCCTTCCGGCACAAGTTTACTGCCCACAACTTTATCCTGCCCGTAACGGTCACGACTTCCCTGATTCATGGCGCCCAAACTGCCCATACCGCGGTAGGACTTATATTTTTTACCATGCTCCTCAAAAACTTCTCCCGGTGCTTCATCCGTACCCGCCAAAAGCGAGCCGAGCATTACACACGCAGCGCCCGCGGCCAAAGCTTTGGCAATATCTCCGGAAAATTTTATTCCGCCGTCGGCAATTACCGGTGTCTTGGTTTTTTTGCAAGCTGCCACTACATCTATAATGGCGGTAATTTGCGGCAGCCCGCAACCGCTAACCATACGTGTGGTGCAAATACTACCCGGACCAATCCCCACTTTTACCGCATCCGCGCCGGCGGCAATTAAAGCGCGCGCGCCTTCGGCCGTGGCAATATTACCGGCCACGATTTCTACTTTTTTATAAGTTTTATGGATAGTTTTGACAGCATCAAGCACTCTTTTGGAATGGCCATGAGCCGTGTCTATAACTAAGACATCAACACCGGCTTCTACTAATGCTTTGGCGCGCTCTAAAAAATCGCCCGTGGCGCCAATGGCAGCAGCCGCGGGAAAACCCTGTTTTTTTATTTCCAGTACAGTTTGAGCCTGGAGCTTAACGGACAAATTTTTATGGATTACGCTTATCCCGCCTAAACGCCCCAGAGCGATGCCCATCCGAGCTTCTGAAACAGTGTCCATAGCGCTGGAAGCAATGGGAATTTTTAATTTAATTTTTGGCGTAAAAAAAGCAGCCGTATCTACCTCGGTAGGCACGACTTCACTGTAGTTGGGGACTAGTAGCACGTCGTCAAAAGTTAAAGCTTCTTTTATTTTAGGCATAAGATTATTAAAAAAATTCTACCATCTTTTTTAAACTTTGTCTATTGCCTAACCAGTAAAAGTTCACAGGACTGAGTGTATTATCACATTAGCCCGTATTTGGCAGGCCGATGGCCTGCATTACATCGGGGAACATCAACAAAACTCCAATCTACTCAAGGTTGTGAACAGTTACCCTAACAACCATTGCTTCCCTGCCTGGTCCTGTACCGACCAGCAGAATTGGCACGCCCAGTTCCTTTTCCAGACGAGCGATGAAATTTTTAGCGCCGACAGGAAAGTCATCCGCTTGTGATGTTCCGCCAATATCCTCGGCAAAGCACTGCCATTGTTCAAACACGGGTTCAATTTTATCCATATGCCAAACCGGCGGCAATTTTCCCTTAGGCAAAATATCGCCCATAAATTTATAAGCTGTAAGTACAGGCATAGCTTTTACGCCAGAGAGCATGTCAAACCGAGTTAAGGCCAAGTATTTTGGTTTGTTAATCCTAATGGCGTAATGGAGCCACGGGATGTCTAAAAAGCCTAAACTCCTGCCCCGGCCGGTGGTAGCGCCACGTTCGTCGCCCAGCACCTGGAAGTACTGAGACATTTCCGCGTTGCTCGCCGCGCCTGAATTAATTTTTTGCAAAGTTAATTGTAAAAATTCTTCGCGTTTTGGACCTTTAGCAAATAAATTTAAATGGTCTTTCACAAAACCCATTGCTGCCTGCCGCTCCCACATTTCGCTTGGCATTGGCCCGTTACCCACGCGTGTGGGCAAGGTTTTGGCAACTAATATAGTAGAACCAAATTCCTGGCTGGGCAGTCCGGTGCCAAGCGCCGCGCCCATAGAAACCGAATTGCCGGCTGAGACAAACGGGTATGTTCCCCACCAGGCATCCAGCCCCGTCGCCTGCGCGCCTTCCAGTAAAATTCTTTTGCCGCTGTCCAGACTCTGACGCAAAAAATATGAGGTGTCGGAAATAAACTCTTTTAGCCGCGGCGCCTCTTTTAGCAAGCTTTGCAAAACCTCCTCCGGAGTTGGTATAGTTTCAGTTTCGGGACGATTTTTTAAAACTTCCAAACAGGGCTTAAGAATTTCATACAAAACTTTTAACGATTGTTCAAGCAGTTTAGGTTCAAACAAATATCCCACAACCGGACCAATGCGCAGTTTATAAAAACCTTCCAACGGCCCAATACCTTTGCTGGTGGTGCCAATTCGTCCAACACCGCGAAGGCTTTCTACGTAAGATTCAAATAATTTATGATAGGGTGTCCAGAGCGGTGCTTGCTGATCTACATAAATGGGCGGCAAAACATCCCCGACTATTTTTTTGCTGTCTTCTAATTCCTGTAAAAACAATTCTAAATTAAAAAACTCCCCTCGGCCGAGCACACAAATTTTATTTTGCGCCAAGCCGGTAGGAAGTAAATGACTGACTAATTTTTTGCCTTCGGGAGTATAAACAGTGTGGCCGGCATTAGCCCCGCCCGAGAAGCGCGCGACAATGTCGTAGTGGCCCATAATTAAGTCTATAACTTTCCCCTTGCCTTCGTCGCCCCAGTTTGCTCCAACAACCACCAATGTCTGGTGTTCTTCTAAAATCCCTGCCAGTTTTTCCCTATTAGTTGCGACGCCGTTGTTGATCATAATAATGATTTTTTCTACCAAATAACTATATCATAAATTTGTCGAGAATAACAGCACCGGACTTATCTCCTGAATTCAGGACAGTCTGTACCACTTTGGATTAAAATGAGACTCGCCAAGAAGTTTAAAAGGAAAATACAGATATTAACATTTACTAAAAGACAGTCGATTGAATTTTTTAACAATAAAGGCAAAGATCCCAGAAAATCGGCAAACAGACTAAACGCGACCACACAGTGATTTCCAGAGAACTTAAACGGAGCACTAAGCCGAAGAAAAAGTATTCAGCTGTCACTGCTAAAAAACTGGCAGACCTTAAGACCAAGAAAACTAACAAACGGAAGATTAATAAGGACAGAGGACCTCGCAACTACGTGACAAAGAAGATTAAGGAAGGCTTTTCACCGAACGAAATATCCGGACTTTGTGCCTAACAATCTTTTAGAAAAAACCATTAACCACAGAGCTATTTACAATTACATTTACAACAGTTAGGCAAGTGGGAAAGTTTGTATCAGCATCTGCGAAAGATGCATTGGAAGCGGAAAATACAGGGTGGCCGTAAAAGCCAAAAAGTGCCATTCCAAAGCGTGTTTCCATATAATTAAGGCCAAGGGTTATGAAACGAACGGGAGACTGGGAAACAGACAATATGGAGTTTAAAATCAAATGGCGTCATTATCAGTACAGTAGACTTGTAGCGAATTAATTTTTTAGACCAAAATTTGATATTTTAGCCAAAATCGAAGTTAAAAATTTTGATGTTTAACTTTAGTTAAGCGGAAAAATTGTTAACAAGAGTTTGGCAAAAGAGCAATTTTTGGACAAAAA
>JBBREH010000037.1:0-12521 GCA_038203095.1 Candidatus Doudnaibacteriota bacterium | reverse complement strand
TACTACCAATTCCTTGGACGGCAGTTTTAGTCACTTGAAAGATTTATTGAGAATCCATCGAGGACTAAAAAGGCATCGACGATACAAACTCATCCAGGAGATTTTAGCAAATCCTAAGCACTAGAATTAAGTATTATACCCAAAATTCCATGCGACCCCCTTTTATCCCCAATTTGACATCTGCTTTCCATCTGTTAAAATAATCTTATCAAAAACTAAATTATCAAACTCAAAAAAAACACCAAAGCCAGCCCTTAGGAGCGGTACATAAATAGGTGTTTTTTGCGTTTTATTGCAGGCCAATGGCCTGCGCTACAATCTTTCTTTAATCTTTCCGCCATAGGCGGATCCGCCTCTGGCGGAAAATCTTAAATCTCCTTGGAGGGAGAAAGCAAAACTAATATGACCAACGGTAAAGTTATGGCCGAGTACATTTGGTTGGACGGCAGAAAGCCGACCCAAAAGTTAAGATCAAAAACTAAAATCGTTAACGGGCCGATAAGAAAATTATCCGATTTGCCTATGTGGGGTTTTGACGGCAGTAGTACCGAACAGGCCGAAGGACATTTTTCCGACTGCATGCTCAAGCCGGTCTACTTTGTACCCGATCCAATTAACAAAGGTGATAATATTTTAGTATTGTGCGAAGTGCTAAATCCCGACGGTACACCTCATGTAACCAACACCCGCCACGTTTTGGCTATGGTTGAAGAAAAATATAAAGAACACGAGCCTTGGTTTGGCATTGAACAAGAATACACTTTATACGGACAAAATGATTGGCCATTTGGCTGGCCAGTAAATGGCTATCCAAGCCCGCAAGGACGCTATTATTGCGGTGTGGGCTATGACGAGGTCCACGGCCGTCCTTTAGTCGAAGCGCATTTAAAAGCCTGTTTAGAGGCCGGTTTGGCGATTTCAGGCATAAACGCAGAAGTTATGCCGGCGCAATGGGAATTTCAAATTGGCACTTTGGGTGGCGTAGAAGCTGGCGACCATCTTTGGCTTGCTCGCTGGCTTTTGTATAGACTCGGTGAAGAATTTGGCGCATACGCGAAGCTAGACCCTAAACCTATGAACGGCGACTGGAACGGAGCCGGCGGACACACCAACTTTTCCACCCGCGCTATGCGCGAAACCGGCGGGCTGGAAGTTATTAAATCTGCCTGTGAAAAATTAGGTCGTTTCCGCAAAGAGCATATGCGCGTTTACGGCGCGGATAATCACCTACGTTTAACCGGCAAGCACGAAACCTGCTCTTATAAAGATTTCCGCTACGGCGTTTCAGACCGCGGCGCTTCTATTAGAATTCCAATGGATACTGCCAACAAAGGCCGTGGCTACTTAGAAGACCGTCGTCCTGCCGCCAACCTAGACCCTTACCAAATTTGTACCTCACTTATTGAAACTACTTGTGGCGAAGGCTTTAACCCCGACAAATATGGCTGGAGTAACTTTGAATTCCCGGAAGAAAAAACCCCTGCCGCGCCCAGCATACCAAACCCAAGCAGGTTGTATTAAAAAAATAGATTACGATAATGTAAAACCGCTCCGAAAAAATATCGGGGCGGTTTTTAATTTTAAATTATATCTTACTTTTTTCGTTGGCCTTACTATCCCCCCCTATAAGAGCATATGGATCTATCACTGGTGTCCGGTTAATTTTTTTTAAATTCCTATTACTCTCTTAAATAAAATACAATTTTTGACTTATCCACTTTTCGATTTGAATTTAAAAATGCTTGATTTTATAAAAAATATCGCTTGCTTAAAACAATAAATTTCCTGATTTTATATTTACCGGACACTAGTGATGGATCTATATTCTTATTCTTCAATTTATTTAAAATACTATCTAAAGGTTGCGGTACTTGTACTTGGTCATTAGTAGTAAAAGATTGACTAGGAAAAAGGTCGTTTAATGCATCTTCTATTATTTCAAGTGTTCGATAACCACTACCATCTTGTTCAAATAAATGTCTATTACCATGGGTCATCCATTTCTTAAAAACTTTCGGCTTTATTTTGTAATGATCGCCCAAATATTTTTCTAACTGCAATTTTTGTTCTGGGTTTAGTCCATTAACTCGAGTCAATGGGCTATCTGCAGACGGAACACGACCCTCGGCATTTTGATATCTTCCCATAAATTTTAATTTATTTATTAAACTTCCCTCTATAGCCCGTCACTTTTCTTGGCCCATAGTCGTCCTGAAAACGCTCTATGTCATCTTCGTCGTAGTGACCGGTTTGGGTTTCAATGAATATTAGGTCTTGAGTTTTGGATATATTAATTACGCGATGTTTGTCGCCGATCTTAACGTTAACAAAGTCGCCCACATTTACCGTGATTTCTTTATCATTCAAAATTACCATGCCTTGCCCCTGCACAAAAAACCAGTGTTCGTTGCGCAGTTTATGGGACTGGTAAGAAACTCTCTGCCCGGGCTTAACTATCATTTTTTTTACGCACACATCTAAAAACCCCGGCTCACTCACGGCAAACTCACTTAAAATTTCATAACTACCCCAAGGACGATTTTCAATGTAGTTATTAGACATAATATAATTATATCAAAGATTTGAAAATTTCCAAAAAGCCTGCTAAAATGGGACTAAATTCCTCCTTTAATGGCGTCATCCTGAGAATCAAGGAAACTATAAGCGAAGGATCTCGAAAAATAGATTCTTCAGATGCATTCAGAATGACGCCAAAAGTTAACTAGCTTATGAACCCGCCAAACAAAAAACCTGCCGTAGAACTCCACAGTCATTTAGGCGCGGCTGTATCCCCTGCCATACTTTGGTCCATTGCCCACCGCCAGGGTATTCGCCTGCCCAGTAAAAATTACTGGGATTTTAGAGATATGGTCACTATGACGGGTGCGGAAAAAAACAAAAACTTGGACGCAATGGATAAAAATTTTTTCCATTGGACAGAATTAATCCAGTCCAGCCCTGAGGCAATTGAAGAAAGTGTTAAATCCACCATTTCCGGCGGCTATCGTAAAAGCAACATTACGGTTCACGAATTGCGCTTCAACCCTATGCTAAGAAACCGCGGCGGAGAAAGGGATTTGGACCATATAATTATGTCGGCCGTTTGGGGGATGGAAAAATCCATATTGGAGTACCCTCAAGTTAAAGCCGGGCTAATTTTAATGATGCACCGCCCGCTTACGTTTAAGCAAAATGAGGTGATTATTAATAAGGCAATAAAATATCAAAAATTTGGTATTGTGGGCGTAGACGTGGCCGGCCCAAACCGAAAAAACTTTTCCATACAAGAACACAAAGCTTTGTTTTTCAAGGCGCGCCAAGCCGGCCTTGGCATAACTATTCATACCGGCGAGGAAAACCAGCTGGAGGAAATGCGTTACGTGGTGAGGGAAATAAAACCGGACAGAATTGGCCACGGCGTGGAATGCGTTCAAGATAAAGAGCTAATGCGTGATATTGTAAAAAATAAAATTACTTTGGAAATTTGCCCGACCTCCAACTTGCGCAACTCGGTTATAAAGAATGTTGCCGATTTAAAAAATGTGATTAAGATATTGCTAAAAAACAAAGTTAAATTTGCCATTTGCACAGACGGCCCGGAAATGTATCAAACCGGCATTAACAAAGAACACCAATTTCTTTTAGACAATAAAATTATGACGCAAAAAGAACTCGACCAAGCTACTAAGCATGCGCTGGAGGCAAGTTTTATTAAATAGTTTTATTTTGCCGTTATCCTGACCCTAAGGAAAAAATCTCCTGTGGGCAGTCCTCTGTGGCAGCCTCAAAGTATAACCTCACACACTTACATCATGCCGCTCTCATTTAGAGAAGCGGTTTTTTGATAGGTAAGCAAAACCAGACCAAGCATTAGCGGAACAAAAGCTATCAACTGCCAAATTGTAGGATACTGACGCAAAAATAACGCGGCTAACAGCAAGGTAAAAGCCGGATAAACACTGCTAACCACATTAGCCTTGGTCACCGAAATACGGTGAATACCTTCCAACCAAAAAATTTTACTTATTCCTAAAAATACAACTCCATTTAAAACAAAAAACCACAAGGATGATTGGATATTTTCCCAAGCTAAATTTTCCTTAAAAAGCAAGGCCAAAATAGCCAAAAATGGTAAAGTCAAAAAACTTCTACCAAAAAGAATAGCTTGACTGCTAATCCGTTTCCTTAATTTTTGCTGATAGTAATTGCCTAAAGGTGGAAGCATTGTGGCAATCAAAACCAATAAATCGCCCAATTTTAATGTGGAAGTTCTGTTAAATAACACAAGCGTGGCGCCCAGTAACATTAGCACACTACCTAAAATATGCTTGGCATCAAAGGGCTCCTGTTTCCAAATATTAAAGAACAAATAGCTAAAAAAGATCTCCATTAAAGAAATTAAACTAGCATTGCCTGCCGAGGTAGTTTTTAAACCAAAAAAATACAAACCATAATAACCAACGCCAATTAACAAAGCCACTAAAAACAATTCTATAATCACCCCTTTTTTAAACAAATCTAGCCACTTGCCTTTAATAATAAACAGTACTAAAAAGAACACAGTTGTAAATACCGTGGAGAAAAATAAAGCCACTAGCGGACTAATAGACTTATAGGAAATAACAGCGACTATTGGAAAAAAGGCTGTTAAAAAAGATTGAGCTAAAATTGCCAAATCCCCTTTTGTGGTTTCACTAATACTCATAGATGTTATAATGATTTTAGCAAAATTAATAACTTTTTGATATGAACAGAATTTATTTGTCAGTCGCCGTAATTAGTTTGGTTGCAGCCAGATGCGGTCAGGATGCTAATATGTCACATACTTTGCCCATTACTCCATTTTCATCCAGCACTCCCATTGCAACCTTAACGACAAATTTTGATGAGCCAATTACTAACGCTCTAAACCGAGTGACTAAAAAACCTTTTGGTATTTACATTACCAAGATAAATTCGCCGGTGCAACCGGAAAAATTTAACGGCTATCATACCGGCACGGATTTTGAAACTTTACCGGACGAACGAAACATAGACGTGCCGATTTTTGCGGCTTGCGACGGAAAATTGCTGTTAAAAAAATCCGCCACCGGTTACGGCGGCGTAGTTGTTCAAAGCTGTAAATTGGATGGCGTTGATGTCACCATAATTTACGGACACCTTCGGCTCTCATCAATAGCTCTAAATGTTGGGGATAATGTTAAAGCCGGCGAGCAAATTGCCGTTTTAGGCACCGGTTATTCCATGGAAACCGATGGCGAACGCAAGCACTTACATTTTGGCATCCATAAAGGGACATTAATAAATATTTTAGGTTATGTTCAAAAGCAAAGCGAGCTTAACGGCTGGCTAAATGCGGTAAAATATTTGAACTAGTTTTTTTCTGTTGAAAAGATATTTTGACTCTTTGAATTATTGCGTAAACAGCCAGCGCGTATATGGCACCCACTAGCACATCAAAAAAATAATGCTCACCCAAATACATTAAAGCCAGCCACACAGTGGACACATATACAACTAACACCGGCCAAAGCTTAGGCCATTTTTTAAAAATAAACAGCGCTGTAAGCAACGGATACGCGGCATGAAGCGACGGCACTGCAGCGTATAAATTAGCACCAAAAAAACCATACACTGTAGGCACGGAAACATAATTAAACATACGCGCTAGCACAAGATTGGTAATGTGGTACAAATGAGGAATATTACCCTGCTCCGACGCAATCCAAGGAGGCGCGGCGGGAAAAATTAAATAGGTTAAAAATGACAAATACGAAAGTGAAACAACCCCAATAACATACTCTTTAAAGTAATGCCTGTCTATTTCCCAAAAAATATAACCCACCACCATAGGTAAGACAAAATGCATTAAATAAATAACTGTCGCGGCATAATCATACCAGTGGAAACTACTGACGTTAAAAAAAGCCCCTTGTAAAACCACTGACGGGAGATGGCCAAAAATTAGCAGGTCGAACCGCCACATTAAATTAAAATGGATACCGCGGTTTAGGAGCGGAACCAGGCCGCGCAAATACTCGTAAGCCAAAATCAGGAGCAGTAAAGGCGTCCAGTCCCAGACAAACGCCCAGGCCTGTCCGCTAATTAGAGCCACTATAAAAGCCAACACATAAAATTGGTCGGGAGTAAAAAATACCCGGTGTAAAACTACAAAAAAAGCCACCACAAACAGAAAAATAACCGAACCGGCTATAATCAGCCGGTCGTAATGACTTTTTTTTGCCCACTTAAGTTTTGATTTTGCCAAATATCCGCTTAATTCTGCCATTACGCAAACCTTTCTTACTAGTAATACGTAACCGCAGGGGTTTTGGTTTCATTTCCTTGAAAAAACTTTTCTTTTAAAAAAAGCTTCTGGACGGTTAAACTTCCAGGGGTTTTTTACATTGCATTTGCAAATTTCAATTTTCTTCCAGACTTTGCCGATTACATAAGGCTCCCGCTTAAGCCATTTTTGCAGATTTCTCTTGGATGGGAAATCCATAACCATCATTGAGCCAATCATTTTACCGCTGTCACTAAGCATAGCGCAGCCATACCATCTCTCCCCTGCCGCTTCCATTTCATCACCAAGTTTAAGATGTCCCTCCCTCACAGCCATCCGCCGCTCCAAAGCCTTTTTATCCTTGCCATCCTTACCAATAATAAAGGTTCCTCGGGGCAAGCGGCGAGGTATTTAACCTGTATTAGCTCCTCGGCTCGCTCGTCCCGATTGCTATCTGGACGGACTCGCTCTACGTCGCTAATAAGAAATTGCATAATGAGTGTTAATTTTTTTCTAACTTTTTAATTGCCGGTAAAAGCTGATTAAAATGTGAAATGCGGGCATCCGCGCCCCTAACTTTTTTAATGCCGTGGATAATAATTTTCATTCCTGCGGCCCTTGCCGCGAGTAAGTCCGTTGGCGCATCACCTATGTAAACCGCTTGGGAAGGCTTTACTTTGAGTTTTTTGGCAGCAAGCAAAAGTGGCTCCGGATGCGGCTTATGGTTTTTTACGTGCTCTAGGCCGACTACCACTTTAAAATATTTTTTGGTTTTGGCAAATTTAAAATACCTTTTTAAACCGGGCCCGGACCTACTGGTAACAATGCCAAGTTTATATTTTTTGTAGAGTTCTTTAAGCGTCTCGGTGCTATTATCAAACAATTTTTCGTATTGTAAATGGTGGGTAATTTTACCCCGAAACAGCTTTAATTTTTCTTCTAATTTTTCTACATCTTCAATTTTATTAAGAATTCTAAAAATCTCCCGCGTGGGTTGATAGTAAAATTTTTTGTGGTAAGCCGCCTTACCGGGACTTTTTAAATTTAAAAGCTTGCCTAAATGTTTGTAATAAACCAAATTGGCTTCATAGGAATCGAGCAGCACACCATCAATATCAAAAATTATTGCTTTAATCATATGGAAAATTCAATTGGCCATGTCGATAGCGAGCGACGTGGCTGACGTTATGGGATGGTGTTCCAACAATTATTGAACACTAAATGTTTTTCGGATTGACTTCCTCGTAATAAAATCTTGCGCCAGTTGCAGGATTAAAATATACTCTTAGTCTTTTGCCTGTTTTCGGATCTATGGTTGCTTCTTTCGTTTCCTCAAAACCGGGAGGAATTTGTATGCCATGATTTTTTCTGTAGCCTTTATCCCAAAACACATAGGAAAACAACGCTAAAATTAAAATGCCTACTTCTATCATAATGTATATTATCAGAGGCTTAGACATACCTATTCTTTTTCAATAACAGCTGCCGTTCCAAATGCCACAATCTCGCTCATACTTTGCCCTATTTCACTAGAGTCAAACCGCATCATAACCACCGCATTTGCACCCATCGCGGTTGCGTTTGCCACCAAACGGTCTATGGCCTGCTTGCGTGCATCTTCCAGCATAGAAGTGTACTCGTGAATTTCTCCGCCAACTAAGCTCCGAATGCCAGCCATTATATTTCCTCCAAGTCCGCGACTTCTTACAACCAGTCCAAAAACCTCACCTTTCATTTCTGTAATTTTATAACCTGCAATATGTTCCGTTGTAACTATACGTTGTAACTATAATCATATAATTTTTTGTTTAATTTATATATTTATATTCTTCCACAATTATACCACAAAACCGCCCTTATGAGCGGTTTAAGTTGATTTGGCTGGGGTGCCAGGGATCGGGGAATTCAGGCTTCATGTGCATGGGGTCAAGTCTAAACATATAACATTTTAGCTGTCGCATGTTACACAAAGATCCCCGACGCACTATTAAAGAATAAAAGCAAAAAGGAATATGTTGTGATATTGTATTTAGCTTTTAAAATTCACTTCTCATAAAATAGTCACATAGTAATTTTTTCTTTCCACCTGGCTGGGGCGCCAGGGATCGAACCTGGGAATGCAGGCTTCAAAGGCCCGTGCCTTACCGCTTGGCTACGCCCCAAAGAAGGTGAAAAGAAAAAATTATTGGGCGATTATTTGTTTAATTGATACCGCCGAGAAACTTGGAATGTCCTAATGCGATCGGGATGCCTTACCGCTTGGCTACGCTCCAATATATCCTTTATCCTTAGTCTTTTATCCTTGATATTCTAGCAAAATTTGCATTTTCTTTCAATAGCCGGGGTGGTTTGTGTGATAATTTAAAAAATCGGTTTGGTTTTTTACTGGCAAATATGCATTCAATAAATTTATCCAATTGGCTGGCAAAAAAACTCTAAATCCCTTACAATAAACTTATATGCGTTTACACATAATTATGCACGAGAGCTTTGAAGCTCCGGGTGCTATTGAAAATTGGGCGCGTTTGAATAACTGCGAGGTTAGTTATACTCGCCTTTATGAAAATGACAGGTTTCCGATGAATGCCGATGGTTTTGATTTTTTGATAGTTATGGGTGGGCCGCAATCCCCTGCCACCACCACAGATGAATGCCGGCACTTTGATGCGAAAAAAGAAATTGCCTTTATTAAACAGGCTATTGAGCAAGATAAATACCTTTTGGGCGTATGTTTAGGCGCGCAAATGATTGGGCAAGCCTTGGGGGCAAAATTTGACCGCAGTCCCAACCGGGAAATTGGCGTGTTTGAAGTAGGGCTCACACCAGACGGCAAAACTGACCCAATTTTTGGTGGCTTTCCGCCAAAATTTTTGGTTGGCCACTGGCACGGAGACATGCCGGGCCTTACTCGGGCATCTGCGGTTCTGGCAAAAAGCCGGGGCTGCCCGCGTCAAATTGTCCGCTACTCACCTAAAATTTACGGCTTCCAATGCCACTTTGAATTCACCCCCGAGGCCATAGAAGGAATGATAGCAAACTCAACAACTGAACTTAAAAAATATCAATCCCTTCCTTATGTGGAAAGCGCGGAAAAATTAAGGTCAAACAATTACAAACCCATAAATGAACTGCTATTTAAATTCTTGGATTCCATAAAGGCTGATTTTGAAAAAAAATAGAGCATGTTCCCTGAAGGCGGTCTTCTGAGGCTGCCCTAGAAGACCGCCTTCAGCCACAATTTCGTAAATCCAAAAATATTAAACCGATGTCACCAAAAAATTTAATAACTTACGTTGCTTTACTTAGGGGCATAAATGTCGGCGGAAATAACATAGTAAAAATGGCTGATCTAAAGCTCTGCTTTGAGACTTTAGGCTACCAAAAAGTAAAAACTTTTATTAACAGCGGCAATATTATTTTTCAAAGCGCTGATAATGCGTCCGGTGAAATTGTCAAAAAAATTGAAGCCGGCATAAGCAAACATTTTAAAATAAACTTGCGAGTGGTAGTAAAAGATCTAAAACAGATCACGACCGTCTGCAAAGCCATTCCTGCTAATTTACAAAACAATACCGAACAAAAAACCGATGTTTTATTTTTATGGGACGAAGTAGACAGCCCAAAAGTGCTTTTGGAAATTATTATTAATCCCAAAGTTGATAAACTCACGTATGTTAAAGGCGCGGTAATTTGGAACGTTAATCGCAAAGACTGCAACCAAAGCAAAATGATAAAATTCATTAGCACCCGCGTCTACAAACACATGACCGCAAGGAATATAAACACCACTAGGAAAATTTTTGAGATAATGAAAACGCTTTAAGACTAATAATGCCCAACTAAATCATTCAAAAAAATAGCTCTTTAACCGGACTGAATTTTTATTTTTTGGCTTAGAACAAAATAGAACAAAAAATAACGCACCAAAAAAATTTTAGTAACCGTATTAATATCGTAGGAATAAACAAAAAATTAACTGCTATTTTTTAGCGGAAAAGGAGCAAATAAATATGCCGAATTATAAAAAAGTTGTTTTAGCCTTGGGAGCTCTTGCCATGCTGGCACCAGCAATTACTTTTGCCCACGGAATACAACTTAACTCACGCGGAAGGTTTAATAAACCTGCCGCAATAGGCGTGGTAGCCGCGGTGAGCGGTAACAGCATTACTTTAACCGGCAAAGATGGGACAATTTACACTATTGATGCCACTAGCGCCAAAATTACCAAATTTATAGCCGGCGCCAAAACCGCAATTACCCCTTCGGCTATTGCCAATGGCGATACTCTGGTTGTGTTAGGCACTACCTCAGGCAATGCAATTGCCGCCACGCAAATTATGGACGGTAGCCCAGCCGCCGGCCAAAAAGAGATGTTTAAAACCAATCAGCGTCCCATAAAGGGCACGGTAACAACCATTTCCGGCAGTATCCTAACCGTAACAAGCAAAAATTCCATCACCTACACGGTGGACGCTACCAACGCTACTTTCTCCAAATTCTCCAAATTTTCTACCACCATATCCACCGCCATCACCCTAGCCGATGTTAAAATTGGTGACATAATAGCTGCCAAAGGTACGCTGACTGGTACCAATATGATTGCCACCGCAATCATGGACGGCACCATGCCAACAAAAACCATGCCAAACAACGGCAGGCGAGGCATAATGCGGGGACACAAAAAGAACTAGTTTAAACCACACCGATTAACAAAAAACCGCCTCGGGCTCGAGCGCGGTTTTTTGTTATGGTATAATTACTGCAATATTATTAAACTCAATTAAATGAACGAAACAAAAAATGATTACGTAGAATTTCCGGAACCTGCTTTTTCCCGAGCCTTGTTTGGCGGCACGCGCGCAGCATGGTTGTGGTTGATTATAAGATTATATGTAGGCTACGAGTGGCTTATTGCCGGCTGGGCAAAAGTTAATAACCCGGCTTGGGCCGGTTCCGAAGCGGGCGGAGCAATAAAAGGTTTTCTGATGGGAGCACTAAAAAAAGCTTCGGGCGAGCATCCCGATGTACAGGGCTGGTACGCCGGTCTTATTCAAAACTTCGTTCTCCCTCATGCAGCCACGTTTTCTCACCTGGTAGCTTTTGGCGAACTTCTAGTCGGAGTAGCTCTAATTTTGGGAATTTTTACCGGCATAGCCGCCTTCTTTGGCACGTTTATGAATTTAAATTACTTGCTGGCCGGCACGGTCAGCATCAACCCAATTTTATTTATACTCCAGCTGTTTTTAATTTTAGCCTGGCGAGTAGCCGGCTGGTTTGGTTTTGACCGCTGGATATTGCCCGCGCTTGGTACACCCTGGCAAGCGGGAAAAGTATTTAAAAAATAACTGTTTTAGGACTTACGCCTTTCATCTAAAAACAGAATATCTTGATAAAACCCACAAGGGGTTTGGTCGATTACTTCGTTATTTTGTTGTGGTTTTTGTCGACGTAGATAAACTACGCCTCCAAAAATCCTCACAAAATGCCTCGTACTCGACCAAAGGCGTAAGTCCTACGTTTAAATTAAAAGGCTTCTCTTGTTACAGAGAAACCTTTTTGAATAAAATCTCCAAGAGATACTCTAGCTATCTTATGTTGATTTTTATGGCGTTAAAAATATTTAAAACTTCATCCCATAAACCTTTAACCATAACTTTGGAGCCTACAAGAATTGAGGCCGATGTGGTGATGGCGCCATTTTGCTGTTTAATGACTGCGCGTGTGGACTGGGTGTTAACAATCACAAAACTAACAATACCTTGGTTGTTGGTCTTTAAAGTAAAGCCACTTCCGGTTACCGCGCTAACCACGCCTCTACCCGAGGCAGGATGTGTATTAGCCGGAGTCACAACCACGGTTTTAGCGGTAATTTGGCTGCCGGCCGTAATTTCGCTAACTCCAACTTTGTCATTAACGTGAACGTCGGCTAAAGCAATTATGCCTTTAAATTGAGACGTGATCTTGGCATTGGTTGTGCCAACGGTAAAAACTTTGCCATCTTCGGTCTTAAAACTAAAACTGTTTGAGCTGACCGCTGTGACTGTGCCCTTGGCACGGCGCTCAAAACGGTTTTTTAAACCCAAACGAAGGCCCATAGACCTTGAATTACGAAACTCATTTATTCATTAAAATTCCCATCTTTGGCATAAATTTCCAAAAAACTTTTTACCTTAATTAAGCTATTAAGCTAAAAATTTTGTTTGAAAATTTCTGCTCAAAGCTAGAAATTTTACTA
>JBBREH010000036.1:0-12657 GCA_038203095.1 Candidatus Doudnaibacteriota bacterium | reverse complement strand
TTTAGTATCATCAAGTAAGTGTGGCAGGCAGAGATTCTTTGTACAGCTTAAAAACTAATCATCCGACTGTCATCGTTTGGGGTACCACTCCCCGTTAGAAGCCTTCCAAAGATAGGGGCCATGTTCCATTGTACAAGACTGATTATTGACAAGAGCTAGCAAAAAGAGTATAATATTAGGTTAATTATTATAAAATTATGTTATAATTTCTATATAATAAATATGGTAATTGAGTTAAAAAAATCCAATCCCGACATTATTTTAGGTTCTTCGGAACCTTTTAACGTTGAAAAACAAGAAGGAGCTCGTAAATTATCTAATAATGAAAGAACTGAAGTTAAAAATGGAATTTCGGATCAAACATCTCCATCATCTGTTATTAGCCCAGAATTTAGGCCTGATGCCCAGGGTCTGTCGCCAGCGATGGTTGTAGAGACTGGTGCTATGACTAAGGATATGCTATCAAGACTTATCAATGGAGAAGTTAATGTTGCAGATCCTGACGCTCTTACAAGAGCCATGATAGAAATGGCTAAAAACAAAGTGGAGAAGAATAAAAATTAGACTTTCTTAAAAATAAAAAATAAATGCCTTTTGAATTAAACACAATTAATATTGCGGTGTTTGTTTTACTTGGATTGATGGCCGTGTTCACGGTTGTCTTTTTTTATTACTATAAACGGCATATATATCACACCAAGCACATAGTGCCCAGAATTCAGGATTGGGTATTTTTGGAAATCCTAATGCCTAAAGATGGCAGTCCGGATAAAAGCGACGACAGGCCAAAAACTGAAGAAGAAAAAAAATTACTTATAGGGATTGGCGAACAGTTATTTACCACTTTGTCGCAATCCGGTGAAAATAAGGGTTGGCTTTTGGGTAAGGATTATTACAGTTTTGAAATTGCCTGCACAGAAAAAAAAGTTTCTTTTTATATTAACTGCCCCAAGCATTTACAGCAGTTGGTGGAAAAACAAGTTCAGGCACAATATCCACACGCGTTTATAGAAGAAATTCCCGGTTATAACCCGTTTCAAAAAGACGGCAAAGTGGAAGTTGAAGAATTACAGCTAAGCAAGCAATCTGTCTACCCGTTTCGCACTTACAAAACTACGGAGACAGATCCGCTCAATGCGCTGACTAATGCAATGAGCAAGCTGGATGAAAATGAGGGTGTGGCTATTCAGTACATTATTAGTCCTGCGGGCACGGCGTGGCAGGGCAGGCCCAGGCATATGGCTTTGGAAATCCAGCAGGGCAAAAATCCCGAAATGGTTGAGCGAGGACATTTTTATCGAATACTGATAGGTTTAATGCGCGGTATTGGTAGCGCATTGGCAGGTATTGGACAAGGCAGCGGACAACAACAGGGTTCGCATGCCCATAAAGATTTGTCCGGCTATTCATCACCTATCCAGTTAACCCCTATGCAACAGGAAATAGTTAAAAAGTTGGAAGAAAAATCCAGCCGTCCGGGCTATAAAGTAAATATTAGGTTAGTCACATCATCGGCAATTCTCGGCAATGCCAGCGTGCACATGCGAAATTTGCTTTCGTCTTATTTGCAATACAACATGCCACCGTTTAATGGGTTAAGACCCAAGAAACGCGACAAAAATGACATTTTAAAAGATTATATTTTTCGCATCTTTCGAGACAATGGCAATGCAAGTATATTAAACACCGAGGAACTGGCCAGTCTGTGGCATTTGCCCACGCCATATTTAGAAACTCCCAATATTAAATGGTTGGTTTCCAAAAAAGCGCCGCCACCGGTTAATTTGCCCAAAGCCGGTTTACTCATAGGCAACAACATATACCGCGGCCAGGAAACGCCAGTTTTTATGACGCGGGAAGACAGAAGACGGCACACCTACATTTTGGGGCGCACTGGTGGTGGCAAATCCGTCCTGCTTTCTAATATGGCTATTCAGGATATCAAAAACGGCGAAGGCTTATGTGTAATTGATCCACATGGCGATCTTATCACTGACATTTTAGCCCAAGTGCCTAAAGAACGCGCCGAAGACGTAATTTTGTTTGAGCCTTTTGATATGGAAAGGCCCATGGGCTTAAATATGCTAGAAGTAGACAACGAAGAGCAAAAAGATTTTGCAGTTCAGGAAATGATCTCCATTTTTTATAAATTGGTGACCGATCCGGCTATGCTTGGCCCTATGTTTGAGCATAACATGAGAAACGCTATGTTGACTCTAATGGCCGACAGCGAGCATCCCGGCACAATTGCAGATGTGCCGAGAATTTTTACAGACACCACGTTTCAAAAATACAAAGTTTCCAAATTAACTGACCCCGTAGTGCGGCTATTTTGGGAAAAAGAAATGGCAAAAACATCCGATTTTCACAAGAGCGAAATGCTTGGTTATTTAATTTCCAAAGTCGGCCGGTTTGTGGAAAATACTATGATGCGCAATATTGTCGGACAGCCGAGGAGTGGGTTTAATTTTAGGAAAATTATGGATGAGGGCAAAATTTTATTGGTGAATTTGTCTAAAGGTCGGACAGGGGAAATTAATGCCAAACTGATTGGCTTAATTTTGGTCAGTAAAATGCAGATTGCTGCCCTGTCTCGTGCCGACATTCCGGAAGACCAAAGAAAAGATTTTTATTTGTATGTTGACGAGTTTCAGAACTTTATAACCGACGCTTTTTCGTCCATTTTGTCAGAGGCCAGAAAATATAAGTTAAATTTAATTATTGCCCACCAATATTTAGGTCAGTTGGAACAGGCGGCAGGCGCCCAAGGAGCGGGTAGTAAAGATTTGCGCGATGCTGTATTTGGCAACGTGGGTACTATGATGGTTTTTCGCACTGGCGCCGAGGACGCGGAAGTTTTGGCCAAAGAATTCAAGCCCACGTTTAATGAGTTTGATTTGGTTAATATTGAGCGCTATAATACTTATACTAAGCTGATGGTTAACGGCACGGCCAGCAAACCGTTTAATATGGCTACCTTGGCGCCGCCAAAAAACCCTAATATGGCGCAGGCAGAGGCAATTCGTCAGCTTTCCAGGCTCAAATTTGGCCGACCCAGAGCGGAAGTGGAAGAAGAACTGCTGGAAGCTAGCCAAGTAGCCGAGAGCGTGAGTGAAGGCTTGCCCGATGTAGAGAGAGGGTTATAGGGATCGGAAGGTTGGTGTATGGGATGAAGTGGAATGGAATCAATAGAAGGAAAGTAGTAGTTTGATTTGCAGATGTTTACTATGTTATAATAAGGTTAGCTAATTGTAGTAATTATATGTCGAATGTTACTTTAGAGGGAATTGCAGAAGTCATTAGAATAGAGCTGGAACCTATCCGGACGGATATTAAGGCTGTCCAATTAGAACTGTCAGATGTGCATAAAATCGTCAACAACCAGACTACAAGTCTGGATACTTTGCTTACTGAAAAGAAAAACAGAGATGACAATAAAATTGTAGAAGTTGATCGTATTGGCCGCCTCGAACTCTGGGCAAAACAAGTTGGCAATCGCCTTGGCATTACAATTGAACTATAAAATAAATAATATAAGCAGAGTAGATTTCTTCGGAGCTAGCTCCGGGGTTATAGCAACTCCTTTGCAGTCTGCCAATGATACCTCGCAGCTTGCCGCGGATGATTTATTAAGATTAATTAATTTTAAATTTTATGTCGCACGCTTCGGGACCAGTACATGCTCCAGCAGGTGAGGGTGGTGGCGGAGGGGGTGGTGGCGGATTTAAGGATTTTGTTGCCCCACTAAACCCCGAAAAAATAGTAAATGGGATGGTGGAAACAATTGTTGGGCCTGCAATGATCGATGTGCCTCTGAAAGTGGTAGGTACTTTGGAGGACATAGTTGCCACAGGTAAAAAAACTGGTGGAGGCGGACACGGTGGAGGCGGGGGTCATGGTGGTGGGCATCATTAATTAATTTTTATGGACGCGCAAGCATTAAATTTAACTCAACTCGTGGCGTTTTTTTTGGCCGAGGAAATTCGTAGCCGGCGGACTTCTTTGTCACGCGCCGCGGAAATTTCCAGCCGTGTGGTTTCCAGGCTTGATTCGCTCAATTCCGAAAACCAGGCTTTAAAAATGTTGACCGAAATAGAAAAAGACTTTGGCGAAGTTTACGCGCTCAAGCAGGCGTTGCATTTTGGCTATCAACCCTCGGAGATTAAAGTTTACGAAGCAGAAATTAAGGAATTTGCCTCAAAAGCTTTGGCTAAGGATATCCAGCTTTCCAACGCTTTTTTGCAGGACGCAACCACGCAAGGTACAACAATTCAAAAGTTATGCGTTAAATATCCACAGTTTTGCAACTTTTTGCTTGTCAGTTCCGAACAGGGTCACTTGGCGGTTGAATTACAGCCTAATTAAGCCAATATTTTAATTTGTTATTTTCGACTCGGCAGTTGCCTTTTTTTAAGTATATTGATATAATATCAAGGTAATACTTATCTACAGAAACCAAAACAAAATTTGTCCCGTGTTTTAAAATTTCTGTGATTTTTGTTTCGCGTAAGTATTTCGCTCGGGCAAGAGTGATTTTTTATTACAGTAATATTATTTAACTGAACATATGGACAAACTTTCCAACTTAGCCATGGCCCTGCAAATGATTGATGCGGCCGAAAAGAATATTCAGTCTGCTAAGCAAATACTTAAAGAGCTTATGGGTGGGCCCGTGACTAAAGCCAACCTGACCGCACTTTCTGAAAAAGTGCAGGTCTTAACCGTGTCTGAGGGCGGAAAAGTCATTGAGGGTGTTTTTGACGGACAGAATATGATTGGACCGGATAATAAACAGTATCCGGTGCCGGCCAACTATGCCTCCAAATCCAAGCTCATTGAAGGCGATATTTTGAAACTCACCATTGCTGAAGATGGCTCGTTTATTTACAAGCAAATCGGACCAATGGAGCGAAAGAAAATGCTAGGCATGTTGTTGGTCGATGAAAAAGGTGATTTTAAAGTGATGGCTGAGGGAAAGGCTTACAAAGTTTTACTTGCTTCCTTAACTTACTTTAAAGCCGAAGCCGGTGATGAGGTTATAATTGTCGTCCCTCAAGGGAAAGATACAGATTGGGCAGCGGTTGAGAACGTTATTAAAAAGGGCAGTGGCAGTCATGCTGATATGGAAATGGGTTCAACCGGACGAGTTGGCAAGCTGATTGTTGATGAAGACGAAGAGTTGTAGTCCACAGATGCACAGATGAGAACAGATAACACAGATAGTCAAATTTGGTAATTATGGAAAATTTCCACATTAGTCAAGATACATCAAATAAATCTTTTATTCAAATTATTACCGGCTTTCTTGAAAAGAAGCCGGTAATTTATCAATTTTTAAGATTTGTTTGTATTGGCCTGTTAAATACCGGGCTGAATTTTTTAGTGACCAACAGTATTTCAAAAGCCCTGGGAATATCACAAGGATGGAAATATGGTATGATTACCGGAGTGGGTTTTATTTGCGCGGTTATCCAAAGCTATCTTTGGAATCGTACCTGGACTTTTGGCTCGGAAACAGGCGTTACTCTAAGAAAAAATTTAGGGCGGTTATTTTGGGTTGGTTTTTTGGGCGGGCTGTCAATTTTGCTGATTTTGGTCGCTTCTAAATTTTTTGCGCCCACCATTTTTTATTTAATTTTGTTGGTGGTATATTTAATTTTTGAATCGGTGTTGTGGAAGCGCTTTGGCTTTCATTTGTCGTCATGGAACCATGAGAGTCACTCATTTTTGATTTTTTTTATGGTCACAGGAGTAGGCTTTTTAATCAACTCCACTCTAAGTGCCGTGCTTTCGACTCACATTCATATTTCTCGCACTGACCTGGATAAAAATATCGCTTTAGCACTTGCAACGGGTGTTACACTGTTTTGGAATTTTACCGGGTATAAGTTGCTGGTGTTTAAAAAGTAAAAGGTGTAAGGGTAGTGCCCTAACGGACTATAAATAAGCTATGAAACGCAGATTTTTTTTACGGCCAATAGTTTTAACCTTTTTTTATCAGGGTACCTTACTTGGTAGCATTTATTTTTTTTACTTTACTTTTTTACATTTGTTTGAAGTCCATAATCCGCTAGCTCAAGTGGTAATCGGCGGTTTGCTTTTATTGCTCGGCTTTGGGATGACCTGCGCCTGGCTACTGATTATTAAACGTTACGAGCCTTGGCGAATCAGGTTTTTTAACGCCGTGGTAGTTTTGCTTGGCACCGGTTATTTTTTGGTTTTGGCCTCAATTATTTATTGGGGCGTAGAGACCTTGAGTTTATGGCTCTACGCCGATTGGCCGACTTTAATTATTGGTCGTCTGTTATTGTCGGCAGGCATACTAGTAAGCATTTTTGGAATTTGGCATTCCTATCAAATTAAGGTACGGCACTACAAAATTAAGATTAACGATTTGCCTGATTTTTGGAAGGGAAGAAAAATTGCTATGTTTGCAGATGCGCACCTGGGCAATTTTCGCGACGCAAAGTTCATTAAAAGTGTGATTGAACTGGTTAATAAGCAGCAGCCGGACTTGGTTTTGATTCCCGGCGATTATTTTGACGGTACTCCCGCCGATCTCGAAGCTTTGGCTGAGCCTTTAACCAAGCTTGTCCCTAGTCAAGGCGTATTTTTTTGCGACGGTAACCACGAGGAGTTTCATCATAATGTGCCTTTTGTCCACGCTTTAAAAAAAGCCGGTGTGAATGTATTGGCTAACGAGTTCGTGGAAATCCACGGGTTACAAATTATTGGCGTAGAGTATCGAGCCAGCATGGGCAATCATAAACTGCGCAAAATTTTGAAACAGTTGAATTACGACCGGACTAAGCCTAGTATTTTAATGCGCCACGTACCGTCAGCTTTAAAATCAGCAAAATTGGAAGGGGTGTCGTTAATGGTCTCCGGACATACGCATCTAGGTCAGGTTTTCCCTTTTAATTTTTTAACCAAAATTATTTTTAAAGGTTTTGATTACGGACTTAGAGCCTACAAAAAAATGCAAGTTTTAACCACCAGCGGCGTGGGCACCTGGGGTCCGCCTCAGCGGGTAGGTACGAGCAGTGAAATTGTAGTGATAACCCTGCATTAGATTTGTATCAATGGCCATTAATCTGTTCGAACCACGGCTTTAAAATCTTGGCTACGACTTTGAGAAATTTAGCTTGTTACCTATATACCTTAGTTTTTCTCATCGGCTTGCCTAAGCTAAGCTAAGATAAATAAAATGCAAGTCAGGAGAATTAAAGGCGAATAGTATTAATTTTTGGCAAGTTAGTAGACAAATTTTACAAGCCGTACAGTAGTGGTATAATAAGTAGACTTGGTAATTTTGTACAGAAAATATCATTCTCCCTGCCAAGAAATTTTGGGTGAATTATTATATAATCACAAGCTTATAAAAGGTAGTAAGCGAGATTTTATTTATGGCAGTACTTTACAGAAAATATCGGCCCCAGACCTTTGCAGAAGTGGTTAATCAAAAACCCATTGTAAGCACGCTTTTAAATCAGGTTAAAAGTGACTCGGTTGCACACGCCTATTTATTTACCGGTAGTCGGGGAGTGGGAAAGACGAGTGTAGCAAGGATATTGGCTAAGGCGGTAAATTGCCTCCGGCAAGTTGAAAGTGAAAAGTTGAAAGTTGAAAGTACCGGAGATGCCTGCGGGATTTGTGATAACTGCCGGGCAATTGCCGCGGGCGGGTTTTTGGATTTGGTGGAAATTGACGCGGCTTCCAATACCGGCGTAGATAACATTCGGGAGCTTATAGAATACGTTAAATTCAGTCCATCATCGGGAAAGTATAAAGTGTTTATTATTGATGAAGCCCATATGCTTAGCAAGGGCGCTTTTAACGCGCTTTTGAAGACTTTGGAAGAGCCGCCTAAGCATGCAATTTTTGTTTTGGCAACTACTGAAATTAACAAAGTTCCGGCAACAATAATTTCTCGCACTCAGCGGTTTGATTTTAAGGCCTTATCGGCTGCGGATATCCTTAGGCACTTAAAAAATATTTGCGAAAAAGAAGGCGTGGCGTTTACGGATGGCATTTTGGAATTGGTGGCACAAAACGCGGAAGGTAGCGCGCGGGATTCGCTTTCGCTTTTGGAAAAACTTTTAAGCTTGGGACAGAGCGCCGGCTTGGAAGACGCGCAGGCACTTTTAGGCATAACGGACTTGGCATCTTGCGAAAATTTGTTGGAATTGGTGGTTTTGGGCAAGGCGGAAGAAGTGCCGAACTTTTTTGCTAGTCTGTCAGAAAAGGGCTTGGATTATTCTATGTTTAATCGCGATTATTTGGAATATTTGCGTAAGGTATTAATTTATAAAATTACAGAGGGAAAAATTCAGTCTAATATAGAAGGTGAACACAGAACGAAGCTTTCGGAGTTCACTAAACATTTGTCCATATCAGAAATTATTTTTACCATAAGACTGTTTTTGAAATCTTACAAAGATTTGTCCGGCGCGCCCAGCCCGGAAATTCCGCTGCTTTTAGCCGGGGTTGAGGCAGCAATTAGGAGGTCGGAGGTCGGAGGTCGGAGGTTAGAAGGCCAAAGTAGCGGAAGCTTGCAAGCCGAAAAATCGGAAAATCGGAAGTTGGAAAGCATCGAGCCGGTCAGCCCGCCAGTAATTTTAAGTAATATGAATGAAGTGGTTGAGCAATCCGTAGAAATTTTGTCGCCAGAAAATTTATTATCCACTTTGGACGAAGTTCAGGAATTTTGGCCAAAGGTTATTGCCAAAGTTAAAGCGGTAAACGGACCATTAGCCAGTATGCTAAAAAATGCAAGGTTGCTTAGCGTTGAAAGAGGTAGGGTCAATCTGGGAGTTAAATTTTCTTTTGATAAGCAAAACGTGGAGAATCCCAAAAATTTAAGCTTGATTTGTGGTTTTATTGAGGAATCCTGCGGGAAAAAGATAGGTTTAAGCGCACAAGTAATTAAAGAGGTAGTAACAGACAGCCTGGGTACAACCGAAGTTTTGGCTGAAGCTTTAAAGGTGTTTGGAGGCGAGCTGATCGATTAGCAAACAGATATGGTATAATAATTTATCGTCACAAATAATCAAGAAATTAAAAATGCTTGAAACAAAAGAGCAGAAACAAATCTTTGGCGGATGTATTATCCTAATTATTATTTTAGGCGTGGTTTCGATCTGGCACCGACCCAATTTTACTTTTAAGGACACAACTAATTACCAGGCATTACAGCAAAGGTCCGTTAAGCAACAAAAGGCTTATGATCAATACCTAGCCGCTTTAGGCACTACCGCACAGGCTCAGGTGGCCATGGCGGACAAGATTTTCCCCCCGGAACAGGTTAAAGCCGCGGTTTTTAAGGCGCTTAAGGCCGATCAGGACATCAAGATTCCGGCACTCGCTGATGAACAGATTAAAATTTCTTCGAGCTCGGGCAAAGTTGCTGTTAAGAATTATTTAGCCGCCGCCGCGCCAATTTTTGATAAATTAAAGTCTGTAACCGATGCCGGAATAAACGATATTTATAATCCGACAGGCGATCCTAATAAAATTGACTCATTAATTGCCGGTGTCTCAGTAGCGGCCGTTCGATACCAGGAAGTCGCGGTGCCTAAAGAAGCGGTTCTGATGCATAAACAGCTGCTGATTGCAATGCAAACTTATGCCGATTTGCTTCGTTCTTCAAAATCTTACACCACAGATTCCAGTGTATCTCCCTGGCCGCAAATGTACAAAGATTTTGTGATTATGGACAAGACGGTAAGCAGTGCTGGCGACAGTTTCAGACAGCTAAATGTCAAATATAATTTATTAGCCGAGGGGGAAAGTGATCAGCGCACCGGTATTGCCGGCTGGCTAATTCCCACGGCCTCGGCGCAAATTGCAACCGTAGACATTTGGGCCAAGGCACAGGAAGCCATTAATGAGGCCATTGCGGTCAGCGTGGCGCGTTTTATGCTGGCTTTTATTGATGAGCTGACTAAGAAAGTTGAGCAAGCTTACAGAATATCTAATTTTTTGTATTACACTGATGCGTTGGTTAGCGGTCAATATGTTGATGATTATTTAACCAAATATGTGGCTGATCCGTTGGATCAAGCGTTAGTCAAAAATTTTATTCCAGAACTTTCTTGCGGTAATAGTAAAAACCTGAATTCGGTTTTTCAGGCCAAGGCCGACCAGTACTTAGGTTTTGATCCTTCCGCAGTTGACCCGAAGGATCCGGATTATTATACAAAACTTGCTAAAGTAGGTGACTTTATGGCTTCCACCCAGGGTTGGGATATTTATTACAAGGGTGTGGCCGGACAGGCACAGTCAGCGGCAGAAAAGGCAGCGAACAATGAGCTAAACAGCACCGGCTATAAAGCCGCCCGCGATGTGACCGGCGGGATTATTACCCCGGTTGATGTTGCGGTTTCGACAATGAGAGCAGCCTTTACCCGTTATTTATCGGAAGGCAGGTCTGACAAGCAATCAAGTGCTGTGGAAAAAATTACTAGCCAAATTACGCAATCTCTGTTAAATAATTTTGTCTTTCAAGGTACAGTACTTAAGGAACAGAAAGTTTGCCTAACGACACCGGTGGCGCAGCTGCTGACGCCGGTTCCATTGGAGGCATTGCCATAGTTTGTGGTGTTTATCAGGAATGGAGTTAATCAATAGTCCCAAATAAAGCCATCGGTGTTATGGGCTCAAGGCCGCTTATCCCTATTGGTGTAGCCATTCACCTTTTTTCAAGAGTTCTTGAACGGAAGGTTTAGACCCTTCCCTACACCAGAAAACAATAACCATTTTGGATAAAGGTTAATAGTCGCACGTCGGTTTTTTGAAATAACCGGTTTTTATGCTATAATATTATTATCATTAATTCATATAAATATGGACACACAAGAGCAAAATCCTCAAAATTTAAATTCGCAGTGGCAAACCAAGCAAATTATTATCTTGGTTATTATTTTAAGCCTGGCAAGTGGTGTGGTGGGCGGGGTAGGCGGGGCTTGGTTTTTATTTCAGCAGCCATTTGCTCAAAAGTCATTATTTTTGAAAAAAGATGACGAATTGAGCCGGAAAATAACTTTAAATGAGGATTCTGCAATTATTGATGTGGTAAAAAAGGCCGCACCTGCCGTGGTTTCTATTGCGGTTTCTAAAGATATTAACAAAATGCCGGGTTATGGCACTGATCCTTTTAAAGACGACCCGTTTTTTAATTTTTATTTTGGCAGTAATCAAAAACAGTCCAAGTCAACTGCGCCTAATGTCCAGCAAATCGGCGCGGGCAGTGGATTTTTTATCTCCGCGGACGGCCTAATTTTAACCAATAAGCATGTGATTAGCGATGACCAGGCTAGTTATACTGTTTTAACTTCGGAAGGGAAAAAGTATGATGCCAAAGTTTTGGCCAAAGATCCGATTAACGACTTAGCCATAGTAAAAATAGAAATAAAAAACGCGCCATTTTTAAAGTTATCCGATTCTTCCAAACTTCAAATTGGCCAAAGAGTAATTGCTATTGGCAACTCCCTTGGGCAATATCAGAATACGGTAACTAGTGGAATTGTTTCCGGAATTGGCCGTAAGATTATTGCCGGGTCGCAAGACGGAAGCGAAGACCTATCGGGCGTTATCCAAACAGACGCTGCCATAAACCCCGGTAACAGCGGTGGACCATTGCTTAATATAGACTCGGAAGTGGTGGGGATTAATACCGCGGTTGACCAGCAGGGTCAGCTGGTGGGTTTTGCCATCCCATCTAATGATGCGGAAAAAGCCTTAAATAGTTTTAACAAGAGTGGCAAAATAACTCGTCCGTTTTTGGGTGTAAGATATATTGCTATTACCAAGGCCGTAGCCGAAGCGCAAAAATTGCCAAAAGATTTTGGCGCACTGATTGTCCGCGGTCAAACTGTCACAGATTTTGCAGTTATTCCCGGTAGTCCTGCTGATAAGGCCGGTCTTGTTGAGAATGATATTATTTTGGAAGTCAACGGACAAAAGCTGGACGAAAGTCACACCTTGGCTGACTTGCTCAAAGACGCCAAAGCAGGTGACAGCGTGAGCCTTAAGTTTTACCATAAAGGTGATGAAAAAACGGTTAGTCTTGTGTTGGGAGAGTCTAAATAAATTTTCAATGAAAATTCTTGGGATAGATTATGGAGAAAAAAGGATTGGGCTGGCAATCTCCGATGAAGGCCGGACTTTTGCGCGGGAGTTAACCATATTGTCACCATCGCAATTTTGGCTGCAAATCCAGACCGTCATTGCTAATAATCAAATTACCCAAATCGTTTTAGGCTGGCCTCTTAATATGAGCGGCGAAATGACCCAGAAGACACGTGAAGTTAAAACCTTTGGAGAGAAACTTGAAAAATTAACTGAAATTAAAATTGAAATTATTGATGAGCGTCTGTCATCGGTCATGGCCGGTAAGTTGCCGGGAGGACATAAGAATGTTGACAGTTTAGCGGCGCAAATACTTTTACAAAATTATTTGGATAAACAAAAAAATTTATTATAACATAAAACCAACTTGGAAGAGGGGACACCTCTTAGTCTTGTACAATGGAACATGGCCCCTATCTTTGGAAGGCTTCTAACGGGGAGTGGTACCCCAAACGATGACAGTCGGATGATTAGTTTTTAAGCTGTACAAAGAATCTCTGCCTGCCACACTTACTTGATGATACTAAA
>JBBREH010000035.1:0-13276 GCA_038203095.1 Candidatus Doudnaibacteriota bacterium | reverse complement strand
ATACTACCAATTCCTTGGACGGCAGTTTTAGTCACTTGAAAGATTTATTGAGAATCCATCGAGGACTAAAAAGGCATCGACGATACAAACTCATCCAGGAGATTTTAGCAAATCCTAAGCACTAGAATTAAGTATTATACCGTGCTTTTACACTCACCAATTTGTAATTACAGACCCCGAAGCCCTCATGACTCAAACCTCTGCAGCACAGGATATAACAGATGCGCAAAGCCAAGTAACGCAAATAAACGGAAAAACTTTTTATCTTAAAAAAACGCGTAGAAATTTCTGGAGTTCGGCAATTAAAACTTTTGTCGTAATCTACTCCGAACCGGACAATTCCGAACAAGTAGAAACAGCACTTAAAACCCATCTACCTCATTTACCACTAAAAATTACTTCTGAATTGGGCATTACGAGATTTGAATTCAAATAAAAAAATAAGGCTAAGCGTTAGCCTTATTTTTTAAATATAAAATTAATTTGTAACTAAATTGCGAAGCCCGGCTTTCTGCTCAAGGCGTGTAACGCGCTTTTCTAGGTCTCTGACTTCAAATTTTGGAGCAAGATAATCCAGTCTCAGCTTAACGTCTGAAAGATCTGCCTGTACCATCTGTACATCTGTTTTTAAAATACTAACATCTGTTTTTAATTCATTAAACTCAGCCTTTGTTGGTGTATTTTCAAAACCACTAGCAACCATACCCGCTAAAACGTCTAGTGTGATTTTTTGTTTCTTGATCTTCATATTTTTATATTAAATTAAAAATTTTCTGCTGTCAAACCCGCACAAAATAACTATTTGCCTTTTTCAAACATAAGCTGTAGTTTCCTGATTTATCAGGCTCCGAGGCTCGATAAATCCAGGTATCATCGGATGGTGCGTGGATAAATCGAGCAACTACACAAATATCGATGTTTTTGGAAAAAGCTGAAAAGTTACCTGGCAAAAAGAACACCTTTAAACTCGCTGTTAACAAT
The DNA here is from genome assembly GCA_038203095.1 of Candidatus Doudnaibacteriota bacterium. Lineage (GTDB taxonomy): Bacteria > Patescibacteriota > Doudnabacteria > UBA920 > UBA920 > PALSA-1336. Next base: position 12,295 of record JBBREH010000035.1, on the reverse strand, counting down.
TAGCGGCACGCCACGGATTGACTGTATCCGAACGGAAATTTCCCTAACCGGACATCGATGTTCTTTACTGCTATTGGTGGCGCAGTGAGCACAAAGGCCCTGAAGTTGACTCAAAATATTAAATTTTCGTTTTTGAAGTTCACTCATAAAATTATCTACTTATCAATTACCTTCTATGGCCGATAAATCGGCACGCTATACTCAAATACCTGTTTTGAAGAACCTCTTGACACGGCACAAGCTATTCCAGATTCCTAATAACCCCCACCACTTTGCCCTGTACCATCCATTCTTCTTTGGGATAAATATTCTTGTAGTTTGGGTTTTCGGCTTTTAGGTAGGCACGATTTTTGATTTGAACGAACCTCTTAACCGTTGCTTCATCGTGTAGCAGAGCAACTACAATATCATTATTTTTAACATCGCGCGTAGGTCTAACTATGACTAAGTCACCTTCATAAATGCCGGCGTTAACCATACTGTCGCCCCGAACTTTAAGCAAGAACACGTCGCGTCGGCCTTTTACGAGCGATGAAGGCAAGTTTATCCATTCCTCAATTTGCTCTTCGGCCAAATGTGGACTACCTGCTTGAATGTGGCCGAGTAGTGGCACGGAAATTAAACCTTTTTGCAGGCTTTCACCTAATGTTTTAAGAACGCTTATTCCCCGGGCTTTACCGCTTGTCTTTATATAGCCCTCGGCCTCCAAAGCATTCAATAATTTGGCAATAGCGTTTTTAGATTTAACCTTTAGCTCAGTAGCCATTTCTGAAATTGAAGGCGGCAAACTATGGTTCCTGATTTGTCTAATAATAAAATCCAGCAACTGTTTTTGTCTATCGGTTATATCCTTTGGCATAAATTTACATCGTTAATTATTTCTTATCAATAATCTAACTATATACGTTCGTTCACCGTTTGTCAAACCACAATAGATACAGAGTGCTTCTTCGTTCACCAAAAGTTATCCACAGATGGTTTATCCAGTAGTATTTAGTAAGTAGTAGGTAGCCAAACAAAAAGCCAGCATATACTGCTGGCAAAACGCTTACCTACTACTAAATGCTAAAAAACTACTTCGTATTAAGCAAGAACTTAATAAACACAACAATCCCCTGCCAAATACTGAATAAAATTGTTTTACTTCCTGGCAGAAGGATTAGGAGGGCAATTAAAAAAATCCAGTCCTTTTTAATAACCTTAAAAATGGAATAGACAATAAGAACCGCCAGGCCAATGGAAATAAGCGGTTGGAGAGAAGCCGGAAAGTTTTTTAAAAATTCCAAATATAAATTTTGGATGTCGGTAAGGGACATGGCTTAATTATAGCATAATCTGATTAAGCGCTGAAGTGATATTTATAGAAATTAGGAAATTTGGAAATTCAATTCGTGGAGCCAATTTCTCAATTTCTCAATTTCTCAAGGCCACCAGGCCAAGCTAATTTCTATTTTCGCTTTTTAACCGACAGCTCATCTACCACCGCCAAATGTCGATAATCAAAAATATCTTTAATAAAGCGGTCATAAGTATGCCTGCGTTGATCAAATTCATTAACGCTCATTATGCAATAATTAATTTCCTGACCCATCATTTTTTCCGCGGCCTTCAAAAAATCTGTCAGCTTGCTTGAATTTACTTTTCCGACCAATAGTATGTCCACAGGCGAATTGGCATGCCCGCAAAACAGTCCGCTTAAGAACGCGCCTTTAATTTCGCCCAGACGTCTAATGGCAGAAAACAACTCATCTTCATATTTAGGCCCGGTTTTAAGCCAATATGCCTTCATTTCCGGTAAAAGTTTATATTTAGAATTTACTAAATAATATCTCTTGCTCTTTTTGGAAAAACCTTTAAGGGCTCCCAAAACTACAAGATTATTTAAACCCTGAGCAGCTTTCAAATGAGGAATATTGAGTCTTTTAGCAATTTCAATGACGGAAAAGCATCTTTCCGGTGCGGAAATAAAAAAACTTAAAATCGATGAATCTATTTTAGAATCTACTACATCTTTAAGCATTTGTTAACCAATTAATGATAGGATTGAATTATTATATCATATTTTGGATTTAGGCATAAATGTTGTATAATAATACAGATTAAAGATGTAAGATTTTAAATCAAAGTCAAGTAATGTCCTCCCCTTTAATCTTTCAACTTAAATCTGCCAACTCCTCTTTATGGACGAAATTGAATCCCAAATAGCCAAGATTGCCTTAGGCAACAACAAATCTTCATCCACCTATGTTTTTGCCAGCGCGGAGAAAGCGCCGGTTGGAAATAGTGAACTTTATGTTGTAGCCGAACTGCCTCTGTTTAATCCCGCGGCTTTGCAATCATGCGAAGATATTTGTCTAGCAATTGCTTCAGCTTTAAAAAGGGCATATAAGCGTCCATCGGACGAAAATACTTTTGAAAACGCTCTGGAAAATATCAATGAGGAGTTGGGCAAATTAGCGGGTATGGGACAGACCCAATGGATTAACAAGCTTAACTGTATTTTAGCTGTAAAAGACGGTTTCAATTTAAATATTGCTACCTGTGGTAGGGTTTCCGCGTTTATGTTGCGTAACAGTGAATACACTGATATTTCCTGCTCTCCCGCTCAAAGCCATCCCCTCAAAACTTTTGAAAATTACGCCGGCGGGAAAACCCGGCTTGGCGATTTAATTATTCTCTCTACAACCCAGCTGTTTAATTTTTTGTCTATGGACAGACTGCTCCATATTATGTCGGAGCAAAACTTTTTAACCGGAACCCGTACAGTTATAGAGTTACTTAAGCAGGTTTCCGATCCGCAAATTTCCTTTGGCACGCTTTTTAATTTACAAGTTCGGGCCGGGCAGGTCGCCGAGCAGGAAGTTGATCTAGAAAACTATATTGTTGAAACTCCCGGCAGACCAAAAAATATTCTTGTCAGCGTTTTTAATTATTTTAAAACAGTTTTTGCACTAAATAGCAATAACCGCAGGTCCGCCAAGACAGATTTGCCCCGACCGTTGGAAAATTCAGCTAACCAGACGCCGAAGAACCCAAATCAAACAATTCCGATTTTAGCTCAAGGACTGTCATTTACTGACAAAATGAAAAAAATGTCACTCCGTGCTAAAAATTTAGCCGAAAAAAGCAAAGACTGGATTACGGTCGCCAAAGCTTCGGCTCAAAGTGCCGGCCGAACTGTAAATCCACAAAAATTCAAAACTTTTAGTTCGGCCAAGAAATTTTTACTTATTTCGGCTATTATTTTATTTTTTGCGGTAATAACTAACATAGTCGTGGCAATACGAATTAAAAACACCGGCCAAGAAAACGCTCAAGTTTCAGGTCAGCTAAAAGAAGTTCAAAGTCTACTATTAAACGCCCAAAGTGCGTCTCTCTATAAAGATAGTTCCGGCGCCTCAGATTATCTGGTACAAGCCAAAAATAAACTACCTAAAGAATCGGAGGTTGGCGCAGCCAACAAGGACTTATATAATAAACTTCTGGCGGATATTAAAAATGCCGAGGGACAAATAGAAAGAAATACCGAGACAAAAGTTGTAAGCTTGGGAAATTTAGGTGTTGCTGAAAACTTAATTAAACTTCCGGCGTTCTTGGCGGTTTCTGTAAACAAAACTTTAATAAGTTACGGTAAAAATCAGGGAATAATCCAAGACGGTGCCTTAGTTTCTCCTGTAAATATTACAGAATCGGTTTATACAACCGGTAATTTAGCTGCGGTTTACGATAACGGCAATTTGTATGTTTGGGATTTCAGCTCGGGCAAAGATTCAGTTGGCTTTAGCCAAAGCGTACCGCAAAAAACTGATTTTGCGGGTATGGCATACTACCCAACTGGCCAACGGGTTTATGCGGTAGATAAAAAAGCCGGCACCATTACTAGCTTTATTGCTGGCAACTCCGGTTTTTCTAAGCCTGTAATTTCGGTGCGTGACACTTCAATACTTGAAACGCGTGACATTGCCATAGACGGCGCAATTTACATTTTAACCAATACAACCGTACTTAAATTTCAAAACGGCAAGCCCGCGACTTTTGACTTTCCCAAACTTCCCACTCCCCTATCCGGCAGCGGCAAAATTTACACGCAAAAAGAGTTTAAATTTATATATATTTTGGACTCCGGCAACAACCGCGTCTTAATTTTAGACAAAAAAGGCAGCCTTACCGCCACTCTCAAATCTTCCCAATTTACAAAATTAAAAGATTTTGAGGTGGATGAAAAGGGAAAAATTATTTATTTGTTAAATGATGGCAGTTTGCTAAAAGTAAGCTTGCCTTAAGGCTTAAACAAATAACAAATAACAAATAACAAATAACAAATAACAAATAACAAATAACAAATTACAAATTACAAACAAATCACAATGTCAGAAATTCCAAATTCAAAACCAAAATTTGACCTGGAAGAGAGAACCTATCAATTTGCTAAAGATTGCGCAGGTTATATACAAAAACTGCCTAAAACTATAGCAAATATTGAATACTCTAAACAGCTCATTCGCTCTTCCGGGTCTCCGGCGGCAAATTATATTGAAGCAAATGAAGCTGAAACTAAAAAAGAATTTCTATATAGAATAAGAACTTGCCGAAAAGAAGCTAAAGAGAGCTGTTTATGGCTTAGGCTTTCCGATACTGGCGGGAGCCAGGAACTAGAAACAAAACGAAAAAACTTAACTCAAGAAGCCGTTGAATTAAGAAAAATACTTAATTCAATTTTTGAAAAAAGCAAATAGTTTCGAAATCGGGTTCTGTATTTCCAATTTGTTATTTTGAAATTATTTGTAATTTGTTTATTGGGATTTATTATTTATTGAGTTAAGAAACTCATTTACTATTACGTTTGTTTCTTCCAAATTCCTTGTTTCCATCAGCCTCGCCCTAAGTTCCGCCGCGCCGTCAAAGCCGGAGGCGTAGGCTTTAAAGTGTTTACGCATAACTACAAAATTTTTAACTCCTGAAAATTCTTTTTGGAACAACTCTGCGTGTTCCAACATAACGGATAGACGCTCTTTGATTGTCGGTTGAAAATCATCGGCTCTAAAGAACCACGGGTTGCCAAAAGCGCCACGACCAACCATAACGCCATCACACCTCGTTTCTTTAACTCGCAACAAACCCTCGGCGTGAGATTTAATATCGCCGTTACCAATTATTAAAGCGGGTGATTTTTCTGCGTCGCGAATTTGCACCGCTTCCGCTATGGCACTCCAGTCCGCCGGGACTTTGCTTTTTTGCTGTTTGGTACGGCCGTGAATTGCCACCGCAACAGGCTCGGTTGTTAAAATTTGCCTTAGCCAGGTAGAGAGCGTATTTTGGTTATAGCCGATTCTTGTTTTTACCGAAACCGGTAACACTCCCGCGCCTCTTTTAGTGGCTTTGATAATTTCCACAGCTAAAGCCGGCTCTTTAATTAACGCTGCACAAGTCCCCTGACCAATTTCTTTGTCCTGCGGACAGCCCATGTTAATGTCTATGCCATCAAAGCCTAAATCCGCCACAATTTTAGCTGCCTCTTCAAATTTAATTGGCGACCGACCCCAAATTTGCGCCACTATCGGTCTTTGAATTTCCGTATACTTTAAGTCCAGCGACAACCGCTTATAGCCCTCGGGGTGCGTGAGCCCGTCCACGTTAACAAACTCCGTGTACATAACAAAAGGGTTACCACCTCCCCCTGCTAACGCAGGGTACTCCTCCTTGGCAGGAGGAGAGCTCCGCAGAGTATCCGAGGACAGCTGCGGAGCATTCCCCTCCTTTTCAAGGAGGGGTGGCTCGCGAAGCGAGACGGGGTGGTTGGAGCTATACTTAGCAAACATCTCCCTAAACGCCACATCCGTAACCTCCTCCATTGGCGCGAGGCAAAAAAAGGGCTTATTTAATTTTTGCCAAAAATTGGACATAAATTTATATTATAGATTATAATTCTATCAAAGATTCCATTTTTAATACATTGTTTTATGCGGAAATACCATGGGGAGCCAATTCCTGAAAAACAGGAACAAAAAAGATCCATTACAACCATTCATTTTTTAATTCATCCCGGGGCATTAAACAGGTAATATCCTAATGTTGAAGCATATAAACAATTACTGGAAAAATACAAAACCGAAGCGTTGCGCATAAAAGATAAGGCTGATGAACTAATAATTGCCTTCGCTTATTCAGACACAAATTCTTTTAAAGTTGATGCCAAAACTGGAAAGGAGTATATAAAGACTTTAAATGAAATTAGGCAAATACTTGGATCACGGCTTATTGTACTAAAGGATGAAGTCGACCATTTTGTAGCTAAAAACAGAAAACCTGTAACCATTCTTCCTCATTACGCTACCGAGCGTTTAGATCCCAAATTACTTGCCGAGACAATTTCTAACAGTATTACCAAACTCTGCTCGGCCAGAGGCTATGAATTTAACAAGGATGTAATTTCAAAGGCATATGGAGAAACGATTCTTGATTGTGTGCGTTCCGGCGCGATTAATTTAAACCGCTTTTTGGAACTTACGAATCCAACAACAATCGAAACCGGGTTAACAGATATGGACGAACGCGGGAGCGCGTCTGAAAAGCTGGTAAGAGAGTCGGCTAGTAATATGAAGACGTTTTATAAAAATGGTTCCCCGCCAATAAATTTTAAATTCCCCGATGAAAATCCTAAATGATTTTAAAACCGCTTCCTCGTGAGAAAGCGGTTTTAAAATTTTGGCGTCGGTTTTTTTGTAAGTTATAACCCAATTATTTCATCGAAGATCCATCAGCCGCTTGAGGCGGCTTCAGGATGAATTTGAAATAAACCATTATTTCAAATTCACTTTAGCACCCGCGTCTTCTAACTTTTTCTTTAATGCTTCAGCGTCGGCTTTAGGCATATTTTCTTTAACGGCTTTTGGGGCGGCGTCAACAATGTCTTTGGCTTCTTTAAGGCCAAGACCGGTAACTTCGCGCACAACTTTAATAACGTTAATCTTGTTTGGACCGGCTTCAGCTAATTCAACCGTAAACTCGGTTTTTTCTTCTACGGCAGCCGCGCCGGCGCCGGCAGCGCCTGCCATCATCATTGGGGCGGCGGCGGAAACGCCAAATTTAACTTCTAAAACTTTTACTAATTCAGAAAGCTCAATAGCTGTAAGTTTTTCTACAGCTTCCACAATAGCTTTAAACTTCTCGGGAACCTCCACGGCCTTTACTTCGTCGGACATAATTGTGTACCTTTGACATTTGACCTTTGACATTTAACTTAGCTAATGATGTCAATTGTCAAATGTTAATTGTTAATTGTTTATTAATTCTACGCTGCCACCGGAACGGCAGCTATTGGAGCTTCGGGAGCCGTATCGGCAATCGGAGCAACAGAAGCTTCCACGGCCACAGCCGGAGTTCCCAATTTTTCCGCGTAAGCGTTTATAAGCCTGGCAAAAGCGGACATTGGTCCGTTTAAGACAGACATAAACTGCGAACGTAGCTGGTCTTTGCTTGGCAAGTCGGCCAAGGCAATAATTTCCAGTTTGCTTAAAACTTTGCCGTCTACCACGCCTTCAATAATTGAGAAGGTTTTAATGTCTCTGGCAAGATTCTTAATAACTCTGGCGGCGGTAGTTTCGTCTTCATTTGAGATGGAAAGAATAACCGGCTGTTTGTAGTCTACTGTCGCGCCGGACAAGCCGACTGCTTCCATAGCTTTTTTAACTAACGGGATTTTGTAAACCTTGCTAAACACCTTCTCCTTGCGAAGCGCGTTTCTAAAAGCATCCATATCTTTTACCGTGGTACCACGATAGCCGGTCATAACATATGACTTGGCAGCTTTAAGCTTTTCTGTTAATTCAGCAAGATCTTTCTCTTTTTGTAATTTTAATTTAGCCATTTGGGTAGTGAATAGTGATTAGTAAATAGTAATTAGTAATTAGTGACAAGTATCGACCGTACATTGTCTGTAAATATCTTAGACAAAAATAAAACTCGGGTTTAACCGAGTGAAAAGAATGCAGTTGTAGTGCAGGCCCTCGGCCTGCCTTACTAGCAGGCCACGGGCCTGCACTACATTTTCCTCGGTGGGCATTTATAGTTGCCTATAAATATTAAGGCCTTTTGAGCCACCAACTGTCTTTGGATATTTTCCGCCAGAGGCGGATCCGCCTAAATGCCTTTCAGGGCTTTTGGCGGACATTGAATTTATTATACCAAATCCCCTACTTTCGTCAAATTGACAAAACATCATATTTATGATATATTTTGCACCATCGCCTCCCCCGAGGCGCGATCTCACGATTAAAGGAGAATCAGGTGAACATCGCGAAAAAATTGGCCAGTCATTCACTGCTAGTTTTGGGGTTTTTATTTGCAGTTAGCTGTAGAATTTTCTACAGCGAAACGGCTATTACCCAAACAATGGCAGTCGTCTTCCCTCCGGGGATGACGTACTGGCTGGTCGCAACGGTGATCGCAAGTGCGGTCACTTTTCTTTCGTCCGATCGGTTCGGACAAAACGTAGCGGTCGTTGTTGGGGCTCTATCCTTGAGCCAGCTGATTTTGAATCCTGTTATGGACTTCGAGATCTCAAACACAACTAAGTTAGCACTCTTGCTAACTGGGTATGTGTCGCTGGTCGGCATAGCACTCGCGCTCTTGGCACATAGGCCAGAGCATAACAACGACCAAAAAAACCATCACGCCTAGCGATATCCCGGTCGCCAAGCGCGACCAAAGGAGGACTATCTATTGGAAACAAAGATGAGGGGCTGGGAGACGCAAGCATGCGACACCTCCCAGCCCGTCACCCGCAAGGCAAAACCCCGACACCTTACTATAATTTTCCCTTAACCGGGCAAGATATACAGTAAGCGTGCCGGGGTTCGCTTTTTTTATATTTTATAGTGGTGGCGTTTTAAATTCATACATTTCGACGGGTCATACGCAAGTTAGCCAATGCGGAGCTCCCCTCCTATCACCAGGACTTTATCAAGCATATAGGAGGGGTGTCACCCGAAGGGTGACGGCTGTGCCCAGCACCGGAGTCAGACGACTGGTGCTGGGGGTGGTATGGTTTATGCCGATGTTATACCGCCTCCCCCTGCTATCGCAGGGTACTCCTCCTTTTTAAGGAGGAGAGGCTCCGCGGTTTTGCGGATTACATCCATATTATTACATTGGTAAATTTGCGTATGACCCGGAATGGGGCTGACAGTCATCCGTAGTCATCCGCATATCCGTTCTCAATCCGTAGATCCGCATTATATTTATCCCATCACAAACTTTGGCACGTACGCCAGCATTGCCATTACTTCACGCATAAAATAGTAGGCCAGTTCAGAAGTTTTGTAATAAACGGGCTTAGGAGAACTCCAGTAGACCGGATAGAATCCTTTTCGTAAAGCAGTTAGGACAGCGCGGGCTAAATGAAAATCATCGCTCACAACTATTAAACTTCGCGCCTGCGGAATTTTATTTTTGGAATTGCTGATATTTTCGTAAGTAGAATGAGATTGGTCTTCCAAAATTATCGGCACCGGATCTTTGGCTTTGCTCTCAATTACTTTCTGCATATACCCGGCCTCGGAAATATCTTTATCAGATATTCTTCCACCGGACAAAACCATAACATCCCCTTTCCCCTGTTCGTACATTCTTAAGCCTTCCAAGCTCCGATTATAAAGCGCGGGCGTATTTATTGCTGCACCCAAAACCACAATAGCATCGGCCTTAGTAATTGCCGGCCGGTAAAAAGCAAAAAATGCCACCACAGCACAATCTATAATAAGAATTGTCACAAAGGCGGTAGCTAAAATTTTATAAATTTTCCAGAGTTTACCCATTAATTTATTATAACACTAAAAGCTTAGGTTGGCGGCCTGCCACGTATGAGACTGTGACATTATATCGGCAAAACTACAGGCCAATTTTACGTGGCTGTGTGGGTCGAAATAGAACCATACTTCTAGAAGTGTTGTAGGGGTTTTGAAGGATTTTTTCAGTGGCTTGTTGACGCACCTCGGTCGGGGGTAACAGTATTTTATTTTGAAAGATAATTTACGTAGTTTTGGTCAGTAACAGTAATTTGATATGAGGCTCCGATCACCACGTTGTGTTCCCAAAAAAAAGGTATGCCGACTAGGCGAGAGATCTCATGATAATCACCGATTGCAAAATTTCTTTTCTGTGAAAGTTTATATTCCAAAACAATCCCATCTTTTGTTCCGGGTTTGTTATAAGCCAGATTGGTATAATGGTACCAAGACGAAAATTCCGCAGATAAGGTGGGGTAGGATAAATTATTTTGTTTAGCAAAAGTTTGTTGCCAACTGCTATTTGTTGCAGGAAATTGATGGTTTAAATTATAATAATTACTTATGTATGTAATAGCTTGTCCGACTATTTGTACGGTTTTTTTTTCATTTTGCAATTGTTTATAGTCCTTGGTTTTTAATAAAATAAAATAAACCGCAATGATTATTAACAATGCAACCAAAACACTTAATAATATTTTTTTCATAAAATAGCTTAATTACTTTTCTCGCGACTCGCGTAAAACTCGTCCTATATGGCAAGCGCTGGTGGCCTGCCACGAGATGACGAAATAATTTTAAGTGGCTGTGTCTCCTGAACAAAATCCGAACCTTTTTCCAACAAAATCCTGATGTGGAATGAATCGTTCCGCCACTGCCTCGCTTCACTCGGCAACACCAAAGAAAAATGTTCCTTGTATACTTCTTTTGGCGGGGGTGAAATTTTTCCTGAAAAAGGAAAGGACATTTTTATTTGGTGTTCTGCCCTCCAAGTATTCGGGAAGGTGGCGGGACTAATGCGGACGAAGTTTTGGCAAAGCAATTTTTTGGGGTGAGAAAGTGTGGGACACTTTTGCAAGACCTTTTGAGACGGTACTCCGTCCAAAAGGTGTACAGCTTCTTTAAGAAGAGGATTTGCCAAAACTTCGGCTCATTTGTTTTTGAATTTGGATGTCGCAAATGGAAAAGGAGGGGTTTGGGGAGGAATTTTCCATTTGCTCCTCTTTTTGTTTTGGCGAAATTCGGGGCGGACAGAAATTACAAATCCAAAACTTCAAATATTGTGCCTCTCTCATTTCTCTGTGGTTTCGTCCAGTCTAAAGGGGTGCCACCCTCGGCATCCGCCTCAGGCATTTCCGCTAGGGCTACTCGCGCCTAGGTGCCTTTGTGTGTGCTATCGCACACGCTTCTTGGGGAGAGGAAGTTTCCTCTCCCCGGGTCGGGCTACTTCTCGCAGAGAGTACTCACGAGAAGTTCTGCCCTCGCCATCCCCACTCCACGCTTTGCAAGTTAGAGTATGTGGTGTCGCTTTCGCTACTAAACTTCTGTGTGTTATATAACCACGGTGCTCATCCTTTAGCCATGGACGCCCTAGCGGAAATGTCCGAGGCTCAAATGCAAATGCGCTTGACCCACCCTCCCGTTCGCGCGCAAGCGAGATTGCTCCCTAAACAGTCAAACTCTGCACAAGAAAATCATAATGTTTTTTATCTTCAACTTTTACCATCTCAAGTATGTCAGAAATTATTGCCGGTGTTTCGGCTAGAATAGTCATGTCAAAATCCTGAATACCGCTTTCGTATCTTGGGTGCGAATGAGTTTCTACAAAACGATTTATGCGAGTCTTTTTTATCTCATCAAAAGTTATTTCTTTCAATCGGTTATATATATTGGGCTCACTTTTTTTAAGAACTGGAACTCGAAATGCTAAAAAACTTTCAAGAAACTTCCGTGCAACATTTGGTAAAGGATACAATTTTTCTAGATCAGTCTGTTTCTTATCAGAAAAGTTATATAACACACTAAAAAGAAAATGATATTCTGATTCGTAATCAATAAGCAATTTATCTATTTGAATAATTTGGGATTTTCTTACACCAGAATCTTCTTTACAAATCACCATAAAGAACTCTCTATCATCTTTTTTACAATGAGAAAACCAATTTTTAACTTGTCTGAAAAAATCAAAGTGATGCGTTAGTACAAAAATTTGCCCTGCATCCTTGATCGATTCTTTCAAGAAACTAAAGGCTTGAAAAATTGCATTGGAGTCAAGACTCGATACGGGATCATCAATAACTATAACGCTATCCTTTAGGTGAAATCCATCTTCTTTGATTTTTGTAATGAAATAAACAATTCCAAGTGCAGTTTTTTCTCCCTCGCTCAAATTTTTTGCTATAACTCCATTGCGGGTAATCTGATAGCCATCTTTAATATCAGTAGCCTTAAGCTGAATATCAGCACGACCTAAAAACTTCTCCAAACCCTCATTTATTTCTTTTGCCGGG
>JBBREH010000034.1:0-13859 GCA_038203095.1 Candidatus Doudnaibacteriota bacterium | reverse complement strand
GCTTCCATTCCTTTTCGTGTGTCTAGACTTACATTTCGGGCATTTTTTTAAAAGCCATAATAATTATTGTTAATAATTTACCTTCATTATGGCAGAAAGCCTGAATTTTAGCCTCACGAATTTACCATTAACTCTTTTTTTGAGCTTATATAAGGGGAAAATATCCTATATATAGCACGCTTATTTGTTACCTTATTATAGTGACTGGCGCTATCCGTAATAAACCCAAAATGGAGGCCGATGGCCTCCGCTGCATGCTAAGACAAAATTTTAGTTTCTCTACAAGGTCGAAAACTAAAATTTTATCGCAATTCGGCGTTAAACTGGGTTTTGGTGAGTTCGTAGAGCTTGTTTTGCAAGGGTTCAACTTCCGAGGTGGTGAGGGTGCGTTCGGCCGATCGGTAAATAATGCGGTAGGTGTAGCTTATTTTGTCTTTGCCGAATTTTTTTTCGCTCTCAAATTTATCGAGTAAGGTGACTTCTTCGGCTAAGTCCCCTGTTACATCGCGCACTAAGTCAAAATAATTATTGGGCACAAAGCTTTTGTCCACAACAAATGAAATGTCGCGGGTAATGGGCGGAAATTTGCTGACTTCAACAAATTTTTGACCAAGCTTTAATTGCTTTTTTACCCGTTTATCATCGCTCCATAAAAGGCGGATATCCGGCAGTTCCATACTAGCAATGGCAAGTCTTTCCAGTCCAAATCCAAAAGCCCAGCCCGTGTAATTTGTTGAATCCACTCCAAGTTTATCTAAGACAGAGCCTTTAACAACACCGCAACCTACAACTTCTACCCAATTGCCGTTTAAATCGACTTCCATTTCTAAAGATGGGTCTGTATAGGGAAAAGTATCTTTGTTTAAACGATATTTGATATTCGGACCAAAAACTGCTTTGGCAATATTGCCCAAGGATTCTTCAAGATCAGATTGGGTAACGGTTTTAAGATTTTTTGGTGCCAAATACCAGCCATCAATTTGATGAAAGACATTCATATGCTTACGGTCAATTTCATCTTTGCGGTAAACTTTACCAAAACTAAAACAACCGACAGGCTTATTTTGCGCCAATCGCTTTTTTACATTGGAGTCATTTAAATAGTAGTACCACATTATTGTGGTGTGCGTACGTAAAATATTTTTCTCGTCAACGTAATAAGTGTCGCTTTTACTTCTGGCGGGATGGTTGACGGGAAAATCAAACAAATCAAAACTTATGTCAGCAGGGACAATTTCGGGCGTTTGAATAACATCCAAATCTTTGAAATAATTGCTGGCTAAAATTCGGTCAACAACTTCTTTAATCGGGTTGCCCTGTGTTCTGGATAAGTCCGGCATGCATAAATAGCGTTTTATACGCAACGCTTCAAAGTCTGTGCGTTTTTCCAGTTCGTTTTTTAGGCGGTTTTCTTCGTCGAGGTTTATGGTAATTTGTTGAGACATGAAGTTATCTGAATCTGAATACCGGATATTTTTGCGACTGGGCAAACGATTAGAACAAAAAATTCCAGGATAACAGCTAGCTTATTAATATATGTTTGTCATTTTATCATTTCTGGCAAAAATTTACTACCCGGCTTTATGGCAGGTTTCAAGAGCATTATTTCCGGCTTCTCGGACAACTCGCCAATACCCAGCTCATAAGCCGCGCAAATCATCCCCTGGCTTTCAATGCCTCGAATTTTGGCTTTTCCTAACACAAAAGGTTCGTGGGTTTCGGAATGAATATTTTGAGCAATTTTGGCGCCGGGTAAAGCTAGTACTACAATGTCTCCCGCCTGAAAATTAAAAGCTCCGCACACAATCGGTTCAATAATTTTTGCGTCAGCCACTTCTAGTTTTGCTATCCTCAACCTGTCGGCGTTGGGGTGTTTTTCGACACTTAAAACTTTCGCCGCGACAATTAATGGGTCGCCGGCATACATTTCTGCGGTCTTGGTTTTTAAAAAAAGATTTTTGAAAATATTTATTGTAGAAATCATGAGTGGAAAAAATAAAAATAATAAAGCAAAACTGAAAGCGTGTAAAATATTTTAATTAGAGCTAGACTAAAGCGTAAGTTCTAGCAATTTAATAGTATTTGCACTCATCGAGTTGGTTACAAATATAGCCTGTATTTCCGGCAGGAGGATTTTGTAGGTTGGCTTTTAGGGTAAAGGCGTCAAATAAAATTGAAACCTGGTATTCGTAATCTTGACCGGAAATTGGATCCTTTGGTATGGAGCCTGTAAACTCTGGGACAAGCGATGTCTGGTATTTGTCCTTTGACGGGAAAACGTAATTCTGATTGCCGACGGCATTTTTTTGTGAGTATAACAGTAAAGCCGTGCGTAAATTTTCAAGGTCCGTTTCGCGCTGATTGTCATAAACGCTCGCCTCTGCGGCGCCGGCGTCTTTTATTGCATTTTGAGCTGTTTTTTTAATTATTTGCCCGGCCGATTCGCTGTAAAATGTCATTACAAAATCATCTGCATTAGCAGAAGCAGTATAAGTATAAATCAAGGCGTTTTTATTGACGGGATCGTTCGGGTTAGCAGCAACTTTTAAGTAAGGTTTGATTTTTGCATACATTTCCTGAAAATCACCGGTTGCGGGGTATGTTTTGTTGTCTTTTTGAAATTTGACCAGTGCCACTTCGATATTTTTTATAGTTTCTGAACGCTGGGCATCTCTATCTTGTTTAGCTTCGGTGGAGACGTCCAGCCCGGTAATATTTGTTGAGCTAGAAGTTTGGGGTGTGGAGGAAGCGGTTGTAGTCGCGGAGCTGCCAGTTGAGAAGTTGTATATGGTGTTTAACGAATTGCCTAAGGTAGTCAGGGTAGGCAAATGCAGACCGTAGCTTTTCATTTTTTCGGACATTGCGACAATTTGTTTATCAGAAAGCTTAGTATCGGAAAGGAAATCAAAGCCACCTTTTAAATAATCTGAGTCTGAATATTTTGGGTCTTTGCCGGAATGGCTTTTTAAGGGATCGCTTAAAAAAACATGCACTTCATCACCATCAGCCAAACCGTCTTGGTCAGAATCGGAATTGTTTGGATCTGTTCCAAGTTTGAATTCCTCAAAGTTAGTGAGACCGTCACGATCGGGATCAGAAGCGTCGCCACAAATTTTTTCATCTGAACAATTTGGAAAATATTTATTTCTCCAGTCTTGAGGCGTACTATATTCTCCTCCGGCTATGGGTGGAGTTTTGACTTGCGGAATTGTATCTTTTTGGGAAACCGGTTTTTGGATAATTAAATCTTCAACCTGATATGAGGATGAGCCAAAATGTTTGAATACAAAGTATATGGCTACAGCTATAATTAATCCTCCGCCAATTGCGCTTCCCCAAATAATCTTGTTCTTTTTCCTTTTTTTTGCTTCAGGTGAATTAGGGTCGGGTAGATTTGAATCTTCCTGTTTTATAGAAATTTTCGCTTCAACCAGACCCTCTGTTGTTTTATTTTGGGGCATAACGTTAAAAAATAAATTACCAGCAGGCTCAGCCGGCAGCGCCTGAGGAATATTTTTAGATAATTGGGGTTCTTTTGTTTCCATAAAAATTTAAGTTATTGTGTATACAAAGTAAGATTTAGATTATATGAAATTACAAAGCGAATTAAATTTTTAGGTTTAGAAAAGCTTCAATAAATAATACCAAGAAAATGAGTGTCGCTTCCAGCCACCAAAACAATAGTCGGTGTGATAAAAGTAAAAATGAGACAGTAATTAAAACCGAAATCAACGCAGCCTGCCTTAAGCTATTTGAAAGATTTACAATGTAGAGACCGGGAATCAGCCAAAGTCTTAAGCTAATGCCTATTATTCCAAATATGCCAAATGAAAATAGGAATAGACTAGTATAAAAAAAAGCAAAAATTAATTGATTGGCGTTGCTTGGATCCGTGAAATTTAATATTGACAGCAGTGAAAAAGCAGACAGGCAAGTGCTAATGGCAATTAGCACAATAAATTTTTTTGAATTTGAAAGCATCTTTATTATAACACAAAATTAATATTAAACAAAATTTTTAGATGTAAGAATTGTTCTTCTCCCAAAAGGTGAAGAGTTCCAATTTATTGGCGTCTAGGATTGCCCATATATTCATGCGCCATTTTACAGCGCCGAATAAATGGACTTTTTGCTCTGAGAGATGAGGCCAAAAGCTCAAACTCGTACGGCAAGCTATACAAACGGAACAAATTATTGATAGTTTTGGGCAAGTAAATCGTGGTTTCACTTTTCTAAATTCAGAAATTTGCAAGTATGCGCAGGGCTCGCGCTATGCGCTTTAAGAAATGAGTTGGTCTTAATAGTTTTAACTATATTTTCGACGGCCTCCAAAAGACGACTTTTTAAAATTTGAATTTCTTCCGCACCGGCCGGTTGTTCGTATAAAAATTTATTTTCTTGTAGATACCAATAGCACATCCCGGAAACTTTTTCACCCAAAAATTCCTGGGCAGCCCACTGATAGACACGCAGTTGATCAAGACTGTGCCTGTCATTTTTAGTCGGAATTTTTTCGCTGGTTTTGTAATCTATAATTTCTACTCCACCGGCTGCAGAAAGGTCAGCGCGGTCAATTTTGCCGGTAAATTTATAGTCGCCTAAAGGCAAATAAAAGGATTTTTCCAGATATTTCGGCTCAAACGTTTGTTTTTGCGAGTGATCAAAAAACTTTTTTAGCAGCTGTTTACCTCGCAGATAATAATCTTCCTTCTGTTTTTTGCTCGCATACCACTCACCTATCCAATTTTTTTCATACAGATCTTCAAGCATTTTAAAATCGCCTGGTGTTGCATTTGCCCCGGTTTTTAAAAACAGGTCTTGTTGCGTCTGATTTTTTTTGGTGCGAAAATCTTTTAAATAAAGTTCAAACACTTTGTGCATTGTTTGTCCAAAGCTAAAATAG
Source organism: Candidatus Doudnaibacteriota bacterium (assembly GCA_038203095.1). Taxonomy (GTDB): domain Bacteria; phylum Patescibacteriota; class Doudnabacteria; order UBA920; family UBA920; genus PALSA-1336. The sequence goes on along the minus strand of JBBREH010000034.1, from coordinate 8,956 downwards.
GCACTGCCGGGCGTAGGTAATTTTAAGCAGTACTGATATTTGTATTGCAGCGGGCAGTTTTCAAAGGCTTTCAGGGAAGAAAATGAAAACGTTTCCGGGATAATTTTAAAATCCGTTTCCTGTTTTCTTGAAGCGGCAAAAAAAACTTTACCGGTAGCTTCCGGCTTGTAGTCGCCGGGTACTAAATGGGTTTCCTGCAAAAAAATTGAAGGTTTTTTGGTTTTAGCACCGCCGTAGTCCTTGGCCCACGACAAATACAGCCTTGATTTTGCACGTGTTAATGCCACATAAAATAACCTACGTTCTTCCTGCAAATGAAAGTCACCTTCAGGTAGAATGTCTTTAATTAGCGCGGGCGGTATTTCTATTTGTTCACCCCGAGCGCGAGTGGGAAAACGCTGGTCAACTAGGTTTGGGATAAAAACGCATTCAAATTCAAGGCCCTTAGCCGAGTGCACGGTTAAAATTTTCAGGCTCTCCGGACCTAAGTTTGGATCAAATTTAATTTGGCCTTCATCGCCGGCCTCCGATTCCAATTTTAATAAATGTAAAAAAAAGTGTAGGCTTTTGTCGGCGTTTTCTGACACAAAATTTTCAATCTTTTTGTAGAATTGTTCTAAGAGTTCTCTATCTTCCGCCGCCTCCTGGCTTTCCTGCTCCAGTAATTTTTCAATTTTTAAATCTTGAATGATTTCAACGAAAGCCTCGTTGGCAGATTTTTCCAAAGCAAGCTTGGCGTGCCGGTTTAACATTTCAATTATCTTTTCAATAATCCGCTGTGTCGTTTGGCCAATGCCAACCAGGGTAGGCGCTTGGCCAAGCATTTCATATAGTGAAAGGGTCTTTTTTTGCGAATTGGCTAGAATTGTAGCTAAATCTTTGGGCGGAATTCTAAACTCTTCAAAACTTAAAACGCGGTAAAGCGCGAAAGAGTCGTGAAAATTATCCAGGCAGGTTAAGTAGGCAATTAGCAGGGAAATAAAGGGTTTCGTGTAAAGCCCGCTGTTGGCCAAAAAGCTATGTGGGATGTTTGCCTGTGCCAAAACCGGTAAGAGCGCGTCTGCCGAGGAGTTACTTCTTATTAATATGGCAAAATTATTCCAAGAAATGCTTGGCTCTTTGGTTTTGATTTCTAAGATTTTTTTAACAATAAGCAGAAGTTCTTCACTTAGATCTTTGCCTTCCAGGACTTGGATTGTCCCCTGTAGGGAAGTATCTGCTCCTTGACCAAGATTACGGCGGATAAGTAGGTCCTCCCCTACATTTGCTTTTAATTTTTTATCAATTTTTAGTTTGACCTCCAAACGTTCCGGATTGTTGGCCTGAATAAAGTTATAAGCGAGGTCTAAAATATTTTGGGTTGACCGGTAGTTTTCAACTAAAGTGATTTGCTTGAACTCTGGGTAGTCTTCTTTAAATTTTAAAATGTTAGAAACGCTGGCGCCGCGAAATTTATAAATAGATTGGTCGTCGTCGCCGACCACGACAAGGTTATTATAGATTTCGCGTTTTTCCGCGTCAATTTCCGCGTTTTTCCGCGATAGCATCTTTACCAGCTGATACTGCGCAAAATTTGTGTCCTGAAATTCGTCTACCATAATAAATTTGAATTGGTTTTGATAGCGCTTTAGAATTTGCGGGCGGGTTTCAAAAAGTTTGATTGTGTAATTAATTAAATTGGCAAAATCCAAATAGTTGCCGTCCAGCAACAATTTTTCGTAAACGTGAAAAGCGTTAGCAATTTCTTCAATTCGTTCTATTTCAGTATTATCGATTTCATTCTGAGAAATAATTTTTTTACTTTCCACTTTTAACTTTCCACTTTTAACTTTTTGTGATTGGTCAGTCCCCAGTCTCAACCCTTGCGCGTATTCTAAATATCCTTCCGGCGTAATAAGTTCATCCTTACACCTGGAAAAATGTTTTAGAAGAGCAGAAATAAATTTTTTTGGGTTGCCTAACGGACGGTAGTAATTTAAATTAAATTTATCCAAATTGTTGTGAACCAAAACCCAGGCTTGGGTTTCATTTAAAAGTTTAAAATCCCCAGGCAGGCCAATATCCAAACCCTGCTGTTCCAAAATCCTCTGGCAGAAGCTGTGGAAGGTAGAAATCCACATATCGTAATAACCCAAAGGTAAAAGTTGTGCCAGCCTGTCCTGCATCTCGCCCGCGGCTTTGTCGGTGAAAGTTAAAGCCAGTAGCTCATTTTGCTTGGTCATCCCCTGCTCTATTAAATAGGCAATCCGCCTGGTAATTACCGTAGTCTTCCCCGTCCCCGCCCCGGCCACTATTAAAAGCGGCCCGTTTTGGTGGGTAACGGCGGAGAGTTGTTCCTTGTTTAGATTTTCTAGGAGGTTTGGCATTAGTTATTTATTTGCGAGAAATTGGTCCTGGCTTTCATGAGATTTTTTTTCTAATTGAACCGCTTCCCCTTGCTCAACTAGATACACTAAGGCTTCGGTGGCGGTCCAAGTGTTGGTACGGGGCCTGACTGCTGTCGATAACATAGCGACAGTAACAGGCTTCCCCAATTCTAATAAAGTTCTTGCTGCCACAATAACTGCTTTTAGTTTTGTAGAAAGAATTTTTTTTTCGGGTAAGTTTTCGGATAAGGTATTTAAATGAGAGTGGACTGCGTTAAAATCATTTACGGTAATTATGTTTTGCCCTGCCCGAACCTCAAAAGACACGGCAGGTTGAGTGTTCGGCTTCTTTCCTATTACAAATTTAGGAATTAGCCCGTTCAAATAGGTAATAATTTTTAGTTCAGCGCATCCAATATAGCCAGCGGCCTCTGTTAAAGAAAAAGTATTTTCTCCTTTGTTTTGTAGGCCTTCTAAAAATTCCAATAATTTTGGGATTCGCGCGGCGGCCTCCTTTTTTGTTAACTCAAGATGCCTGCCCATGTTGAGATGAGGATCTTCAGTTAGGTAGACAGTCTGATAATAATCAGTTCGATCAAGTTTCGGCTTGGGTAATTCAAACGCAACGTGTTGTGTGAGTTTATCTGGAGACATAAAAAATTATTTACTCCTATAAAAATTAGTTAATTGTCTCCAAAAATCCATTCCCTCGTCTTTATATTTCATCCAGAATTGCGCGGGGTTTAAAATATGCACTTCTTGATATTTTTCCATACGAAGTAAGTCATTATCGGACGTTACTAAGAATTCCGCGCCGGCCTCAACTGCGCTTTCCAGGATTTTGTTGTCTTCGGCGTCGCGGACCGCGTGAACCCGGCGGCGGTTAATAACCCAGTTTATTTGAGCAAAAAGCTTGTCTAATTCGTGTCGGTAATCATTACTCTCTATTAATTGCGAACTAATGAGTTTATTTTCCTGTAGCGTCTGTTTATTGGCATAAGCCTCAATATCCCCTGCAATTACGGCATTGATAATCTTTTTTTCAAAAGAGTATTCGTCTTTAAAGCCATTAATTAGAACGTTGGTATCTAGGACAATTTTCATAATTAGTCAAGAGAGATTTTTATATATATTGGCTCTGATCTTTTAGTATTATCGACTCTAACAAATCCGTCGTTAGCTAATTCACTCAGAATTCTTTTGGCAAAAGTCGCACTTGTGTTGGCTGCCGCTACTAATTGTCCGGCGGTAATTCCATGGTTTGCTTGAGCTTGAATAGTATTAGCGAGTAGATCATTAGCCACCTTTTTAACTAAGGTTGCATTTTTGATTTTTTCCCTTAATCTTTTTTCCGTTTTAGGCGTTTTTATTTTATTTGCCCAGTTTTTAAAAAAAGAATAAACTTTTGCATAGTCTAAAATATTAATTATTTTCTTACCAGATTCGTCGGTTTTTAAATCCGCTGAAGAATTAGATTCCTCACCACCGGGAACAAGTCTTGGATATATTAGAGCGCTGAAAAATTGTAAAGTTATACGTGGAGTGCATCCTATTTCAGCGCTGAGCGCAGAAACATCTAATTTTTCCCTACGCCGTTCCAAAAACGAAAGAATCGCAGCAACTTTTGCGGGGACTTCATTTTTTTCTAAATTGCCAAGACTGTTTATTTTTGCATCGGATTAATTCCCCAGATTTTTTTGATTTCTTCCCCCGCAAGCGCTTCTTTTTGTTCGGGGTTCAATTGTCTGTCGGGGCTCATTGGTTGAGAATTTAATTTATAATTGTTGATTCTGAAGAAGTTTAAATCTAAAAGCCATGTGCTATTTAAAGAAATTTTTAATATAAGTTTTACCGATTTCTCCAAATGTACCTTTACGGGAAATAATTATAGTGTCAATTATTTTTTCTAGTAACAATGCTCGCTTTTAACACCGTAACTAAACTGTTGCTGCCCAGCCAAATGTTTTTTTAATTTATATTTCAGTAAACCTTTTAAAGACATCGAGTTAATAGTAATAAGTAAATAGAACTTTTAAAATATAGGCTGTATGCGCATTGAAACATTAAGTTCCTTTATTTTTGTTTAATTGGGGTGCAAATAGGATAAATTTTCTGGGTGGCTTTTGAGCTCTGACAATACCTCAATTGTTTTGCCTGTCATAAAATAAGTTTTTTCGGAACGTCCTTTTTGATTAGGATGTACTATTTTGAGTTTGGCCGATTTAAGAACATTTGTAATTATTTCGAGTAGAGGTCTTGTCAAATATACGCTGTGTTGAGTTATTTTTGGTATATCTTTTAAGGGCAAGGAGTCATGGTTAATTAAATATTCCAAAATTGATATTACTGTTTTGTGTTTTTCCATGTCTGGAATTGTTCGTTTATCTTCTTCTCTTCCTTCTTCCAGGTTCTCAAGCGGATCCGAAAGCCGTTTTAATTGTATTTTGTATCCATTCAGCTTTATAGTTAAAAATTTTAAAATGTACCCCACATCATTTAATTGCACCATTAAATTGACAATTTCGGCTGGTGAGTTATTATCTTTTTTATGACTTTTAGAATCTTGCCGTGGCTTTAAAAAAGGTGCGAGCAATAAATTTGCGACTTTAATAGCCTCAGCTTGTCTTTTTATTCCATAACCCAACTGGTTAGCAAATTCAACTAATGAAAAATTTGCACAATTTAAAGAAGTGGCTTTATCATTGATATAACTTACAGCTACAGAAATTACACGAATGATTTCGGCAAGTTTTTTTTCTTCGATACGAGAGCCTTCGGGTATAGTTTTGGCTGCTGGTAAATAATTTTCCAGAAGTATCATATTTGGCCGAACGTTATCGGCTCCAGTGCTTGCATTTAGGTTTGTCTTTTTAAGATCAGGTTTACCTGTTTGTGCACGAATATCATTTATGAAACCTGCAGAGAAAATGAATTCATCTTTGTTTATGTCGTAAGCTTGTGTAGGCAGAAGTCTAAGCAGTAGTCTGACTTGGTCGGTATACTTTTCTTCAATACCTGCAAGTTTAACTAGAGTATTGACCGTATAAACCGCATTTACCGGAATGCTATCTAGTACATGTTCTAAAGCTGCAAATATAGTAGCTTTGTTTAAATTTTCTTCAGCTCTTATTTCTTTTCTTTCGCCATTATAATGTTGGTTCCCTCTTTCTACGCCATCTTCGTACATAAATTTATTTCCTTCCACCTTTAATAGGCATTAAATATTTGCGGGGGTTTTCGTCAAGGTCAATGAAGTGGTCGGTGACTTCTTTGACTTTTCCGCTGCAGGATTTTCCAAAGGCTAAAGTTTCTGTAAATTGGCCGGACATTTGCAGGTATTCTAGCAGGGGAAGATAATCACCATCGCCACTGCAAAGCACCACAACATCTAGCTTATTCATTAGCTTAACTATATCCATAGCTATGCCTACGTCCCAATCCCCTTTTTGATGCCCGCCGGCAAAAGTTTGCAGGCCTTTGCGCTTAACTTCAAAACCGGCTTTTTCCAAAGCCTCAAAAAAAGTATGTTCCTCCGGCATATTAGCCTCTACTACATAGGCAATGGCTCTTATTAGTTTTCTGCCAGCCACAGCAGACTCCAACACCTCGTTAAACTTAACTCTCGCGTTATAAATATTGCGCGCGGAATAATATAAATTCTGCACGTCCACAAACACTCCTACTCTTTGATCCGGGTTTCTTGTTGACATTTTGTTTATAAAGTTAATTATATTGAATAAATAAGGGAAATGGCAGCAAAAACCAAAACGGCGCCCGCCGAAACCTCCAAAAATAAATGAAAAAGTTGTCTGATTTGTGACGCTTCGGGTTTATCTAAAAAATAAGAGACTAAAGTCATAATTAAGCCTAAAGGTAAAAGGACTATTAGACATAAAATTGTTATTATTCCAGAGAGCCATGAATCTTTTGAATCCACCCACGCGATTGGCAAAATCAAAGTTATGTAAAAACTTACATTGTAAAAAAAAATTTTAATAAAACTGTTTTTACCATAAATAAATAAAGGGGGCGTTTGCGAAAATTTATAAAAATAGTATGCCAGAATAAAACTTCCAATAATAATAGGCAGGGAGCGGAGTATTGGGATATAGGGAGCGGAGTATCTTTTTAAATCCAAGGTAAGCCATGAAATAAACCATAGCGTATAAACAAAACTAAAAATCGGAAAAATCTTAATTTTTAGCGAATTATAATTTAGCATAAATTTAAAATCAATTTATTCGTCGTGGGTATACCTACTCTTTGATCCGGGCTACGTATATTCATATGACTATGGTTCTTAGTTAATATTGAACTTTGGGGAGATGCCTTTAAAAAATCTAAAATACATGTTTGTTTAGGGATTCAATAAACTGTCTTACCTTAGGCGTGAGGTCGGTTCTTTCCCCAAGGTATCCTTTTATTAAATTGCTGACTATCTGCATCATTTGGAGAGGAGGCTTTTTTAAAACTGGATATAGATCCACAAGGTAAAGCCTGGCAACCGGGGCTGAATTGGTTGTGCCGCATCTTAAATTTCGTACTTCTAAATCAGCTGTTTCGCCCAGCTGCTCTTGCTCGTTATAGGTGGCTTCATACATTTTTTAGCTTTTTCTAAAAGAGAATCCAATTCCTGGGGTGGTACCGTGCCCTGGTTTAGGGATTTTACTTCTTCCATAAAAAAAATTATTTTGTTTTGTGGTGGCCTCTGAACAAAGGTAAAATAGTAATTTGGCAGGCTATTGCCGTAGTGCTTATCTAACAGCGCGCTCCATTCCTGAATCAGTGACTTTATTTTTTCAAAGTCACCGTATGTTTCTATTGCCTCCTGCGTAATTTCGATTTCTTTTGCTACATAGCCTTCCTTCTCATTCATGTCATAAATTTCTGAGTGATGGGCTGGGGCAGCGGCAAACCTGCGGTCTCCTCTGGAATAAGTTTCTGTAATGGTATTTGGCATAACTATATCAATAAATTTTGGGCGGGTTCTTCTTTGGCCGCTCCTTCAAGTTTTAGCGATGATGCGTTGGAAATGCTGGATTTAAGTTTTATGAAGTCGTTGGCTACGGTGCCCATTGTGTTGGCTGAGTTCTTTATGTGCGTGGATAGCACGTCTAGATTTTTGCCAAATTTGTCGGACTCTTGTTTAATGCCCGAGATCATTGCCAGAATTTGTTGGGCGGCTTCGTTAATTTTTTGGCCGCGCAAGGAGAGTAAAATTATCTGAAGATGGTGGTATAGAGTGTTAGGGCTGACAAAATAAACTTTTTTCTCCCGTGCGTAGCCTAAAACAGCACTGTCATCAAGCACTTCGCTAAATACGCCTTCGCTCGGGATGTACATTAATGCGAAATCAAAAGTATTTTCTTGAGGCAAAATATATTTTTTATGAATTTCGTCTACTCGCTTTTTTACGTCTTTTAAGAAAGTTTTTTTTAGGCCTTCGGCCGCTTCATCAGTTTTGGCTTCTTTATATAGACGGAAGTTTTCCATACTAAACTTACTGTCTATAGGCAGAATTTTTTCACCCACGTTAATAATGGCGTCTACCACTTCGCCATTTTTAAACTTGTGCTGAATTTCATAACCGTTTTTAGGCAAAGCCTGCGAGAGCATATTTTCTAGCATTTCCTCGCCAAAATTGCCGCGTAGTTTGGGAGAGGCTAGGGTTTCGGTTAAACGACGTATATCCGGTCCAACTTGAGAAATTCCGCCGAGTTCTTTTGTTAGAGCCGCAATAACTCGTCCGGCGTTGTCCAGTCGTTCATTAATAGCCTTGTTGGTTTCATCGATACTTTTTTGCATTCCTTCCCTGGTCTGCTCCGTACCCTGTTTTATTTCTTTCATCCACTCCATCATCACCTTTAAACTGCCGTCTTCCACCGGCTTTTCAGAGCTTTTTTTTAGGTCCAAAACCAAGTAAATTAAAACCCCTAATCCGATTATTAACAGCGCAATAATAGCCACTAAAATTGATGTAGTCATATATTATATTTTAGCATAAAATTTGGCTTGTTGCATTATTGAGGGATTTTATGTATAATTGATTAGTTGTCAGCTTTAAATTGTATCGCGGGATAGAGCAATTGGCAGCTCGCAAGGCTCATAACCTTGAGGTTCCCGGTTCGAGTCCGGGTCCCGCAACCAAGCTAGTTTTTGATCAGCGGATGAAGAACTAGCTTGGTTAGAACCTAAAATCGTGACAGATTTTACGCCCTCTGTCCGAGGGTGTTTTAATTCCTAATTGACCTTCTATACTTTAATATGGCGGGATAGCTCAGTTAGTTAGAGCGCGGGACTCATAAGCCCGAGGTCAGTGGTGCAATTCCACTTCCCGCTACCACTGCTTTGCCAAGGCTATGCAGTGCAAGCACTTATTTTTTGAGAAATATAATAATCTAGTAGCTGTTAATATAGAGATAAAACAAAATTTCATATGGGATCGTAGCTCAATTGGTTAGAGCACTCGCCTGTCACGCGAGAGGTTACGGGTTCGAGCCCCGCCGATCCCGCCATTAAAAAAGACAATCAGCTTTGCTTGGTTGTCTTTTTTAATTGAGTAATTAGGGGCAAGAAGTTTATCCGCCTCT
>JBBREH010000033.1:0-14264 GCA_038203095.1 Candidatus Doudnaibacteriota bacterium | reverse complement strand
TTTAGTATCATCAAGTAAGTGTGGCAGGCAGAGATTCTTTGTACAGCTTAAAAACTAATCATCCGACTGTCATCGTTTGGGGTACCACTCCCCGTTAGAAGCCTTCCAAAGATAGGGGCCATGTTCCATTGTACAAGACTCATACCACACATTTCCCCTTATTCAAGGGGTTTTTTAATATATATCCTGACACAAAGCCATTTTGGGCAGCAGTGCAGCTTTGCCTACGCAGGCAAGCTAAGGCAACACCCAAACCAAAATCAAGAGAAAACAATGACTCAACCGCAGGGTTGAGCCATTTAAATTTAATATTCTAGTTGCCGATCAAGGCCGATAAATCGGCACGCTACACAATAACCCTTAGGATGCTAGTTTCTTTTTCAACAACTCATTAATCACTTGTGGGTTTCCTTTGCCTTTTAGTTCCTTCATTGTCTGTCCCACCAAAAAACCAAAACTTTTTTGCTCACCGGCTTTAAAGTCGGCTACGGCTTTGGGGTTGGCTGATATGACATTATCTATGGCTGATGATAAAGCCGATTCATCGCTTACCTGATGCAGGCCTAAATCATTGACAATTGATAATGGCTCACCGCCCTTTTCATACATAACTTTAAATACCTGTTTGGCGGCGCTGACGGAAATTTTTCCTTGGGCGATTAGTTTAAGTAACTCAGCGAAATTTTCCGGAGCTACATTCACGTCATTCGGGTTTTTAAATTCCTTATTTAAAGCCGCGCTAAAATCTTGCAAACACCAGTTGGCAGCTTGTTTAATGAATAAATTCCTATTCATACCACCTCCCCCTGCTAACGCAGGGTACTCCTCCTTGGCAGGAGGAGAGGCTCCGCGGCTGTCCTCGGATATTCCACGGAGTTTCCCCTCCTTTTCAAGGAGGGGTGTCCCGCCTTGGCGGGACGGGGTGGTTGGAGTTTCCTGCTCAATCCACTCATCAATCTCACTCACCACTTCCTCAAAATAATTTGCCAACTCTTTCCAGTTTATCAAATTCTCGGTGTCCGCGTCGCTCAAGCCAAATTCTTCTTTAAACCTTTTACGTTTTTGCGCCGGCAATTCGGGCATTTCCGCTCTTAACTTATCGAGATACTCTTTGGTAAACTGCAATACCGGCAAATCGGGATCGGGAAAATAGCGATAATCGTTGGCTTCTTCCTTGCTTCTCTGTTCCACGGTTCGGTTATTTTTTTCATCCCAGCCCATAGTTACCTGCTTGGGTGTGCCGCCGTCTTTTAAAATTTCGGTTTGCCGCGCAATTTCGTAATTTATTGCGGCTTCGGCAAATTTAAAACTGTTAATGTTTTTTACTTCCACTTTATATTTGGGCAACCCTGTTTCCCCAGGCATGCGCACCGAAATATTCGGCTCGCAACGCATAGTGCCTTTTTCCATATCACAATCACTAGCTCCTAAATACCTAATAATGTTGCGTAGTTCCTGCAAAAATACTTTGCCCTCTTCTCCGCTTTCTATATCCGGCTCAGTGACAATTTCCAAAAGCGCGCAACCGGCGCGGTTGTAATCTACCAAACTGTAGGGTAAACCTTCCGGATGCATATTTTTTCCGGCATCTTCTTCAAGATGCGCCCTGGTAATCCCAATCCGCTTTATCCAGGTGCTCCCCTTCTCCCCTGGCAAGGGGAGATGTCCGCCTCCGGCGGACAGAGAGGTCGAATCCTTGCTATTCGACGAAAGCTGGACATCTAAATATCCATTCTTTGATATCGGCTGGTCATACTGCGAAATCTGGTAACCTTTGGGCAAGTCGGGATAAAAATAATGTTTCCTATCAAATTTTGACCACTCATCAATAGTGCAATTCAAAGCCAAACCAACCAAAGCCGCCAAGCGGATAGCCTCTTTATTAGCCACAGGCAAAGTCCCCGGCTGACCGGTGTTAACCTCGTCTATGTCCATATTCCGCTCACTCTGGTCCGGATTATTTGCCGCCTGACCAAACATTTTGGACTTGGTTTTTAATTCCACGTGAATTTCAAAACCAATAACAGGCTGATAATTTTTTGAGGATGGAAATGTTTTCATAAAATTTTACTTACGGCAAAACTTCAGCAAAATATTTTTTACTGCCGGAAATGGTTAGCTTATCGTTTTCGTAATTGGAGGTAAAGGTGTTGGTCTTTGGATCCACAATGCTTACATATTTAGTTGCGTAAACTTTTACATTTTTACCAACATATTCGCTACCGTCGCCACCTAAATTAATTCCCCTAACCTCTCCCCAAATATCCGCATTTTCACTTTTCCCGCCGCTAAGTTTTATTTGATATTTATTGTCAACTGTAATAAAACTGTCTCCGTCTCTACTTGCCTCAAAACTCACGGCCGTAATTTTTCCGGTTAAGTACACCTCGTTGCTGTTTTTAACTTTCATTTGATACACAACAGTCGCCAAAACAGTAAGGCAAATTATTGCAATAATAATGTACATAAGTTTACTTTTACTCATAAATATAACCGGTAATTGACTGTTAGTTTTTTGAAAAGGGGAAAATTTACATAACTAATTATTCTTTTGCTTTGATGGACTAATAATACAAGATAAAACGTAAACGTAAATAATTCCGACTATAAAAATTACAATTTCCGTTTTTGTGTCAGGCAAACAAAGCCAAATACAACCTTGATATTGCCTTTGATACCAATCACTCAATCTTACTAAAAACATCATTGGCCACGCCAATACCCAAAAAACAAAATTTGGTAAACTGTAAAACAAACCTTCCTGATATTCAGCAGCGAAATTAGGAATAAAATGTAGGCAATAAAAGACTACAATATAAACTAGGCTAAAAATAATTTTAAATTTATTGGGTTTGAAAAACGTTTTCATGAATTTCCTTGATGGCAATTTTTATCAGGCCGATAAATCGGCACGCTACACTTGACCTCCAATCCCGGGTATTTTTTGCCGATGATAATCTTGATGCAAAAAATTCCGGGGTGGACACACTAATTTTTGCTTTAATTCAACGTCCTACAAACTACCAACTACGCCTTGTCTTCATTTACAGGGAAAGCTTTTGCCAAATGCTTTAAGTTAAAAGGTCCCTCGGTATGATCTCTTTTCCAGACTGAAATCACCCCTTGGCTTATGGCTCTATTCACTGCTTTTGCAAACTCTTGAGTTAATGTTGCCGCTAATTTACCAGTTGAACCTTTATTTTCACCAGTCTCGCCAACAATTTTCTTAAATATACCTTCTTGGTCAATAGTCGCAATATATTCCACTACGCCAGGACGGTTAAAATCATTCAGAATAGAATCATAATTTATACTTGCTAATGTTAGCATTTTTGCAGCAAAATCAGCCGCAATCAATTCCCTAGCCTGTAACCCAATATTATTAATTTTTTCAGCGGTAAGTTCTGGCTTACCCGACATATCAACCTCAACTACATGATCCCCGGAAAAGGTTAATTCCCTTAAATCCGGATATTCCCCTCCTAATCGAGGATGCGTGGATTTTAGGTAAGTTACTAAACCATAAACATCTTCGAACCTTTGGTTATCAGCAGACACTACGCTATGTGCTAAAATAACTCCTTCTGGAATTGGAAAATTGGATTTTATATACGCCTCGGGAACAATAGCACCTTCTGGAAAATGTCCTTTCAAATTTGGATTCATAAAATTTGCAGAATTAATTTTTAATACTAATTTAGACTTTTTTTATAAGCTAAAGCGCCGGATGCTTTTTGTGCCAATCAGTTGCCTGCTGGTAGGCGTAGCCGACATTAAAAATTTTCTGTTCGCCCCACTGTGGGCCAATAATTTGCAGGCCCACGGGCAGACCGTCCATACTCGGCGTATCGCCGTCTGTTGGGCGGGCGAAGCCGCAGGGCACGGACAGCGCCGGCAAGCCGGCTAAAGAGCCGGGAATGTTTAACTGGTCGGCAATGTATCCATGTAAAGGGTTTTCCGCCGCAGCACCAAGCTTGGCCGCGACATTTGGCGTAGAGGGGCAAACTAAAACATCTACTTTTTTAAAAACTTCTTCAAACTCATTTATAATTAAGCGTCTAACTTTTTGTGCCTTTTTATAATACGCGTCAAAATAACCGGCCGAGAGTACATATGTACCGGTTAAAATTCTGCGCTTTGCCTCATTGCCAAAACCTTCCGCACGGGATTTTTCGTACACTTCCAGTAAATTTTTCGCATCGGCTGTAACATGGCCATAACGGATACCGTCGTAACGAGCCAAATTAGAACTCACTTCGCTCGGACAAATAATAGCATAGACTAATGATCCATATTTAGTGTTGGGCAAATCAACCTCAACCAATTCAGCTCCAAGATTTTTTAACTCTTCTGTGGCTTGCATAACCCGCTGTTTAACCCCTTCTTCCATTCCCTCAATAAAATACTGTTTCGGAATACCCATTTTCAAACCTTTAACACTCGCCGATAGATTGTGTGAGTAGGCCGGCACCTCGTTTGGTCCGGTGGTAGAATCTTTGTCATCATGACCTGAAATGATTTCTGCGATTCTCGCCAAATCTTCTACCGAATAAGCCATAGTACCAATACAATCCAGAGATGAACCCATAGAAATAACGCCGTAGCGACTAACCCTACCATAGGTTGGTTTCCAGCCCGACAAGGCGGTTAAGCTGGCAGGCTGGCGTATGCTACCGCCGGTTTCAGTTGCAGTTACCCAAGGCACCAAGCCGGCTGCCAAAGCCGCCGCTGAACCGGAAGAAGAACCGCCCGGCATTCTGGTTTTATCCCACGGATTTTTTGTAAAACCGTAAGCCGAACTTTCACCGCTACTACCATGAGCAAACTGATCCTGATTTGTTTTGCCAATTAAAACTGCTTTTTGCTCTTTTAATTTGCTAATAACAGTAGAGTCATAAGGTGGAATATAGTTGTCCAAAATTTTACTGCCGGCAGTGGTGCGAATACCTTTAGTTAAAAACATATCTTTGGCCGCATACGGGATACCGCACAAAAAGGGATTCTCGCCCGGCGAGCTAATATAATCATCAGCTGCTTTGGCCTCGACCAGCGCCTCTGATTCACAAACCGTAATAAAGGCATTAAGATCGCTTTTTTTAACACGCTCCAAAAAATACTTCGTCAGTTCAACCGACGAAACTTGTTTGCTGTCTAGCAGCTTGCGGAGTTCAGTTAGGGGGAGAAATTCATAGTTCATAGTTCATAGTTCATAGTTCATAGTTCATAGTTCATAGTTCATAGTTCATAGTTCATAGTTCATAGTTCATAGTTCATAGTTCATGGGTAGTGGGTAGTGGGTAGTGGGTAGTCTGCGTGGCTACTTCCCTACCTACTACTTACCTACTTACTAAAGTATTGCTTTAACTTTAAAATATCCGTCCTTCATTTCGGGCGCCTGGGAAAAAATTGCCTGGCGATTGCCGTGGTCAACAACTACATCTTGGCGCTGGACGTTTACCAAACCTGTTACCTGGGCAACTTCCTCAAGTCCGTCCACATTTACCAGCTTTAATTCCTCCACATAATCCAAAACCATGGAAAGTTCTTTTTGGAACTTTTCCACTTCTGTCTCTGTCAGCGCGATTCGCGCTAATTTAGCTACTTTTATGACTTCTTCTTTGGTGAGCATGGGGAAATTATATCAAACGTTTGAATGTTTGTGTAGGGGAGGGTTTAAAACCCTCCCCTACGGCATTCGAGTATTAAAATTTTTAGTCTGACCTATTGGGATTTTCTTCGTCTAATTCCTATTGCTTCGGGTTATTTTGAATATATTCCCGAATTTTATCGAGCGACTCGTCTTTACGGATAACATGGTCATAAAAAGATTTTTGCCAGGAGAAAATGATTTGTTTCAAATTATTAATATTGCGCGAGGAGAATGTTTTGAATCCACGGATAATTTCGAAAAGGCCGTGTGTCTTTGTAGGGAACGGTTTTAAACCGTTCCCTACGGGCTCAACAACAACAATCCCATGAACATGATTAGGCATAACAATAAATTCATCTAATCGGCAATTGCTATAATGCTTTGGCAAATCCAACCAACTTTCTTTAACAATTTTTCCATAATCATTCAATACCATTTCGCCACCCACAATATTCCCAAAACAACAAACCCGGTCATGAACGCAGATCGTAACAAAATAATATCCCGGTTGGGAATAATCATATTTCTGCAATCTAATTATTTTTCTTTTTTGTTTTGGGAACATCGTTTTTATCTCGTAGGGTAGGGTTTTAAACCCTACCTACTACCGAAATTAATATCACTCCAACATCCCCTGCTGTTTCAACCTTAAAAAAATCGCGGAAATAAACTGCTTTTTAATATCACTTTGCATGGCTAAAAATAATTTTTTTGCTTCCAGAATATAATCAATTAAAGGGTCCTCGTTGGCGTAGGAGAATAAATTTGCCTCTTCTTTCAGCACGTCTATTAACTCCAGCTGGTTACTCCACTGGTTGTCGATAATCTCTAAAATTAAATTTTGGCTGGCCGCGTAAACCTCGGGATCCTGTTTAATTTTAAGCGCCCGCTTTTCCAAAAAAGCCGCGAATTTTTGCAGCTCCCCACTTAAACCTTGAGGCTCCGACACCGGCTTATAAAATGGGTTAAGCCACTCGTTAAATGCGTTAGACTGACTTGCGCCGGGATTTAAACCAAATAATTTTTGCGCTTCCTCCGGGCTGGCAACAACATGGAAAACCTCCTCCAAATGTCCGGCCATTAGCTTTAAATCGCCGAGCTTGGAAACTTCTTCAAGCAGGTCATGAATCGCCCGGTTTAAAAATTTTAAAAAATTAGGCTCATTTTCCAGAAGGCTGTTTCTTAAGTCATAGACTGCGTTTCTTTGAAAGTTAGACACGCTGTCATACTTGTACAAATACAATCGGGAATCTAAATTTTTGCTTTCCACAAAATCTTGGGCTTTTTTAAAAGCCCTGTTGAGAGTTTCTCCAGAAATATATTCGTCTTCCGGAATATCATATGCTTCCATAATATCAATAACTTTTTCACTGCCAAAAAGCTGCATAATTTCATCTTCCATAGAAATTAAAAACAGCGATTCTCCCTCGTCGCCCTGTCGGCCCGCGCGACCCACCAACTGGTCGTCTATGCGCCGCGATTCATGGCGTTCAGTACCTAAAACATAAAGCCCGCCCAAGTTGGCCACGCCTTCACCCAATAAAATGTCGGTACCGCGTCCCGCCATATTGGTCGCCACGGTAATCATGCCGTTCTGCCCAGCTTTACCAATTTTCTCGGCCTCGGACTTGTGGTCGCTTGCCGTAAGCAACTGGTGAGGAAAGTTGGTCTGCTCAAGCAAGCCCGCTACCAAATGCGCGGTCTCCACGTTACGCACCCCTATTAACAAAGGCTGGCCTTTTTTATGAATCTGCTCCACGCGCTTCATTAGCCCCAAAAATTTTCCTTTTTGGGTTTTAAAAAATAAGTCATTGTGATCAACTCGTGCTAAGGGACGATTGGTGGGGATCTGAATAACATCTAACTTGTAAACCTTGTTAAACTCATCGCGCGAACGCATAACAGTGCCCGACATACCGGAAAGTTTTTCGTAGGAAGGAAAAAAATTCTGAAAGGTAATGGCGGCCTGGGTCTTGTCCGATTCTTTAACTTTTACGCCTTCTTTAGCCTCTATAGCCTGATGCACACCGTCGGTAAACCGGCGACCCGGCAAAACCCGGCCGGTAAATTCGTCTACAATTTCTACTCCGTCATCCGTTAAAATATAGTCACGGTCTTTTTCAAATACAACTTTAGCCTTCAGGCAAACATCCAAATAAAAAACGTACATTGGGTTGTCTTTGGAAAAAACCGGACTGCCTAAAAGCTCCTCAACCTTATTTAATCCCTTGTCTGTCATGGCGGCTTGTTTTTTTTGATAATCCACCGAATAGTCATCACCTTCTTTTAGTTTAACAACAAGCTTGGTGAACAAATCATAAAAATTTCGTTCTTCCTTAACCGGTTGGGCAATAATTAACGGAGTACGGGATTCATCTATTAAAATGGAATCAATTTCATCGACAATACCAAAATTCAGCGGATGCTCCTGCCTTAGCACTCGTTCAGATTTGGCAAAAACTAAATTATCGCGCAAAAAATCAAAACCAATTTCCTGGTTGGTAACGTAAGTGACGTCCGCGGCATAAGCTTTTTGTCGGTCGTTATTTTTCATTTCCGTAGTAACGAAACCGCTGGTTATACCCAAAAAGTCATAAAGCTTGCCCATTTCACGCGCGTCGCGCTCGGCCAAATAATCGTTGGTGGTAATTAAATGCACCCCATTGCCTGCAAGCGCGTTTAAATACACCGGCATTGTTTCTGTTAAAGTTTTGCCTTCTCCGGCCTTCATTTCGGCCACCCGGCCGCTGTGAATTACCAGACCGGCTAAAATCTGCACCGGAAAAGGTGACTTGCCATACACCCGACGCGCCGCTTCGTTGGCAACTGCAAAAGTCTCAACCACCAAAGTATCTAGGCGCTTACCTTTTTTTAAATCAGCTTTAAAAGCCAGCGTTGCCAGCTTAAGCTCTTTATCCTTCCAACTTTTTAGCTCCTCGCGCTCCTTTAAAACGAGCTTAACGCGGTACTCCAAATCCGCCAAAGCCAGGTTGTCGATAAATTTATTTACTCCCTCTTTTAAATTTTCTAAAATAGGCATAACTTAACTTCCACTCCCTATGGCAGAGGCTGCAGTCATTTCCCTCCTTCTCAAAGGAGGGGTTAGGGGAGGTTATTTTTGTTTCAAATTTTTTAGATTTACATAAATTTCTGTAGCTAAATTATACCATAAAAACCTTATAAAACAAAAAAGTCCCGCTGTGCCCTTGGCGCCGGCGGGACGATTTCGATTTAGCTTACTCTATAAAACCTCCTTCTTTTCCATGCCGCAGAATGAGCACTTCCCGACAACAGCCACGTGCTTGCAACGAGCCTGAACCGATTCCACAGCTAATAGAACAGCTTCTTCTGCGGTTGAGGCCGATCTCACCATCAGCCGTTTGCGAGCGTCAATAAACTTTCCGGCATAGGTATCGGCCATCCCGCCAGTGCCGACCAAGGCCACAATTGGAATATTACCTTGATAAGCAACTACCATCTCGTTGAGTGTTCCGCTACCGCCGGAGACGCAGATAATCACGTCGCACGAGAGGACCAAAACCGCCTCACGTGGCCCACCGCGTTCTGCCCCACACGTAATAATTACATCAGCATCATCAAACACCTTTAGTCCCTTGCCATAAGTCACCCCGACAGTTAGACCACCGGCACTCTTGGCTCCCCTGCCGGCCGCGGTGGAAAGCGAGTCACAGTCTTTCTCCGCGCCGTAAACCACGGTGTAGCCTCGAACAGCAATCTGTCGCCCAACATCTTCCGCGAGCTGGGCGACTTCCTGGGCATAACCCAAATCCGCCGCGCTACCCATCACGCCAATCTGCATTCTTCTAACCATGTGTTTTTCTCCTTAAAGATTTACTTCCCAATCCACTATTGGCAACGCCGCTTCTTGCAAAGGAAACACCGCCTTATCCACATCCAAAATGCTGCGATAAAAACAACCGGCTTGCCCTGTGTGGCAAGTCGGGCCGACTGCCTCAACCAAATAAATAATGGCATCACCGTCACAATATATTCTTGGTGGCGCCACCAACCACAAAGTGTTTCGTGAACTCTCGCCTTTAACCCACACACGATTTTTTGACCGCGAGTAGAATGTCGCTAAGCCGGTTGCCAGCGACTGCTTTACTGCCTCCTCATTCGCAAAGCCCAGCATCCTGATTTCCAGGGTTTTTACGTCTTGAGCGACGGCAGCAATTAGGCCGCCACCTTTTTCAAAATTTGGCCTTAAAACCTTCATTGTTTCTCCTTGTGATTGTCTTTAATATTGTTATGGGACAATTTAAAACCCCTTCTGTTATTAAGAAGGGGTTAATTTCAAAACAAAGTAAAAAATTTACAAAATTAAAAAATAATCCGTTCTCAATAAGTACAATTCAAAATACCGATGGGTCAAATGGTTATTATTTAATTGTGAAAATAAATAATTCATATTTTCTAAAAATATTTGCTTTTAAAAAAAATTTAAAAAACAAATTCTTTTAGGAAACGAGCGGGCGGATTTGAAGTCTCCGCCCACGTCGCGTTATTTATTCGATAGCACCTCCTTTAATATAACCTTGGACATCTTGCATGTAGATGCCCTGTGCGCCGACATTCGCCAGCAGGCGCAAAACGTGGCCAAACTGCCGCCGTTCAATCAATACTTCCGCTGCAACCCATGCTGGGTCTTGTGTGTCACTGATTGTTGGGCTCACCGCAGACGGCAATTGCAAACCAGCCAGATCGTCCAGCCTAAGGTCAAACTTCACGGTGACCATGAACTCTGCTGCCAAAATTGCCTGCATGGCCAAATAAATTTCTTTGGCGACCTGCTGTGCTTCAATCGGCGCGTTCAGATAACACAACACCTCGGGCGTACTGACGAACAAATTGTCGCGGATAATTTTCAGGCCGTGAGCCCGCAAACTTCCACCGCTTTCGGTAACAACAAACACCAAGTCGCAAAGTTCGTCGGATACAGCCGACTCCTCCGTCCCCGACAATTTTACGAGGGTCGCCCCTTGAGCAAGTTCAGCGCTGAGACAATGTCTGGCAAGACCAATTCTTTCCGTTCCGATTCTGAGTCCGGCAAAGTTACTGATCTCCGATTTTGCGGCTAATACCCAACGCGTGACACTGTTACTGGCTCGGGCGTAGCGCAACGCGCCTACAACTCGGACATCTGAGTCTCCGATCCCGGCATTAACCCGGAGGTCTGAACCGGTAATGCCGGCATCAAACTTCCCTGCAGCTACAAGCCCTGGAATAGTTTCTCGGTCACGGCGATAAAATTCAATTCCGCCTATTTTTCCGTAGAAGTCATTCCTGCCAACCGGAGGAAGTATAAATCCTATCGAGGCAAGAATTTCCAACGTATGCGCCATCAACGAACCGTTTGGTACTGCAAACCTTTTAACACTCTCCATCTGTCACTCCTAAACTTTTCATTATGTTTGTATAGGACAAACAAAAAACCCCTTCCTGCAAGGAAGAGGCTAAATTGACGGATGCCTTTTGCACTATCGTACTAGTACATTAAAACAAAAGGATTATCAACGCAGCCCTTTCCCAACAGGAAGAGAGCTATGATGATGCGTGCTTAAACGATTTATAACTAATTTATACCCGCCCTTGCCTTTATTTAACCATTTGGAAATACGCGCTATTGTGCGCGGGGAAAGACCGGTAAAGCCTCGAATAGTTGAATACGGTACTTTAGCCGATAACATTCTGGCGGTTTGCCAGCGGTTGCCGAATTCTTCAATTTCTGGGGCCGTAAGCAAGTCGCGCAAAAACTTTTTGGCCTCGCCTTTATTCCGCAATTCCAAAAACGCCTCTGCCAACGCGTCAATTTTTTTATTGTTCAAGTTAATTGTCATAAAATTTTTTAAGTTGATTACTGGAACTTACGCTATACTTAACTATAGTAATATACCCAAGTATAGCAGATTGTAAAAATTTGTCAAGAGCAGTTTTGCCAACTGCCAATTTGCCCTATGGCATATTTACAACGTTCCCTCTTTTATGCGGCCGCATAAAAGAGGGAACGTTTGATTTTGCCAAAAAAATATTCGAACTTTACCCTAACGACCATGCCAATTTCAGCTAGTTTGCCTCGTAACTGTTTACAACCTTGAGTAGATTGGAGTTTTGTTGATATTCCCCGATGTGGCGCAGGCCATCGGCCTGCCAAATCCTGGCAAATGTGACAATACACTCAGTCCTTTGAACCCAGCTGCCTCCCAAATGAAAAATAAGCTAAATTATGCTATAATTAATTTACTTTAGAAAAATTAATAAATCTGTCTAATTTTGGCAGGTAAGATCAATAATTATATGATGATATTTGTTTACATATTGATAGCTATAGCTGTCATTCTGGTTATTTTATATAACTCCCTAGTTAGAAGCCGCAATCAGGTAGATGAAGCCTGGAGCGACATTAGTGTGCAGTTAAAACGTAGGTACGACCTTATCCCCAATTTGGTGGAAACGGTTAAAGGTTATGCCACTCACGAAGCTGGTGTGTTTGAAAAAGTTACCCAGGCGCGCGCCGCGGCTATGGGTGCGGGAAGCCTAGACGACAAACTGGCCAAAGAAAATATGCTGGCCGGCACATTAAAAAGCTTGTTTGCCGTGGCCGAAGCTTACCCCGAGCTTAAAGCCAACCAAAATTTTATGCAGCTCCAGGCAGACCTTACCGACACCGAAGACAAAATCCAAGCCGCCCGTCGCTTTTACAACGGCAACGTCCGCGACTATAACACAAAACTCCAAGTCTTCCCCACTAACCTTTTTGCCTCTATGTTCGGCTTTACCAAAAAAGATTTCTTTGGCATAGACGAAAAAGGTCCCGAAGCTCAACCCGTAGCAGTAAAATTTTAAAAATGACTGCGGAACATCGTCCAAATCCAAATGAAAAAACTGATTTTAAAAATTTTTTAGGCGATATAAGAAATACTACAGCTATTTTAAAATTTGTAGAAAATATGGGGGCTACGCATATAACTATTACTGAAAATGCTATCCTATTTATTTTTGATGATGATCCGCTAGATATAACAGATATAAATCGAAACCCAACTAACTACCTTTCATTGGCAAGTAGTGAGGTAGTTAAAATAGTAGAAGATAAAATTAATAAGGGATGTCATTTTGAAGCACGCAGTTTCAGAATTTGTCCTGATGTTTAAGCAATGCTGACTTACGATTTGATTAATAAAAACAAACGCGAAAGCTGGATTTTAATTTTCTGCTTTCTAATTTTCATTAGCCTACTCGGTTTTGTTTTTTCGCAAGTCTACAATAATTCCGCGATTTTATATTTCGCGGTAGGTTTTTCTATTTTCTCTGCTTGGATATCTTATTATTTCAGTGATTCAATTACTCTAGCGCTGTCAAAAGCGCAGGAAGTAGATCGTAATACCAATCAAGAATTATACAGGATTGTAGAAAACCTTTGCATTGCAGCGGGACTACCAACACCCAGAATTTACATTATAGAGGACAGCGCGCCTAATGCCTTTGCCACCGGCCGTGACCCAAAGCACGCGGTGGTTTGCGTAACCACCGGCATTTTAGCCAAACTGGAAAAAGCTGAATTAGAAGGCGTTATTGCTCACGAGCTTTCCCACATTGGCAACTATGACATTCGCGTAATGACTTTGGTAGTGGTTTTAGTCGGCACTATAACTCTTTTGGCCGATTGGTTTTTGCGTTTTAGTTTTTTTGGCAAAAGGTCAAACGACAAAGAAGGTGGACAGTTAAAAATGATACTGATGATTGTCGGTGTTGTTCTAGCTCTTCTTTCGCCGATTATCGCAACTTTAATTAAACTCGCGGTCTCTCGCCAGCGTGAATATTTGGCCGATGCCAGTGGAGCCTTACTTACTCGCTACCCAGAAGGCCTGGCTCGAGCTTTGGAAAAAATTGACAAAGATCAGGAGCCTTTGGAAGTCGCCAACAAAGCCACGGCGCATATGTATATAGTCAACCCGCTTAAAGAACATAAAGGCCAAAGCTCGGTTGGCTGGTTCGCCTCCATGTTTAACACTCACCCGCCAATTGCGGACAGGGTGAAGAGGTTACGGGAGATGAATTTATAAAAAAATATCTGATTGTTGTTCCGCTAATTTTATTTTTTATTTTCATTAGAATCTACTTTTGGGATATTAATCGGCCCTGTCCTGATAATGCTACCACGTTATTTCATTTGGGAAGATCAGTGGGCATTCCCAACATTGGCCCTGCGATTGTCGACGAGTTAATTGTCAAATTTAAATCGACCACACCAACACAACAAATAAATGAAACTATTTGCTCTATAAACAGTGATGTTGAAAGCAGACTACCTATGGGCTCTTACATTCTAGTATTAAGAAAAAGTTGGACGTCGGGACAATTACAAAAATATAATGCAATTCTGAGTAAAAATCCAGCCGTTGAATGGGTTGAATACAACCTTACCGGTGCAAAATTAGCAAATTAAATATATTAGCCTTGTGGCGAATTAATTTTTGTCCAAAAATTGCTCTTTTGCCAAACTCTTGTTAACAATTTTTCCGCTTAACTAAAGTTAAACATCAAAATTTTTAACTTCGATTTTGGCTAAAATATCAAATTTTGGTCTAAAAAA
>JBBREH010000032.1:0-14960 GCA_038203095.1 Candidatus Doudnaibacteriota bacterium | reverse complement strand
TTTGTCCAAAAATTGCTCTTTTGCCAAACTCTTGTTAACAATTTTTCCGCTTAACTAAAGTTAAACATCAAAATTTTTAACTTCGATTTTGGCTAAAATATCAAATTTTGGTCTAAAAAATTAATTCGCTACAAGTCTAATATTCAAGGAGTTTTTGAGACAGTCGCCAACCACTTAATAAAAAATAACCTCACCTAATCTCTCCTTTAAAAAGGAGAGGAATGGGAACACTAAGATAAGCCATATGAAAATATACCTCGATCTCTTACAAAAAATTATGGACGAGGGCGCGCAAAAGCACGATCGGACTGGTACGGGCACCAAGAGCTTGTTTGGCTACCAAATGCGTTTTGATTTGGCCAAGGGTTTTCCTTTGCTCACGACAAAAAAGATTTTTTTAAAGGCAGTTATTTATGAACTTTTATGGTTTTTAAAAGGCGACACCAACATTAAATATTTAAATGATAACGGCGTAACTATTTGGGATGAGTGGGCAGACGAAAACGGCGACTTAGGACCGGTTTACGGCAAGCAGTGGCGCGCATGGAAGGGTTATAATGGCGAGACTTACGACCAAATTGCCTATGTGACAGATCAAATAAAAAATAACCCCGACAACCGCCGGATGATAGTTAGTGGCTGGAACGTGGCAGATTTACAGTCTTTAATTGCTGGTAAAAAAACCGCACCACCCCCCTGTCACACAATGTTTCAATTTTATGTAGCAAATAATAAACTGTCTTGCCAATTATATCAGCGATCTGCCGACACTTTTTTAGGCGTGCCTTTCAACATTGCTTCTTATTCACTGCTGACTATGATGATGGCCCAAGTTTGCGGTAGAGAATTGGGGGAGTTTGTCCACACTTTTGGTGACGCACATATTTATAATAACCATTTTGAGCAGGTAAAACTGCAGCTTTCCCGCACGCCTAAAGCTTTGCCCACAATGAAAATTAATCCTGAAGTTAAAGGCATTTTTGGTTTTAAATACGAAGACTTTACATTGGAAGGTTATAACCCGGATCCGGGAATAAAAGCGCCTATAGCAATATAGTGGGGAGTGAATAGTGTGTAGTTAATAGGAAAACAAACAAAGCTATGAAAGTTAAAAATTACAAAGAGCTGATAGTGTGGCAGAAGAGTATTGATCTTGTCATTGAGGTGTATTCAATCACCAGACAATTCCCAAGCGATGAGAGATTTGGCTTAAGCTCGCAAATGCAAAGAGCAGTTGTGGGTATATCCTCAAGCATTGCGGAAGGCGCAGGCAGAAATCATACAAAAGAGTTTAAACAATTTTTAGGAATTTCCTTTGGTTGTTCTACAGAAATTGAAACACAAATAATAATCGCAAAAAGGCTATACCCAAAGATTGACTACTCAAAAGCAGAAGGTTTAAATTTGGAGGTGCAAAAAATGTTGCATGGATTAATGAATAAACTTGATCCTTCTATTCACTAACCACTATACACTACACACTTTTATGATCATTTTAGGACCCGTCGCGGTCGCTGACAACTTAGTTATTGGCAAGGACAATAATTTGCCCTGGCATTTGCCGGAGGATTTACAGCATTTTAAACAGCTTACATTAGGCAGGACGGTGGTGATGGGGCGCAAAACTTATGAATCAATCGTCAGCCGATTAGGCAAGCCTTTGCCAGGGCGCAAGAACCTGGTTATTACCCGCCAAACAGATTATAAAGTGCCAGTGGGTGTTTTGGTTTTTGGTTCGCTTGAAGAGGCAATAGCTAAGTCATCATCAGAAGATCTTTATGTTATCGGCGGCGCGGAAATTTACAAACAGGCTTTGCCTTTGGCGCAAGTGTTGTATATGACCCACGTCAAAGGCAATTTTGAAGGCGACGCCTTTTTCCCTACAGTGAATTGGAAAGAATGGGAAAAAGGCGAGGAAGAGACGCACGAAAAATTTTCTTTCGCAAAATATAAAAGAATAACAAAACTTTGATACTACGTAGTATCAAAGTTTTGTTATAAAAATCATTTCATAGACGGAAAGCATTTTTTGCGATAATAGGGTATAATAATATAATAATGACATCCTAAACTTGTTTCAGGATCCGCAAACTTAAGAATACATTCTGAAATAAAATGAGCATAATAAGCTATGAATGACCTAATTAAGCGTCTGGAAAATTTAAAATCAGAAATCTCAAATCTGAATGCCCATTTAAACCTACCTCAAAAAGAGCAACGGGTTTTGGAATTGGAAGACAAAATGCAAGGCGCGGATTTTTGGGCGGATAATCAGCACGCGCAAAAAATTAGCCAGGAGTATAATCAGTTAAAAAAGTTTGTGGATTTCTGGAGTAAGTTGGAGAAGGACGTTCTGGAAACATTGGAATTAGCACAAGCCAACCTAGGCAAGGGTCTAGATCTTTCCCTACAGACAGAAATTGAAAAACAGGCTTCCGATTTGGAAGCCCAATATCGAAAAAATCGTTTTGTTGCCCTGCTTTCAAAAAAATACGACGACCACAACGCGATTTTTTCCATCCACTCCGGAGCTGGTGGAGTAGACGCGCAGGACTGGGCGGCTATTCTGCTTAGAATGTTTTTGCGTTATTGTGAGAAAAAAGGTTTTGCTACGGAAACTATCGAACTCTCCAAGGGCGAGCAAGGGGGAGTAAAAACAGCAGTGGTGGAAGTCCGCGGTCCTTACGCATACGGCCTACTTAAAAGTGAGGCCGGAGTTCATCGTCTGGTTAGACTTAGTCCCTTTAACCCTGCGCATACTCGGGAGACTAGTTTCGCGCTTTTAGAGCTGTTGCCACTTTTGGAAGAACAGGAAGAATTTACGGTAGATGAAAAAGATTTGAAGATAGAGGCCAACACCGCTAGTGGACACGGCGGGCAAAGTGTTAACACCACCTATTCCGCAATCCGAATTACTCACATTCCCACCGGGATAAAAGTTAGCATTCAAAACGAGCGTTCCCAGCACCAAAACCGCGAAATTGCCATGAAAATTTTAATGTCGCGTTTAAAAGCTTTAGAGGAAGTTAAGTTGCAAAAAGAAAAACAGGAAATTCGCGGTGAATTTAAAAGCGCGGAATGGGGCAACCAAATCCGTTCTTACGTTGTCCATCCCTATAAATTGGTTAAAGACCACCGTACCAGCTTTGAATCTACCGACCCGGACTCGGTTTTAAACGGTGAGTTAGATGAGTTCGTAGAAAAATACCTTGAACAACAAGCCAATAAATAAAAGAATTTTTAAATTGAAACAAAATTTGATATAATACACTCATGCAATTATTACTTGAAATAAAAATTAAAGTTTATAATTTGCGTTATTTGTGTCAATCCTGAAGTTAAAGACGCACTTGTGGCTTATGATAAAGTTTGAAAAAGTTGTAAAACAATACGGGCCAAACAAAGCTTTGGACGTGATAAATTTGCAAATCCATCACGGGGAGTTTGTGTCTTTGGTGGGGCTTTCAGGCGCGGGAAAATCTACCTTGCTTAAGCTAATTATTGGCGAGGAGCAGATAGACGGAGGGACAATCTTAATTGACAACGTGGACATTGCCCAAATTAAAAAGTCCGACATGCCTTATTTAAGGCGAAAAATTGGAATGGTTTTCCAGGATATTAAATTGCTACCTAAAAGAACTGCTTTTGAAAACGTGGCGTTTGCTATGGAGGTATGCGGTCATGATTTGGATAAGATTAAAACTGAAGTCCCAAAAATTTTAGATCTTGTCGGATTATTGCATAAACAAGACAGTTTTCCGCACGAAATGTCTGGTGGTGAAAAGCAGCGCGTGGCTATTGCCAGGTCACTGTCGCACCGTCCGGTTCTCCTTTTGGCCGACGAGCCTACCGGGAATTTAGACGAAGTTAATGCTATGGAGGTTTTAGATTTGCTCATTAAAATCAACAAGCTTGGTACAACGGTAATTTTGGCAACTCACGCGGCCGATTTGGTGAATAAAATTAAAAAGCGAGTAATTACAATTGAAGACGGAAAAATTACCATTGAACAGGCGAAGGGGAAGTATAAGCTGTAAAAAAGTGAATAGTGAGCAGTGAAAAGTGGGAAGCACCCACTACCCACTACCCACTACCCACTACCCACTACCATGCTGAAATCCATTTCATTCATCAGAATAATCAAAACTGGGTTCGTCAATTTTTGGCGCAACCTTTGGCTTTCAATGGCCGCAACTATGGTTATGACAGTAACTCTGGTTATTTTTTCGACTTTATTCTTTTTATTTACCCTGACTAACTATTCTATAATTACAATTCAAAATACAGTGGACATTAGTGTGTATTTTAAACTTGGCTTGGCCGAACAGCAGGTTAATACAATAAAAACTGCCTTAGCCGCGGATTCTAGGATAAAAGAAGTCACTTATATTTCCGCAATGCAGGCATTGGAAGCATTCAAAATAAGACACCAGAATGATTCTTTAATGAGTCAGACAATTAACGAGCTTACGGAAAATCCTCTTCCTGCCACTTTGCACGTTAAACCGAATAAGCTGGAAGACTTACCGGCAATCGCCATGATGCTCGAAGGCGATCAATATAAAAATTTCGTTGACAGTGTTAATTTTGATGATAATCGAGCTATAATTGACCGGTTGACAAAAATATTGAATTTTATTGTGACTTTTGGTCTAGGGTTGGTGGTGGTCTTTGCCTTAATCGCTGTGCTGGTTATATATAATACAATTACTTTAACAATTTTTAACCGTAAGGAAGAGGTGGAAATTATGCGATTAGTTGGCGCAACTAATTGGTATATCCGCGGACCTTTTTTAACTGAGAGCATATTATATGCTATATTTTCAACTTTAATTACCATGCTTTTGTTTATTCCGGTGTTTACCAAGGTTATTCCAAAAATCTCAATTTTTATCAATCCGCTGACTAATATTTATAATCATAGTTGGGTAAGCTTTGGATATTTTATCGCTTCCTTGCTGGTTTTGTCGTTATTAATTTCAATTTCCTCAACTTTGTTCGCTATTAGGAAGTATTTAAAAATATAACTACAAAAACTGCAATCGGACCGCTACAAAAAACTACAAAGCGGACTATTTTGACCTTATTAATGAGCGATTTTTTTAAATCCCTCGCTCAGCTATCGGTAGTTAAAAGACCGTTTGACAAAGAGTATTTATACTATATACTAACAAAGAGCCCTAACGGCTTGCCCAAAAGTTTTGGGCCAAGGACTCTCTCCTAAGCGGGGAGATTTTTTAATTTAGATTAAAGTTGATAAGATTTAAGATGTTCCTAACTTTAATCTGTAATCATTAATCTTAAATCTGTTTTTATGAAAATTATATTTGTAAAGGACTTAAGCGGTCATGGAAAAAAGGGCGAGATAAAAGAGGTTAGCGATGGTTACGCGCAGAATTTTTTAATTGCTAAAGGTTTTGCTTCCCTCGCCACTTCAGAAATTCAGGCTAAAGTTTTAAAAGAAGGTAAGGAAGCACAAACTAAAAAATTAAAGGAATTAGAGAAATTGCAAGCTATTAAGGCTGAATTAGAAAAGCGAATTTTTATGGTTAAGGTTAAAGTGGGAGACAAAGGGCAGATTTTTTCCGGAGTCCACGAAAAGGACGTTATCAGCTCAATTAACAGTAAGATGTCATTTAGTTTGGAAAAAAATCAGGTTGAACTGGCAGGGGTAATAAAATCATTGGGTGAACACTGGGTAAAAGTTAAACTTGGCCCGAACAACATCGCAAATGCAAAAATTAATGTTGAGGCAGATAAGTAAAAAACTATCACACTGCAGAGTATTGGAGTATTTGACTTACAAGCATTGAAGGCGGTCTTCTGGTATAGACGGAATTAGAATAAATTTTTGTGATATTAATTAAGATATTTTAAAGTATATTGGTGTCAGAAGACCGTCTTCGGGCGTCAAAAAAATAATTTTATGGAAAGCTATCCTACCAAGCCTAATATGCCCCAAGCCAAAATTTGGGAGGAAAACCCTAAGCTTAAAGCTCTACTGGCTGTTTTGACAGCAGTTTTGTTGTCTTCAGGTTTCGGTCTGGCCTCATTTGCTCAGTGGAGCAACAGTTACCGCCAGCAAATTTATCGGGAAACCCAAAGCGCATTACCAAAACATCTGGAAAGTCAATCTGTTAATAAGCAAGCCAATGGGACAAATAGCAACAATTTAAAAACTTATACAAATGAGGAGTATGGATTTTTAATTGAAATACCAACGGTTTATTCTGTACATAAAGTAGAAAATGGTTCCGTACCTTTTCTAGCTTTTGAACTGCCAACTCAAGATCCAGACTGGGTTAATGCCCATAGTGATAGCGCTTCAGAAGCATCCGTGTTTAATATTGTTCCTTATACTTATGCTAATTACCAGAATATGGTAGCAGTTTGCAAAAAATCTGAAAACCAAAATAATATTGGCTGTCAGGACGCGCAAATTAAAAAAGCTACGCTTGGCAAAAATAACAAATTTTATTTTATGTATACCAGAGCAGATTTAGTAGGGGATTTCCCTGCTGATTTTACGCCAAATGTATTTAGCCAAGCAGATGAAATTATCAAAACCTTTAAAACTATCGAGTTTTTAGATACTTCCGCTTGGAAGACTTACAAGAACGATAAGTATGGTTTTGAGTTTAAGTATCCGAGTGATTGGACAGAGCCGTTGATTTCCGATGATAAACATGGCCTCGTGATTGGTTGCCCAAAAATTGATAATAGCAGGCTGCAATGCCCATTATATTTTACCTTTTTTCACAATCAAAAGCAGATGTTCTTGCCAGTCTGAAATCCAACAACTTTTATTCTTATGATCTAAAGGTTGTAGAGTTAACAATAAATGGCGCGGAAACTTTTAGATTTTTTCCACTCGGTTAAGGATATGCTACGGACACAAGGATATTTAATAAAAGCCAAAATTTTTCAGTTAGCATTAGAGATGATTATGATACTTACCAAACAAACGGAATTTGCGATAAAATCCTTTCAACTTTTAAATTTACCAACTAAGCCGATAAATCGGCGCGCTGCAATTTTGTCAATTTTAAATTTTAATTAATTTTGTCAATTAACCCTATGTCCTATCATATCAAAGCGCGTAAAGCCAAAAAGCTAGACACCAAATTTATTTTTGTTTCCGGCGGAGTTATATCTTCCGTAGGTAAGGGCGTGACCACAGCGTCAATAGCTGCGTTGCTTGAGGCGCGTGGGTTTAAAGTAGCTCCGGTAAAGTGCGATATGTACCTGAATGTAGACGCAGGAACCATTCGCCCGCAAGAGCACGGCGAGGTGTTTGTAACTAAAGACGGAATGGAAACAGACCAGGACTTAGGTAATTACGAGCGTTTTATGAATACCGATCTTTCCAGCTCCAACTATATTACCAACGGCCAGGTGTACCGTACTATCATTGAAAAAGAAAGAAATTTTGAATACGGCGGCGAGGACGTAGAAATTGTGCCTCACGTACCTGAAGAAATTATTCGGCGATTGGAACAAGCGGCTAAAGAGCGAAACGCGGATTTTGTGATTGCGGAAATTGGTGGTACAGTGGGGGAGTATCAAAATGTTTTGTATATGGAAGCCAACCGCATAATGAAATATCGCGACGGCCGTGACGTAATCCATATTCACGTGGGCTATTTGCCTACGCCACCCAGTGTGGGGGAAATGAAGTCCAAGCCCATGCAGACATCGGTAAGAATTTTAAATGGTAGCGGTATTCAGCCGGACTTTTTAATTTGCCGCGCGGAAAAAGCATTGGACGATCGCCGTAAAGAAACTTTAGCCTGGATAACCAGCGTGCCGGTAAATCATATTATTTCGGCGCCTAATGTTGACAGTATTTATCGGGTGCCTCTAAGTTTTGACCAGCAAAAGTTGACAGATAAAATTTTACAAAAATTCGGGATCAAGCCAAAAAAAGCCAATCTTAAAGAGTGGTCTAAGCTCGTAAGTAAAATTAGCTCCTCGAAAAAAGAAGTTAACATCGCGGTGGTGGGTAAATATTACGAAACCGGGGACTATAAGCTGGCCGATGTTTATATATCAGTTGTGGAAGCTATTAAACATGGTAGTTGGGCAAACAATGTTAAGGCAAACCTTCACTGGATATCCAGTTTGGATATAGAAAAACAGGGTGCAAAAAATATTTTAGAAAAATTTGACGGCATTGTGGTGCCCGGTGGGTTTGGCAGCCGAGGTACAGAGGGGATGATAGAAACTATAAAGTACGCGCGGGAAAACAAAGTGCCTTATTTAGGTTTGTGTTACGGCATGCAAATGGCAAGCATAGAATTTGCCCGCAACGTGGCAGGCTTGAAAGCCGCAAACACCACGGAGGTTGACGACAACAACCCGCACCCGGTAATTCATATAATGCCGGACCAGGCCAAAAAAATGTTAAACCGTGAGTACGGAGCGACTATGCGTTTGGGGGCTTGGGACTGCATAATAACCCGCGGTACGCTTACAGAAAAATGTTATTTAGAAGCAAAACGTCTTACTAAATCCGGTAAAGCAATAATTAGCGAGCGCCACCGCCATCGTTTTGAGTTTAACAACGAGTATCGGGAAAAATTAGTAGCGGCAGGTTTAACCATTGCAGGGACTACTCCCGATGGCCAATTGGTGGAAATTATTGAGCTCAAAGACCATCCGTTCTTTGTAGGCTCTCAGTTCCACCCCGAATTCCTCTCCCGTCCGCTTTCTCCCCACCCCTTATTTATAGGATTTATGAAAGCAGTGGTAAAAGGAAAAAAATAATTATACCATAAAATTAAACTGGAGGAGGGGACACCTCTTCCAAAACATACATGCAACATAAATGCACCTTTTATATTACCGCTGGAATTTTAGCTCTTGGTTTTGTTGTGGGCGCAGGACTTTTTGGCCATTATTATTACGCACGCGGGCAAAATGGGAGTATTGCTGTGACTGGCAGCGCTAAGCGGCAAATAAAATCTGATGTTGCTCAGCTGAATTTGAATTTTTCAGTTGCGGCCGATTTAGCCAATTTGACCGTTTCCACAGCAGTGGCAGAAAAAGATTTAAAAATTGTAAATGATTTTATTAAGAAAAATGGTGTTGTCGATGCAGAAATTACAGTTCAGCCTTTGTCAGTCAGTCCCAGTTATAAACATATTAAACAGAACGATTTTTCAGGCACGCAGGAGTCTGACGTAGTTAGCGGTTACAGCCTCTATCAATCCTTGTCTATAGAATCGGGCAATCTTGATGCTGTCAGCAAAGTAGCTAATGGAGCGAGTGGGTTAGTTTCGCAGGGGGTTGTTCTTTCTGCTTCGCCGGTGTCATATTTATACAGCAAACTTTCTGACCTAAAAAAAGAAATGCTAGCCGAAGCGACCAAAGACGCCCGCGAACGCGCACAGAGTATAGCCCAAAACGCCGGCTCCTCTTTAGGAGCGCTAAAATCCGCTGGCCAAGGTGTAATGCAAATTACAGCACCAAATTCTACAGAACTTTCCGACTACGGCTCCTACGATACATCTTCCATAAAAAAGGAAATCACCGCAATTGTGCACGCGAGCTTTGAGGTCAAATAATCGCATACAAAAAACCTCGCCATAATTGGCGAGGTTTTAAAACCTATAAAAACTATTTACCCGGAACCACGTTCACAATTCTGGTTCTGCGCAGGTTGCCGTGAAATTTGGGGGACATTTTGCTTTGAAATTTAACTAAGCCGGTGGTTAGGGCGTACAAAGTTGAGTCGCCACCAATGCCAACGTTCTTGCCCGGGTGGTACTTGGTGCCCTTTTGACGGACAATCACCTGGCCTTTTTTAACTGCCTGAGCGCCAAAAATTTTTACGCCTAAACGTTTGCTAACGCTATCGCGGCCTAGGGCTGTACTGCCGCCTGCTTTTTTATGTGCCATTGTTTCTCCACAAATCACTAACCACACAAATGGGAGCAAATCCCGAATCTGCATATTCTGCAGTATCTGTGATTAGTGGATAATTAATTTTTTTGAAAAATCACTATTTCCCTTGCTACAACTTGATCTTTTCGATCATAAATAGCGGTTTTTCGGGCGGTGAGTTTTAAAAACTTCATTTTCTTAGCCAGCGCCGGGGAAATAATATCCACTAAATTGTAGCCTAAAGCTCTAGCAAAGTCAAGACTGGGGAACATTTCATAGTTATCACGGCCTCCTCTGTAGGCTGGGATACACATAATAATTCTGCCTTTTGAGGGTAAAAATTTGCTGAATTCAATAAAGCTAGCTTTATAAAGGGTTTCCAGATCAGTAAAATTTCTTTTGATTTCTTCGGGTTTAGGATATTTTCCGTAAATTGGTCCTAGTGTGCCCTCTGTGACTATCGCGCTAATCCGGCCACCAGATTTACTAATAAGGTCCGAAACTTTGGTAGCATCGCAGGTTTCCACACCGTATTTGCCTGCCGGAATGTGGTAGCGGTTCCTAAACCATTCCAAATTTTGCTCACTGCCTTTAATTGCAGTTTTGTTAATATCACTACCCATCATTTTAAAACCTAAAAGAAGACCTTCCTGAACAATTGTGCCTATACCGCAAAATGGGTCTAAAATTGTATCACCGGTTTTACACCCCGACAAGTTTAGCATAACTTGGGCAACTTTTGGCGGAATCATACCCTGCTTTTCATCGCGTACCGGTCTTTGGTAGTCGCGCCGGCCGTAGTCTTCAAAGTCTTGCACGCATAATGTTTTTGCCGTAAAAATTTTATCCTGCGCGGCCAAAATGCAGATTTCCGCCCCTTTTTGCAAAAGTAAATTTTTGGTCACCACGACCGAAGCAAGAGAGAGTGAATTAAATTCCGGTAAGACCAGGCGTACGCTGGCGCCGCTGTCGGTAAGACCTTTTTTTATCATCATGCCCACTCTTTTAGGCTCCGAAAAAATGGAATTAAAAACTTGATTTTTTTCCCGTGGGTTAAATTCGGGCCGTTTGAGCAAAGCAATGTCCAAAACGTAAATGCTAACGCCAAATTGCACCTTGCCTTTGTAATCTTTAAAAAATTGTTTCTTTAGAACGCTGGGTTTGAAGTAATGCTTGAGCGCGAAGTTTATAGAATCGGCATCGCGTTTTTTTATTACGTCAACAACTTCTAAAATTTTTATTACACCGCCGAGCTTTTTTTGCAGTTTATCAATATTGAGCGGGTGGCCGGTTTCTACAATAAGCACTTCCTCGGACGCTTCCAAAATTTTAACCGCTTCACCGGTAAGGTTTAAAGCGGCATC
Organism: Candidatus Doudnaibacteriota bacterium; assembly: GCA_038203095.1. Classification (GTDB taxonomy): domain Bacteria; phylum Patescibacteriota; class Doudnabacteria; order UBA920; family UBA920; genus PALSA-1336. The sequence goes on along the minus strand of JBBREH010000032.1, from coordinate 3,711 downwards.
CGTCTTTTCAAGAACCGCAACCAATTCGGCCACGGATAAAGTATAAACCCTCCCTAATATAAAGGCGTATCTCATAAATTTGCGGATTTGACCCCGCGGTAAATTTTAAGATATAATGTTTTAAATGCTTTCTTACGAACAAATCAAAACTTGGCTGAAAGAAAAAGAAAACAAAAATAAAGTTGTGTTAGTCGCATGCTTTATAGTGGTTTTTCTTGTAGGCTTTGGCACGGGACGGTATGAGAGGGGATCCAGGCGCGACACCTACAAGCCTTTAAGCAATTATACCACACAAAGCATTAAAAAACCACAGGGCGCGCCAGCGGCAGAGGCAGACGTGGCTGGAGTTACGACCACGACCTTGCCTTCTTTGATCAACTGCGTCGTCAAAGGAAATATTTCCGCCAAAGGCAAAAAAGTTTACCACGTTGTTGGCGGCGCGTTTTATAAAATAGTTAAGCCCGAACAGTGTTTTAAAACCGAAGCAGAGGCTGTAACTGCCGGGTTTGTAAAATCAAGCAGATAGTATCTTTTTGCAGAAAACAAACTGTGTAAATATTAACAGGAGCTGTCTTCCTACATTTTTAAAATCGATAGTATATAAAATATGCTGTCATAGAAACAGCGGCTGTGGCGGGTTATTTAATGGGCTGCCAGATTTTTGGAACAGTTGACGAACCTGCTTGTTTATAAATGATAGTAATGCATTTGCTAATTATAATTTCAGATTAAGTGTATATGCAATGAAAAAAATTATTTATTTGGACCATGCTGCCTCGACTCCATTGGACTCTAGGGTCAAAAAAGTAATGGCGCCGTTTTTTAGTGGAAAGTTTGGCAATCCTTCTTCGCTTCATCAAAAGGGCAGGGAAGCTAAGGTTGCTATTGAAAGCGCCCGGCAGACAATTAGCGAATTAATAAATGCCAAGCCGTCGGAAATTATTTTTACAGCAGGAGGAACAGAGAGCGTTAACCTGGCGGTGCTTGGCACGGCACACATGAGCGCGAATTGGAAAACAGATAAACACGGACTCCCTCCGCACTTAATTACGTCCACTATTGAACATCACTGCGTCTTAAATTCATTTAAGGCTTTGACAGGGGAGGGTTGTCAGACTGATTTGATTGATGTTGATGGTCAGGGTTTTGTTAACTTTGATAAATTAAAAAAATCTATTAGACCGGAAACAGTTTTAATTTCCGTGATGTACGCGAACAATGAGGTCGGCACCATTGAGCCTATTGCCGAGATAGGGAAGTGGTTAAAACAGATAAACACAGAAAGATTCCAGAACGGATTGACACGGATACTTTTCCACACTGACGCTTGTCAGGCAGCGGGATTTTTGGAGCTCGATGTCAATCAGCTTGGGGTAGACCTGATGTCTGTAAACGGCAGTAAAATTTACGGGCCTAAGCAGACGGGATTTTTATATGTAAGGTCAGGAGTCAATATCTACCCGTTGATATTTGGCGGCGGTCAGGAAAAAGGGATGCGTTCGGGAACAGAGAACGTGGCCAATATTGTGGGGCTGGCTAAGGCGCTGGAGTTGGTTCAGAATGATAGGGAATTAGAGAGCAAGAGAATTAGCGGCCTGACTGAGTATTTGGTTAAAGGCATTAGGCAAAAGGTGTCCGAAGTACTTTTAAATGGACCCGACAGTTTTAGTTTAAAAGCAGGTAGAATAAATACTGGCATTAAAAAAGAATATCATAATAAGCTTACAAGGCTTCCCAATAATACCAATTTTTCTTTTAAAGACGTGGAAGGGGAGGCGCTTATGCTGTATTTGGACTCCTACGGCATTATGGTGTCTACAGGCAGTGCCTGCAGTACAGCTGAAACTGAAGCCTCACACGTTTTAACGGCAATTGGACTCTCACAGGCTCAAGCAAGAAGCTCCATAAGGCTCACATTAGGTAAACAAACAACAAAAATAGAATTAGATAGTTTATTAAAAGTTTTGCCCGGGCTGGTTAAGCAGCTAAGAAAGGTTAAAAATATTGTCTAGTTAGTTTATATAATAAGCAAAAGCCGATCCATAAGCAGGATCGGCTTTTATGTTAGGGAAGCGGTAAAACGAAATATCGGTAAGGTCGCACAATGTATCTTATGCGTCCTTCTGGATTAATTAACCTTAATAACTGGTATTGTTTTAATTTTTTGGAAAAAGGAGCCTTTATTTATAACTTTGATATTTTGGTCAAGTTTAGTTATCCTATGGCTTAAATAAAGTCCGATTGAATTATCGGTTATATTTTCATTTAGGCTGACTAAATAAACATCAATTGCTAAGTCTTGGTATTTTTTACTCTTTACATTGATGTTGGCAATTAAAGTGCAAAGTGTATTAGTATAGAATACATCAACACAGAATGTGTAATTTTGGGCGTAGACCAGGAAATCAACCCTGCATTTAGAATCCTTTCTGAGTTTAGATTCCGGCTTTATATATTTATATAAGGGTTTTTCGACATGGGCAAAGCATTCGCCAAAATGGTTTATCAGTATTTCTTCCGTTTCTTTTTCTCCTATGCCGCCTCGTTTATTTGCCTCAAAGACAATTTTTGACCTATTGACTCCCCTGCCGTAGTCTTCAATTTCTAGACCCAAAGACTTCCTTAAATTTCTTAAACCTCCAAATGCCCTTTGTATCTGCCTTGCGGAAGGTAGAAATTCATAAGCGTCAATTTCTTCTGCTGTTGGATACCTCCCATTTTCATCAAAAAACTTTTTAAAACCGTCGAGCAGACTTTCGTTGCTCCACGGTTGTAAAAATTTATTGTCAAAATTTGCTCCGATTTTTGCTTGCTTTTTTAAGTGCGGATATTGTGTTGATTGTTGTAGATCATTGGTCGTCATATAGCATTGACTAATGTTTTTTTAAAAATGGACAGCTGCCGTGTTCATTTTGAATGCAACTCATATGCATATAATCTTTTAAAGAGATCCAGTTGCCTCCCCATGAGAAACCCTGTTTTGCAAATGCCTGCACTAACGACCCGTTTGCGGTAATTGAAAGTTTGTCGCAAGCGCTTGAATTTCCTGAACAGGGTTTCCAGGCTCCGGTGACCCCATTTTTCAGCATTGGATTGGAGCCCGGGTTTATATCGATTGCCAAACCGCAGGCGTGACCGGAAACAATAGTTTTTGCCGCGTCGGCGTAGTTAAAATTATAACCCTGCGCGACAATAATTGGAAATTTTTCCGAACTATTATAAATTTCATTAAAAGCGTTTTTTACCTTATCCTGGACTTGTTTGTTCACAGTGACTGAAAGGGTTTTTCCGTTTCCATTTTGATCCCAGACTGGCACGGAAATACTAACCATTTCAGGCCAGGCATCGGCGTTATCTTTATAATCACACCCGGCTTTAGAGGTGTTTGGGCTGGTGCTATTAGGAGGCGTGTTTAAAATTTCAGGCTCATTCGCTCCTACATCAGTCGGCGTCGGCAAAGTGTTTATTGTTACACTCGGTGGCTGAATACTATGAAATTGGATTAGGTCTGGGTTTAAGGCTTTTAAAAAGACATAGCCACCCATTAGGATTACCGAACTGTATAAAGTGCTGGCTAAAATACTTTTAGCTTTATCCACGCTTTCCGTGTTTCCCTCAGCTCCCATATAAACATAACCGGCAATAACAATAAAGAATACCCCAACTACAGCGGCTATAATAATGGCAAACTTGTACATTTTGTTAATGCAG
>JBBREH010000031.1:0-15430 GCA_038203095.1 Candidatus Doudnaibacteriota bacterium | reverse complement strand
ATGATCTCAAAATCAGACTTGCTTAAATTAGTTAAAAAAGAATTTAGTACCACGTTAAAAGTAATGCGGGCATATCCGCAAGAAAAGCACGATTTTAAACCTCACGAACGTTCGCAGGAAGCAGTGAGGCTTATGTCGACTTTTGTGTTTGAAATGTATTTGCTAGAAAGTTTTATTTTTGGCGAAGTTTTGGACAGGAATAAATTTAAAGATTACAAACCAGCAAGCACTAATGTCGTCATTGCCGATTTTGAAAAAAGTGGATTGCAAGTCCTAAGCAAATTGGAAGCATTCTCTGATGCTGATTTAAACAAGACTGTGGAGTTTGGCGGTAGAAAATTTTTGGCAGATGAGTTTGCTCTAATGATGATTTGCGACCAAATCCATCACCGTGGCCAGCTGAGCGTGTACGTGCGTATGGCGGGTGGTAAAGTACCCTCTATTTATGGGCCTTCTGCGGACGATAGCGCTACTAATTTATAGTTTTTTCTTTTTTAGCGCTTTAGGCTTTGGTATTGGCAAAGCCGAGGCGGTGGAGCGGATAAAATTTGTCAGCCATTCGTGGTCGTCCCATTTTTCCTCTGGTACCTTTAAATAATTTTTCGCGCCCGGGTAAGGCGGAGCTTCATGGCTGCTATCAAGAAATTTATCTGAAATAGCAGTTATCTTAACAAAAAGATTGTTGTAGCAAACCAGCGCCACAACTTTTTCGTCGCAATATAAAGCATACTCGCCGAACATTTTCCTGCTTCGAATACTTCCGGCCTTTTGAATTTGATCGGTAAGAAAATCAATATTTTTTTGGTCGGTTGCCATGCATTTAAATAACATTCCAATATTCTGCAGAATGTCAGAATGATTTTATTAGGTTTAAAAGTTTGCGGCCGTATGGGGAAAGATAGTGGGCAACTTTGCGCCCTTGGTATTTTTTGTTCAAAAGTCCGGCCAGTACAAGCTTTTTGGTATGTTCCGATATAGTTTTAAAGTTGCATTTTAGTTCGGTAGATATTTCGTCCAGTGTTATTCCTTGGACAGCGTTAACCAAAAACAAAATCTCAATCCGCCGATGATTAGCAATGCCCTTAATATGTCTCTCTAATTGTTTACTGGTTTTCATCTTATTTATATTATACCACAACATTCTTATATTCTGCAGAATGTTGGAATGTTTAGCATTTTGACCTAAAAGGGTAAATTAAACAAAGACCCGAGCCTTTATAAATAAAGTAGAATAGTGTAGTTAAAATTATATAAATCCCGGAAAGTAATCAGCTTTGATTTGGTTATTTTTTAGTCCCATTGTGCTTAAAGTTTTTTCAAAAGCCGTAACCATAGAGCGCGGACCGGAGAGGTAAAAAGTTCTTTGGGCAAAATCCGGAACTTCTTGTTTAATAATATCGGCAGTAATAATACCCCGGTGTCCCTGCCAGGCCGGGTCGGTGTTTGGATTGGTAATTGTGAAAATGGTTTGAATGTTTAGCTGTTCAGCGGCGGCTTGAAAAATTTCATGGTAGACCACGTCTTCCGCGCTGCGGTTGGAATAAAAAATAACAATCGGTCGCTTTTCATTTCTATCCAAGAGGTATTTAATCATACTGCGAAAGGGGGTAACGCCAATACCACCGGCAATAAACACCAGTTTTTGGTTTGGGTCTTTAGGTAGGACAAAGTCTCCGGCCAGTTGACTGGCCACAATCCGGCCGTCTGGCGGTAAATCAAGCAAACCTTTTTTATAACTGCTGGGTGGGTCGTAAAATTTTACGCCCAAAATCAACTCGTCCTCGGTTGGAGAAGATGCAATGGTAAAGTAGCGGCGATTGCCGCGGCTGTCCGGGGAGTCGTGTTCTAGTGTCCATTCCATGTATTGTCCGGGCTTAAATTTTAGTTTTTGTCCGGGCTGGAAAATAAAGTTAAAAATGGAAGGCGCCAGCTGGATTTTTTCTTTGAGCTGAAGGAGTAATTTCTGTTTAGGGCTAACCAAATAGGCAAACAGGTTGCCAACCAATAGCGCGAGTTCGGGCGTGGAAAAAATTGAGTCAATGTGAATTTGGGGGGCGAACAAAAAGCCGACCAGGGCACCGTAAATAATGCGCAAGTTTTTGGTTGGCGGAGTAGTTAAAGGCTCCGTCAGCATAATTGTGGCAAAAAATATTAGCGGAGAATTTATTAGTAACCTGTATTCGGCGTCCAGCGGTGATTTGTCGCCAAGCAAGGCAAAGGCTAAAATGGTGGCGGCAGCCGCGGTAAAAAAACTCCAAAACAAATCAGCGGTTTTTATTTTTCTCACGACTAAAAAGCCACCCATAACTACAAACGGTAGCATAACAACTGTTCCTACCCACCAGCTGGCGCCTTGGCTAATTGTAACGGCAGTTGTTGCTACCGCTAAGGCCGCGGGATTAAATAGGTGCTTTTTGCCAATGGCCAAAAAATATTTACTAACCATGGCCAGTGTCGCGACCCAAAAAATAAAAGCAAAATATTCAAAATTCAGCGCTGTGATAGGGTTAATAATTAGTGCCAAAATCAAGGCAGTAATATAGACAGATTCCACGTTAGTGGGTGCGTCAAAAACCCAGGCGGCAATGGTGTTAATTAACCAGCAAATCAATGTAATAAAAAGGGCTGAATAGATAATGGAAACAGAGCTGTATGGCAGCCAGCCGAAAAAACCAAAAACTGCGGCTATGGTCAAAAGGGCAATTAATACGTATAACACCAGCCGATACATGGTAATGCGGTTGAGCAAGCTGTCGATAAGGTTGAGCATGAGTGTTATTAGAGGATTTGTCGGGTTGTGTTCAAAGGTGTCTCCAGAAGATTACTCTTAGAGCAGATTGATCAAAATTTGGTATATTTTTCAAACCCCGAAGTCTTTGTAGCTAAACCATTCTCGTCAATCATATAACCTTCAAACCCGTTTAGCTTTTCAATAAAGTTTATCCCGTAAGGTCCCATGGCAAAGGCGGCGGTGGCAAAACGGTCTGCTTCAAAAATATTCGGGCCAATAACGGTCAGACTGACAATATCTGTAATTAGCGAAGTTCGATTATGGGGATTGTAAATATGCTGGCCTTGTTCATAAGTGCCGGAAGTTGCCACGCCCTGGTTGGTGATATAAATAATTTTAATAAGCTCATGTTTTTTAAAGGGGTTTTTTATACCGACGCTCCAGGGCTTGCCATTATTGTTTAGCCCCGAAGCCTGTATGTCGCCTCCTGCCACTAGGTAGTAGTTTTTTAAGCCTTTGTCTACTAAAATTTTTGCTGCGTTGTGAATGGCCCAGCCCTTAACTAACCCGGATGGATCATAAATGCCGTCTTTAATTTTAATGTCAAAATAGCCATTAGTCAGCTGTTTGGTTTCTTCGGCCAGGGCAAAAATAGTTCGCATTTCTGGACTGTAATCCGCAGCTGAAACTTTTCCCAAATTAATTTGGCTAATCTCGCTTTCAGGTTTATAGGTGCTGAATTTATTATTAATGCTTTTAAAATAGGCAAAAACTTCATCTGCCACTTCCGCTCCGATGTTGTTATCGACAATTTCTAAAGTTATAGGCATGCCCATGATGTGGCGAGTGGAGGTCATAGGTTGATAAAGAATTAACATGATTAATTAGCATTGACAAGAATGAACGTATTTATTCTTTTAAATCCTGTCATTCTTGTCAATCGTTTTGTTAGTTTTTTGCCTGTGCCAAGGCATATGCCAATGACTGCCGAAAGGCCTGGCTGCTATCGGTGGCACCAGAAACAATATTAACCTTGCTGTTTTGCGCGGCTATGGCTTCCTGCTGCAAATGAGGCATCGCCTGCATGTTGATGCGGACGGAAGTATTGCGGTCGCTCGGGTACTGAAGAAAGGCGACATGGATAATTGCGCCACCGGAAATGGTAACTCGAACTTGAATATTGCCGTAGTAGGCGTCGGCCAAGTTGCCGGTATAAACGCCGTTTTTGTATTGACCTTGTGGAGTTGGAGCCGGAATGGGTTTTGGAGCGGGCACCGGCTTAGGGGTTGGATCTGAGACTGATTTTGGCTTTGGTTGTGTTGTTGAAGCTACCGGGGCGGGAGTTTGTTTGGGAGGAGGGGAGGAACCTGAGCTAACATTGGTCAAAGTCGGAGCCGACTGCACGTTTAATAAGCCGGGCGGGGTAATAGCATCTACAAGGCTGGCAGTACTATGGCGAACATACAGGACATAGCCTGCAAAAGTAACAAATACAATAGAAGAAAAAAAGAATTTTTTCATAAAATTAATCGCCTTCCCTATCTTTTGAATCTGTCCCTTTGACATTATGAATGGCATTTATTTGAGGGGGTAGTGTTTTAACCCCAGTCGCTTGGTCGGGAGCCTGACTAGGTAGAGTTAAAGAGGTTGGGTTTGTTTGCGTGGCAGGCTCTGAATCAGTAAGAGCTTTTTGAGTCAATGTCAGCTCCTGTTGTATTGATGAATGCTTGCCGAAGTTCAAAATCATTCGGCTGTTAAAAACTAGGGATAACAAAATAACTATGGCTACAATAATTTTGCCGCCAGGGAGTTTTTTACTTTTAGCTGTAATTTTGTTGGCAAAACTCATGCATTTTTGAATGACATATATATAATACGTATCAAAGGCAGGTTTTGGTTCAAAAAAATTAGGCCTATATTAATAAGTCTGTTTGGTTAATGACCGTTAATTTTTGATTTTAAATTCCGGTATTCTAAATAAGTCAAGCCAATTACCAGAACATCAAGCACACTTAAAATAATTAACCATAGTGAGCGTGAGACAAAATATTGTTCCATTTGGAACAAAATAAACAGGCCAAAGACCAGCACGGCCAGAGGGTAAGCCCAAAGCTTTTTTTTGTAAAGCGCAAAAATTAGTAGGAGTTTAATTATGCCATGACTAAGCAGGAACAAGATTAAAAAAGTTTTTTGTTCGTTTAAAAGCGAGTAGCTTTGTACCAGCAAATGTTTGCCTACCAGATTTTGCGGGAGACTTTGGACAATAAAAAAAATAAACCGAAAAATGGTTTGGGGCGAAAGAATGAGCATTGCGCCCCCGCCTAAAATTTCCAAAATTCCGTTTAAACCTTTAAGGAAAATGCCTATTTCAAATCCGTTATGAACTAAAGTTTTGTATTTCGTGAGCATGGTTTAAGTATACCTTAACCTGACGGGTAATTGAATTAGCCAAAAAATCTTAGTTAAATTGCCGAGATTTTTTTATTAAAGATCTTCTTGTAATAATTATCAATGCCACTAGGGTATTGGCAACGGTGGTTGAAAAGATGAAGCATAATGTTAAAAAATTTAACTCCTTTAAAGCGATTATTGAAAATAAATTCCCAATTGTAAAACCCACCCATGTAACTAAAGTTTCGCTCCAAGGTTCTATATAGGTTTTTCTGATGGTCGGCAAATAACCTGTTAGGTCAACAATAGTTACCATTAGAATTGCTAGTCGAGCATTTTTTGATAGCCACCAGATAGCTAAGGCCCCAAGAGCTATAAATAGTGAAGCGCCATCAGATTTAGTAATATTTTTTGTTCCTTGTCGTAAGGATAAAATAAAAACAAAAATAACTAATCCTATGCCAATAATAAGCTCCAGAGCCCCCCACTTTCCGCCGCCATACAAAATTCCAATTGTTGCAATGCTTTGGACTATCAGCCAAATTAACCAAGTGTACACATGGGGTTTTGTTTTCCCTCTTAATACATCTTTTATATAAGGGAAGAATGCTATTACAGATATTAATGTTCCGATAATTGTTGGGATAATTTTAATGCTTATATCGGTAATCGTTATCCGTCAAACGCTTTTTGCAAGTCGGAGATTATTAGCTTGTTCATTTTTAGCATGGCCTGCATGGCGCGGTTGGCTTTTTCTCGGTCGGGGTTGCCTAAAAGTTGACCTAAAACGTTGGGAACAATTTGCCAGGAAAGACCGTATTTGTCTTTGAGCCAACCGCATTTGTTTTCTTTGCCGCCATTAGACGTTAATTTTTGCCAGTAATTGTCTATTTCTTGTTGGGTTTTTACGGACACAAAAAATGAAACCGACTCATTAAAATTGGCGTGCATTGGCCCGCCGTTAAGGACCATAAATCTTTGTCCTAAAATTTCAAACGCCCCGCCCATAGCTTTGCCGTTTGGCCCGGGCATAAGCTGGATAATTTTGCCGTCGGGGAAAATGGATATATAAAAATCCATGACTGTTTGCGCATCGTCGTTGAACCATAAAAAGGGAGTGATTGTCATTATAGTCAGATATTAATAGTTAGCTTTCTATTTTAGCGGCCGCAGCTTCGGGTATGCCGGAGGCGGCTTGTTTGGACAGGGCAATGGCTGCGGCCTGGGTATCTTCGTAAATATCAAAGGCGCAGGCTTTGCCCCATTTTAAATTAATTATATGGACACCGCGGTTTTGGTAGGGTTCCTGGTTTGCCAAAATCGCATTCGATGTCCATTTGACAATTACAATTGTATTGTTTGGCCAGCCTTTTATCCAAATAGCCTCTATGGTTAGTTTTAGATTCGGAAGAACTTTGCCCAAGCGTTCAAACCACTTCTTCATTAGCGCCACATTGTTTCTTTCGCCGCCAAGCGCGTGGTTGCCCGACGAGCGATGTTTTACGGTAGGCGAGACACTTTTGAATAATTCCTGATACTCATGCCGATCCCCGAGTTCAAAACTTTTAATTATTTTTTGTTTGATAATGTGGTGGTACATAAATCAAATGACTTTCCTTCCGGCTTTGCCGTGGGGTTATAAATTAAAGCGATTCATTAGGGTCAATATTTTAAGCTTCTTTTGCCATTAAATATTTATAAATCGACATGCCCGCTGTAACCCCGACAATTGGGCCTAAAATATACATTAGGTTAAATGCGCCTATGGCCAGAGCCACGGCCGGGTTAATCACACCCAAAGAGCCCATGCCTGAGGCAACTAAAATGCCAAAAAGTAAAGAGCCTCCCACAACTAGGCCGGTAGCGTCGGCCGGGGTTTTGCCGTAAACAGCTGATGCAATACCGAAACCAAAAAATAGCGCACCCAAAGCTTCGGCTAAGCCAATAGTCAGAGTGTTCGTGGCGTTTAGTTGAGGTAGGGTTCCTACAACTGAATTAACCAGCCACATGGCCAGCCCGGCACCAATAAACTGCGCCACCCAGTAGCTAATCGCGTCAGGGTATTTAATTTTGCCAATAACCCAAGCGCCAAAAGTGACGGCCGGATTAAGGTGCGCACCGGAAATGTGGCCGGTGCTGTAAGCAAACAAACCCAAAGTTAACCCCGCCAAAACCGGCGTGGTCAAAGGTAACGAAGCTTTAAGCGATAAACACACAATAAGCGCCAGGGCAAAAGTTCCCAAAGCTTCCGCGAGATATTTTTTTACTCCATTAGAAGTATTCATATTTTAATGTCTCCTTTTTAAAATTTAATGATTATTTTGATCCCTCCGTCTTTTTTAAAATTTTTTCACGGGGATTATTTAGATATTTATATCCTACCATAGTTTTAATTTAGTATTTTAATACTTAATTTGGGGTGGATTCCGTTTGCTTTGCCCGATGCGGACATCCTTCCCAACAACAAGGCCTACGCATTCCATTGCGCATTTTGTCCAGACCAACGGCTATGCGACGTGTTCGGGTTTTTTCTTGTTTGGCACTCATTACCCAACAGACCCATTCATTCTTTGCCAACGGCGTAATGTCTGCCCATAAATTTTTTGCTACTTGGTCAGATGCTATTGCCTTGCGCAAATCCGTTGGTGTTCTATGTAATGCGCTTATTATGAGTTTTTTTTGAGCCATAAAATTGTTTATTTATTCCGTTTTTTTATATTAGACTTGTTGTTTAATAATTTTCCGCCCAAAATCCGTTATTTCGCCAAAACCTTGTTTAAAATTTTTCCGCTTAACTTAGGTTAAACATCAAAATTTTAAACATCGGTTTTGTCTGAAATACCAGATTTTAAATCAAAAAAGTTATTAAGCAACAAGTCTATTAATAGCATTACTTTTTTGAGAGCTGGAAAATCCGCATCTTCAAGATGCTCCCTAACAGCCATGGTCTTTGCCTTCTTGAGCGTATCCATAAGAGGTACGCTTTTTTATTTTTCTGCTTGCCAGTTATCATTTGGATCGAAATCCACCGTCCATTCAATACCAAATTTGTCTCTAAACATCCCAAAATATGAACCCCAAGGACTGTCGGAAATAGGTACTTCTATGGTTCCACCTGCTGAGAGTCCGTTAAATAACTTGTCTGCTTCCGCACGACTTTCCGCGCTAACGGCAATTTTTGACCTATTCTCTTTTTCATTTACAACGCCCATACTTTCTGGAACATCATTAGCCATTAAAACATTTTTACCAATAGGTAAAGTAATATGCATTATTTTATTAGCATCATTTTCTGTTACTTTAAACTCAGGAATTGCCATGTCCTTGAAACGTATGATTTTTGCGAACTCACCGCCAAATACTGATTTGTAAAAATTAAATGCTTCTTCGGTATTTCCGTCAAAGTTAATATATGGATTTATAAGTGGCATAATATTATTGTCTTATTAATTTTGAAATATTATATTTTTAGATAGCTGTCAAAATATATGGTGTGGCAAGTATACCCTCCGGGGTTATTTTGTAAATAATCTTGATGATAATCTTCAGCTTGGTAAAATTTTCCAAGAGGTTCAAGTTTTGTGACTACTGGGTCTTTCCACCGCTTTGACTTATTAACAATATCTATAAAATTTAGAGCTTCAGCTTTTTCTGCTTCGTTTGCATAAAATATGGCAGAGCGGTATGAAGAGCCTCTGTCGCCGCCTTGCTGATTCAAAGTAGTCGGGTTATGGATTTGAAAAAAGAAATCCAGCAAATTTTTGTATGAAGTTTTTTTTGGGTCGTACTCAATTTCTACTGCTTCGGCATGACCCTCGTGGTTTTGGTAAGTTGGGTTATCTACGTTTCCACCAGTATACCCAACAATTGTATTGGTAACACCCGGCTGTTTTCTAATTAACTCTTCCAATCCCCAAAAACAACCCCCGGCTAAAACTATTTTTTTTGTCATAAATTCAAATTGTTTTTAATTGTATCGGCCCCTTTTAAAATTAGTACTTTGTAGCTCTGCTGCGGTTCCCATCCCGAGTGTGTCCCAGATGCCTAATAATAACAGATTTCTTACTTGTATCCAATCATTTGAAATGACAAGCAGTTGTAGTTATTATCTCACGGGTTTCATAGGGTAATTCAATCAATCAATTTTCTACCCAAATCCTGAAAAAATCTTAATAAATAGCCGTCTGGGTCTTGTACTAAAAATTGTCTATTTCCGGCTTGAGTTTTATTTATTTGATACCATTTTTCTTCCATATCGAAGAATATAGGATAATCTGCTTTTTTAAAGTTTTCATATAAACTTTGAATATCCGGAACTTGAATTTGAAAATGCATACCGCGACCAAATGGTCGTTCTAAATTTCCAACTTTCCAAGTACGGCTTTTATCCGACAAGCCTTCTATCATTAGGCGAGCGCCGTTTATACCGAGCATAGCAAAATCTTCTTCTGGCCTTTCATAAAGAATTTCAAAACCTGCCAGTTTAGTATAAAAATCCAAGCTTTCTTGGAAATTTGATACTTTAAGTTCCGGGGTTAGAATTGTTTTTGGAGGCATAAAATTATTTATTTACATCTTAGCCCCATGCTCCTTTAGACTTGGCGGATTATTGAGGATCAGGAGCATCCATATATAGTTTAATATGCAAATCTTGGCATTTTAGAAATTACTTGTATTAAATGATAAGATGCCGTATGCTTATTTTCTTATCTTTCACTCTCGGGGCGTGGTTAAAGTAAAAAAGGCGTTTTGGACACGAATTTTGTGAGAGCCTAATCCCTCTGTAGCTTTTTCAAAAATTTTCTAAAACAAACAGAATATTATGGTTATAAAAATTCTCTATTTTCTTTATTTGATTAGCTGTGACTTTTAGGAGTTTTTTAAATGTTATGCTGGAATGATGTTCAATAATTATTTATAGCCAGAGCAATTTTTTTAAGAAAGAACCAGGCATGATAAATATTGTGACTCGTTTTATCTACTTATTCATGCATGAGTAGAAGTTAATGGGCGAACATGTTGTTGCGTGCCATTACGAGCATTGTATGGGATATAACAATTAAGTTTACAGGGAGTAACACTACGGTTCTAAGTTTATATAACTAATTTGAGGTCGAGAGTTTAATTTTTTTTATGTGTTTCTATTTTATGTAACTTAACGCAACAGAACCAGATTTTAAAAACTTTGAGCTAACGAGCTTCAATTGAAATTTTTCCGGTAAGCTAATGCCTTCCATTAATCGCTTCCCTTCTCCTGCTATTGTTGGCTGAACAACAAAATGAAATTCGTCTATAAGTCCAAGTTCTATAACTTGCGATGGAAGGGCAACGCCGCCAAGCAAGATATTTTTCCCTTGTTCTTGTTTTAATTCCAAAATTTTATTATAGAGATCTCCACGCATAATTTTTATGTTCTTTCCTTTCGCCTGGTCGAGCGTTCGAGAAAATACCACGAGTTTTTTGGTATTATAGGCATCGGCAAATTCATTTTCTGCTTGTGTTTCGGAATGGCTTTTGGCAATATCTGGCCAATACGGAACCATTAATTCATAAGTCTTTCGGCCATACACCAGTGTATCCACGTCTTCCAATAACCGCATATGATATTCAAGCAATTCCTCAGAAGGAGTCACTTTGGTATGATCGCAGCAACCGTCTAAAGTAATATTAATCGCATATATTAATTTTTTCATTTTAATTTCCTTTTCAACTGTACGCATTTCAATGCGTATAGCATGAAATACATACGGGATGCATTATACAATTGATGTTAAGTTTGTTTGTAGGTCATTTTTCCATTAGTGGTTCTCCGCGCACTTTGAATCCATTTAAATTAATTTTAAACGCCAAATTGTCCAAAATGATGATCTATATGCTTATATTGCCCCCTTGACCATTGGGCGGGGGTTAATTTACCAAAAAACGGATGCGCGTTCTTAGTAACATTTTTCGGCCCACCTTCGTTAAATTTAGTAAGTAATTTTTTTAAATTCGCCTTGCCCTGTTCAAAATTTTGCGCATCGGCCACTACAAAATTTGCATCTGTCGGAGTATTTTTAGAAAAGGGTTTTTCATTTGTATAAATGCTTTTAAATAATGGCCCAATTGTATAGCTAAGCCAGCTCCTATTAGGTTTAGTAATGCCCATTGCGGCTTGTAAAGCGCGAGTGCAATGCACCAGCATTTTATCTACAGTCATTTTACCCCACAGCCTTTGGCTAGCCGGGGTAAGTTTATCCATTCTTTCCAAAATTTTCTTTAGAGTTTCTAGTTCAAAAAGATTTTTTCTGTAATTTTTAAATTCCATAATTTTATTACATTTTTTTCTTAAAGCCTTAATTTTTCTCAAAATTATGATTCCAACCTAGATGTTCCAGAGCGGATGTCCCTTAATTTCTTCTCTTAGCACTCCTCTAATAACCACATTATACCAATTTTTTAAAACGAAAACCACCAGATAAATTGATGTTTTTTGTTTGGGTCGGGCTAGTCAATGAAGTCAGAACCAAGGTTATGGAGAGTAAAGAGTAAGTTTATATCTCCAGTCTAAACGCTTAATGCTGTTTGTGTTGATTCAAGGGCTGTTCTAAATCTTTAACAACGTTGCCTGTTCTGATATCTGCCACATGTTTTTTATAAGATAGGGGGTTAAATCTCGACATTGGACATTTTCCAAATAAATCGCAAATGACAAGACTTGAGCCGTATATTAGCTACAGTTGGCTAAGCACGAAGATTTAGATCTTAATATCTGAAAGCCCAGTTTTTATCCTTAAGAGTCCACTTTTCAATTTTTGCCAACAGTTTGGGTGTTATTTTAAAAGGCATTAGTCTTTAAATACATTTTTAATCAATTCTCTGTTATAATGAAAATACTTAATTATTAAACAAATAACTATATGAATCCAGTAATTCATTTTCAATTACCATCGGAGGATAATAAACGCGCGGCAGAATTTTATTCTAAAGCCTTCGGCTGGGAAACAAAAGAATTAGGCCCACAAATGGGAGATTATATGCTTGCCAGCACCACAGAATCTGACGAAAAGGGTTGGTCTAAAACAGCGGGAGTAATTAATGGCGGTTTTTATAAGAAGACTAAACCTGAGCATGGCACCGGAATAGTAATTGAGGTAAATAATATTCACGAAGCTATGAGGAAAGTTATTGAAGCCGGCGGGAAGGTTCTCGGGGGTATGGCATCTTCGAGTGAACCCGACGATATGCCGGGTGTTGGATTGTTTGTCAGCATTCTCGATACAGAAGGTAACAATGTTGGTCTTATACAACGGCATAAATAATTAATTTCTAAAAATACCTACTTATGCCTAAACGACCCAACAAGCTGCATGAAGCAGCATTAAGGTTTAAGATGTGGGCAGAAAGTTTTAAGAAAGAATTGTAAAAATAAACAAACTAAATCCGGTTCTGTGTTGTCAAACCATGAAAAGGATCCGATTTCATAATTTTAGATCAGGCATGTTAAATTTTGATTATTCTATCAAAATATAAACTCTTCTTAAATATCTTCTTTGTGAAAAATCTCACAGTGATTCGTAAGGAAATTAAGGTCACTTATAGCTTTAATATGAAACCTAAGAGAAAAATAAAAATTTGTAGTCGTGCACATGAATTTTATAAAACCAGCGATTGCCCCGTCTGCCCGGTTTGTTGGTCCGGCTTTTACCGAAAGAAAGTTCAATCCGATTTTCCTAAACTTTCTGCCCCGGCTCTTCGGGCATTGCAAAATGCAAAAATCATTAATTTGGCCAGATTGTCAAAATATACTGAAGATGAAGTCTTAAATTTACACGGGCTCGGCCCCAGTTCGCTACCTATACTAAAAGCTGCTCTGAAGACAAAGAAATTATCTTTCAAAAAATAATTTATTAGAACATTTGGCCATAACCCATTATATGTCAGTTGGGGTCAAGAAAGAAGAAAATATCCGTTGGGGTCAAGTCCAAACATATAACATTTTAACTGTTATATACTACACGAACCATCCATGACTCTTGTAAAGGCAAAAAGGAATAGAACAGGCAATTATTGATGATATTTTTGTAGTTGTCAGTTAACTATATTATGCCAATTTGTTAAAACAAAAACCACCAATTTATTTGGTGGTTTTTGTTTGGCTCGGGCTAGTTGGCGACGTCAAAACCAAGATTATGGAGAGCAAGGAGTATGTTTATATTCCTGCAATTCCAAATAGTTTCCCAATTCCAAAGGTTACAGCCATTGCCAACATTCCCCCAATGACAACCCGAACAGTAGCTTTGGTTTTATTTGCTCCGCCCGCATAAGCGCTAAATATACCAGTGGCAACCAGGGCAATTAACACTCCGGCAAAGGTATATGGAATCCGAATTGAAGCCGGAGAGAATACTACTATAATTATAGGAATAATTGCACCGCAAAAAAATGCCGCAGTGGAAGCAAAGGCCGCGTGCCAAGGGTCAGTAAGATTGTTTGGGTCTATGCCGAGCTCAGCATCAAAATGCGCGGCGTGAGCATCTCTGGCAGTAAGTTCGTTTGCTACCAATCTTGCCGTAGCTTCAGTTAATCCTTTGACTTTGTATATCCCCACCAGTTCTTCCAATTCCAGTTTTGGGACTGATACAAGCTCCTCTCGTTCTTTTTCTATTAAAGCTTTTTCACTGTCTCTCTGGGTGCTAACAGAAATATATTCGCCCACACCCATAGACAGCGCGCCTGCAACCAAGCCTGCCACGCCCGCGGTTAAAATAAAACCGGCTGAATTAGAAGACCCGGCCACTCCCACAACTATTGAGGCTGTAGAAACAATGCCGTCATTGGCGCCTAAAACGGCCGCTCTAAGCCAGTTTAGTTTTTGGACCGGTTTTGCGCTGTGAGATTCTTTGTGGCTAATTGTTTTTTGTTCCGAAGGCATGCTATTTAAAAATAATTGGCATTTCGTAGACTGCATCGTTTTGCGGTAAATCGGATGGGTTGTCTTTTTTTAGAATTAATGAACCGGTAGTTGAGTTTACGGGTTTCGTAAATGTAAGAGTTGCTGTAAATGGCACGAACTGACTTTTCATCCAATCTCCTTTTGCTTGGGCTATGCCTTGAGCGATTATTTTTCCGTCTGAATCTTTTAGTAAAACCGGAAAACTGGCTTCAAAAAACCAGCTGCCCCGCGCTTGTCCGGTAACTACTAAGGGACTGGAAATTTCCGTGTACGGGTATGGGGCGGTTGTCTGCAGAGCTTCCGGTCTGGCGGTTAAAGCGCCTTTAAAATATTCCAAATACAGACTTTTGCCCACGGAAGGCTGAACACTAAAGTCTTCTTCCGATTTTCTATCCGCGTAGTTTACCGTGAGTAAACCCTTTTCAATTTGGTTGTTTTGAGGAGCTATTCTGTCACCAAGTAGCACTGCATTTGTGCCGGTATACCCTCGGTCTGTTTTTAAAGCTACTGCAATATAGTAGAACGTACCACTGCCGCCAGTGTCTTGAGTAAGTATTACAGCAGTGTCGGGTAAGCCGTCGCCGTTTAGATCTCCCTGTGTATTGGATTCAAAGATTTTAGTTTTTATGGTTGCGGTGGTCGTTGTTCCGTCAACCAGATTTTCCGACACACCATTTTTTAAAGTTATGGCTTTGCCTTCTATAATATAAGAAGTATTACCGGGGTCTGACACCTCTGGAGTAGGGATAATGGCTGTATTTTTAGAGCACCCAGCGGCGATAAGTATCAGAAGAGCAACTGCAAGAATGTACTTTTTCATAAAATTAAATTTAATTACTGCCCTGTTAAGTCATGCCTTAACTATACTCCTATTATAGCCAAAGGGATACTATGTTTTTGGCTTAGGAAACTGGATAGGTTAATGAAAGGATGCAAAGGTATTAGATATTTTTTATTTTGTAATCCCGAGTTCCACCTCCCTAAATTAAAAAAGTCCCAATTTGATCTGAGCCCCAAAAAGTAGACTCCTAAAAAAGTCTACTTTTTGTTTTGTGTATAATTAATATGAAAGGAGTTCAAATGAGTAAACGGATCTATTTATTAGAGCAACTTAAAGCTTTACGGGGTAATTCAAACGTTGCAAAATGCAGTAGTAAATCCATTACCTACAGTAAGGAGTTTAAGCTTAAAGCAGTTAAGGCCTACTATGAGGAAGGTCAAAGTCCTAGAATGGAACACGGGGTCAAGTCTGAATTTTTGAGTGCGCCAAGCTAAGCTGATTGTTTACAGTTGGTTCAAATCCAACCTGCCTAAAGGCTAACCACCAGGGCAGTACGGAACTCTGCGTATGCAATAGTGATGTTGTATGCGAA
>JBBREH010000030.1:0-15486 GCA_038203095.1 Candidatus Doudnaibacteriota bacterium | reverse complement strand
AGTTGAGCCTGTTTTACTGAAAAATAAAACGGTTGGGAACAATCTCTCCTTTTCCTTCCTTAGGGTTTCCCATTGTAACTCTGGGTTTTTGGCCGATCAAGGGTAAAACCTCTTTATCTGCCGTAAGCCATAAATCGGTTTTAATCCCGTTGACTGCCAAAACATTCCAGAGTTCTTTTGCTTGTCATAATAAGTAAGCAAAAAGGAGCATATATGGAATACCAAATCAACATCAATTACCAGTTCACGGCAGAAAGTGAACAAGAGGCCAACGACAAGGCCCAAAGCTACATTAGCAGTAATATGGCAATTAAACAGGATCATACGCAATATTACCAATCCGCCGGTCTAACCATACAGCTTACCAACTCTGAATAAGAAGAATTTGATATCCCTAACACCTCTAACTAAAGCTCTAAAACCTTTCAGTTTGGCGTTAAAGCTTTCGGCAGAAGCGTTGGTGCTGCGATTGTTAAAGTAGTTAAGAATGGTATCTTCATGGGCTTTTATGGATTCAGCGGTTACAGTAAAAACATCAATATTTTCCTGTTCAACTTTGTTGTACCAGTTCTGTAAGTTAACTTTAGCTTGTTGTTTGTCTATTGTAAGGTACCCATTTCTTTAGACACCTTGTCTGTCGGTTTTTTAGGTTAATTTAATGATACTTGATTTCGCTGCCGGTCGGCAAATGCTGACGGCGGCATTTTTAATGATGTGTGGATTCGGTGGTGGTTGTAATTGTGAATGAGCAGGTAAATTTCGGCTGTTAATTCTCCCAGGGTTTTAAATCTGCCCGGATCGCCCAGGTCAACTTTGAACTGTGAGTAGAATGATTCCTGGTAACCATTCTCCCACGGACTGGATTTATGGCTCATAGAAACAGTAATGCCGACATGTTCGGCTAAGCGGCAATAGAGCCGAGCTTTGTATTCCCGGCCTTGGTCAGAGTGGATGTAGCTTGAGGCTGGATGTTTTTCCAGCGCGTCGATTAAAGCCAGCAAGACTAACTGCGTGTTGTGGACGGTCCATACTGACCAACCGACCACTTCTCTGGTGAATAAATCCATTATGGTGGCCAGGTAAACAAACCTGCCGTGAAAAGGAATGTAGGTAAAATCTGAAACCCAGACAATGCCAGGACTTTGTGGGAACGGGATAGTCAGCAGCCAGTTTTGGTAAGGAGCGGCTATTTGGCCTAAATCATTGAGTTTCTTGGGTTTTTTACCCCTTCTGCGGTAAGGCTTAATACCAAACAATTTCATAACTCTAAGCGCCCGGTTCTTGCCAATCCCTAGTGCGGGGCCAATTCTTTTGTGGCCATAGCTTGGTTGCTCATGGA
Source organism: Candidatus Doudnaibacteriota bacterium (assembly GCA_038203095.1). Classification (GTDB taxonomy): domain Bacteria; phylum Patescibacteriota; class Doudnabacteria; order UBA920; family UBA920; genus PALSA-1336. The sequence goes on along the minus strand of JBBREH010000030.1, from coordinate 14,147 downwards.
GTATCTGCTCAATACGGATTTTCAGCAACCAGTCTTTTTGCGGCAGAGTTGGTTCGTAGTACAAGCTGGCCCTGCTAACTCCCAAACTTTTAGCCAACTCGGTCTTAGTCGGATTTTCAAGGTGCATATCAGTGGAAAGATCTTCAACCAACCTCCTTTTTTTCCGCCAGCGACAGTTTGACTGTCAACCTGCCGATAATTTCGTGAAGGGTTTGGTTCTCCCGCTTGAGCTTTGACAGTTCTATGATAGAGGGCGGAGCTGTGACTCCCTTGGCTATCCAGCCGTAGATGGTTTGGGTGGATAACCCATGCTCTGAGGCGGCCTGGGCCACACTGAGACCTTCTTCCTTAATCCGTTTTAAAATCTGTTCACGAACTTCCTTACTGACTTTGAACTTGCCTTTGGGCATAAAGTTAGAGTCCTTTCTAACCTATTATACCTCAGACTAAGTGTCTAGAATTTCGGGTACCTGCCAATAATGGCAATGACAACCAATAGTTCAATAAGAGTAAAACCTAAATTTGTTGTATATTTTTGCTTCATTTTTTGCTAAAACTTTTTTTCCACTCCAATAATCCTCATTTTCCAATACCAAATTTTTTATTATCTTTTATTTAGGTGAATTTTTTCTTTTATAAGGTCCTTTATGCAAGCCTTTTTCCGTAGTAATAATAAAATCATTGTCTAAATAGCGATTTGCGGAATACAAACAAAAACCCTGAACATCCTGTGAAAATCTTTGGTTAATACTTGAGGCTATTATGGCTCTTACTTCACCAATCTCTGCTGTTTCATTCTGAGCAACAACATCATCAACAATCTGAGCAATTTCTTGCTTCAAATTATTATTTACCTCGCTTAGAGAAATCAGCCCTTTATTTTCAATTAAATGTTCAGCGGTCATATTTATACCTTTCTTTTTAAGACGCTCCTCACAGCGCTCACAACAGCTAATGAGTCCATCCCATATTTTTTAATTAGCTCTTCCGGCTGGCCGGACTCGCCAAAAGTATTGGGCATGCCCACCATTTCCACGGGTACCGGAAAATTCATCGCCAGCACTTCGCACACCGCGCTGCCGCAACCGGCTTGGGTCTGATGTTCTTCCAAAGTTACCACCGCGCCGCATTTTTTTGCCGCACTCACAATAGTTTCCACGTCAATCGGCTTTATTGTGTGATTGTTTACGACCATTACCGAAATCCCCTCTTTTTCCAGCTCAATGGCTGCTAATAAACCATTATACAAAACCGGACCGCTGCCGATTATGGCCACATCTTTTCCATCACGAAAAATTTCTGCTTTGCCAATAGTAAAAGGAGTTTCGGCAGTTGTAATAACTGGGGTCTTAGAACGACCCAACCTAAAATACGCCGGGCCTTTCATTTTTCCAAGCGCGACCGTAGTTTTACGCGCCTCAATGGCATCGCAAGGCACTTCTACTATTAAATCCGGCAGTACGCGCATAATGGCCACATCTTCCAGAGCCTGATGAGTGGCTCCGTCAGGTCCTACCGTCACACCGGTATGCGCGCCCGCGACTTTCACATTGGCCTGACTATAGCAAACACTTACGCGCATTTGGTCCCAACTGCGACCAGGAGAAAAAACAGCGTACGATGCGACAAAAGTGGTTTTGCCGTAAAGCGCTAAGCCGGCGGCAATACCCATCATATTCTGCTCTGCCACGCCGACTTGCACAAACCGCTCGGGAAATTTTTTGGCAAAATCATGCACCATGGTGGACTCCGAAAGGTCAGCAGTTAAAACAACTACATTTGGGTCAGCGTCCCCCAAATCCACCAAGCCCTGTCCATAGCCTTTACGGGTTGGTTCCTGCTCAATATCTTTTTGTCCGATTTTAGGGTTGAGATTCATTTTTTTTGATTATAATTTAATAGTCAATATACTCAATTGCTAAATTAATTTATTCTGACCATCGGCCTCCAAAAAATTAACAATCGTTTCTTTATTTTTTTGATAGGCAAATGAAACTGAAAGCAGAATGACGCCCAAAACAATAAAGGCAATTATCCGGTACGGAGTATCTAAAGCCTGAACATCGTATAAGAATACTTTTAAAATACTCAAGCCAAATAAAGCAATAGCGACTTTCCGGAAAACCGGTTTTCTGGCCAGGCCTCCGGCCACCATTAAGATAACCGCGTACGCTATCCACCACAGGCTCAAAAGCAAGTTGCGTGCATTGGTGCTTTGGGAGCCCTGAAAAAATTGCACAATTTCCCAGGAAACCGCGAACCAGAATAGCAGGCTGGCTACCACATGCATTACGTCGGAGGCTTCGCTTTGATTTTCGGACTTTTGATGGAGAACAGCCACAAAAAACAAAGCTAGGGTTTGGGCAAGCATCAACCCGAATTTTGCATTCACAAAAAGCGGGTCGTGGTCGCCATACGGTAAAATTAAAACTTTAATAAAACTCGCGAGCAATAAAATTAAAGCCAAATTCATTAACTGCTTACGACGCGAAACAAATGCCGCCGCCGCCAGCGCGCCGGGGTAAATTACCCACCAAAACGTCATAAAATTATCCACAGAGTGACTACCGAGACCCGCCAGACCTGAGAACATATCCCACGACACCGCGAGCCACAAAATAATTGCCGCGACAATCTGCAAGCCCTGCTCGACATTTTTTTCTGTTTCCGTGGCCTTAAACTTACCGTAAAGCCAGCCCACAAACAGCATGGCCAAAGTGTTGGCAAGCATTAAACCAAATTTGGCGTTGAACAAAAAAACTTTGTCGTCTAAGGTGTAAGGTTCAAACAAAGATTTGAACAAAGACATAAACAGCACAATCAAGCCCCAAACTCTTAGCTCCTCGCGCTTGACCAAAAAACCGATGCTGGTACCAAGCAGCGCAATGCCGAGCAAAGCGAGCGCCTGGGCTTTGCCGTCAAACTGCCAGAGGCTGGCGCTAACCAACAAACCACTGGCAACAAAAGACAGACAATAGTTGACAGCGCGGTATTCGAGCCGGTCTAAAACAGCGTAAATAAAAAAGAAAATAACACTGCCCAAAAGCACCATAGGAGCCAAAAAGTTATGGTAAGAATTATTTAGTAGAATCCAGAGGCTGAAAAAATAAAACCCGCCGGCAAAAATAAACAGCGCTGATAAATTTTTTTCTAATTGCTCGGGCAAACTATTTTTTTCTTTATGATAGCGCAGCAAGGCCGCGGCTCCAGCCGCTATGAGTAGCGTTGAAAAAACTATAAAAAATACGCTGGAAAAAGTATTTTGATAATTGGAATAGTTGTTTGCCCAAAACCCATAATCTACAACTGTACCCAAAAAGCCCAAAAATAACAACTCCACCCAATACTTTTTGAGGCAAATTATCAACGCCACTAGGTTCATTATGCTTAAATAAATAAATAGAGAAATTTGCTGGTCTTGCCCGGAACTAAGTATTAGCGGACTGCCATATGCGCCAAAAAAACCTAAGACCCCTAAAGTCAAAGACGAGTAGCGGAAAGACAACCAAATGGAAGTGCCTGCCACAATGAGCATCAAAACCCAAGCAACTGGTTGGGGAATAATGTGATAAAACTGGTAGGCGGCAAAAATGGAAAAATAAAATAGCGCTATGCCCCCGCCGGAGAGCGCGTAAGCTTTACTTCCGTATTTTTCTTTCCACAGCTCACCCAAATACACCAAAAGCCCTGAAACTAAAAAGCCGATAATAATACGCGCCCACGGGTTTATCCAGCCCTGGTCAATGGCGTATTTAAAAAAGAAAACCATACCTAAAAGCAAAGCCACCATGCCAATTTTGTTCAGCCAGTTAGTCGCCAGCTCGGTTTGTTGTGCCTCGGTCAGGGGTTTGGCCTGCGCGCGCAGACTGGTTTGCGGCATACTGGTAGCTATGGCAGGAGAATTTAGCAGACTATGTGAAGTCTGAGACGGCTGGTATTTAGGCTGTAAAAATCCGGGCGCCTGGCTAGGCTGATGCTCAGGCAAAGACCGAGACTCCTGGTCTGCACTCGGCAAAGCCACGCCAGCCTTAAGCCTCTTTTCCACTTCGGACAAGCGAGAGCTAACACTACCCACCCAAAACAAAATTACCAGCACACCGACAAATAATAAAAATTCCATACGAGTTTTTTAAATTATTTAAGTTACTTTTTCAAAGCCTGATATTTCTATAAAATTTTGTCTGGCGTAAGTCAAAACCGCATCGTGCTCTAAATTATAATCAGCAACTAAGTTTTTTGCTTGAGCAAAAGACCAAAGTTCCAATAGCGTATTTAAATTTTCCAACTCGGGATGATCGCTATAAATACCGCGTCTATTAATAACTCTATATGAGCTTACAATATGAGCGTCTAAGGCAAGGATTTTGGCTTTTTCAAAATCTGCAGGATTTTCATTTGCCAAAGCTAAAACTGTTTTATAGTCCATTTTTCTGATTTCTGGTTGGTCTAATTTCCTTTCTGTACCCATAGCTTATTTTTCTGCTCCTTTAATTTTTTCTCGTTCCATTTGCAATTCTTTTATTGCTTCCGCCGCCTGTTCTTTATTTGGCGGGTTGCCGTGCCATTTGTAGTTGCCTTCCATAAAGCTTACGCCTTTACCGGCTAGGGTATTAGCCAAAATCATTATTGGCTTACCTTTTAAAGTTTTGGCCTTTTGGTAAGCGTTTAAAACTTCTTCCATTTTGTTACCGTCAATTTCAATTACATTCCAGTTAAAACTTTCGTATTTGGCTTTAAGGTCATCTAAAGGCATTATGTCTTCCGTGTCGCCATCTATTTGAATACGGTTTCTATCCATTATGGCTATTAAATTATCTAAATGATATTTTCCTGCAAACATTGCCGCTTCCCAAGTCTGGCCTTCCTGCTGTTCGCCGTCGGAGACAACCAAATAAACATAGTTAGGCTTTTTATCCATTTTCAATCCCCAGGCAATTCCCACCGCCTGGCTACTACCTTGCGACAATGGACCGGATGATGTCTCGATGCCGGGCAAAGCCAAATTGTGCGGGTGACCGTGCAAACGCGTGCCCAGTTTCCTTAACGTTAAAAGTTCTTCTTTAGGAAAATAGCCGGCCTCTCCCATAGCCGCATAAAGTACCGGGCAAATATGCCCACAGGACAAAACCAAATAATCCCGCTCCGGCATTTGCGGATTTTTCGGATTCACATTCATCACATTAAAATACAGCGCAGTAAAAATATCCGCCATATCCAGCGGCCCGGCGCTATGCCCGCTACCCGCGGCAAGCAGCATACTAATAATGTCTTGGCGAATATCGTTGGCTTTGAGTTTGAGTTCTTTGACGGAAAGTTGTTGCATATTGGTTGTTAATTTTCTTTGATTGAAAGCTAAATAAGCTTATCTGCAAAACTGCGGAGCTTCCCCTCCTTTTCAAGGAGGGGTGTCTCGCGCAGCGAGACGGGGTGGTAGTCTCCTCCTATTTATAGGAGGAGTACCTCGCGCCAGCGAGGGGAGGTGGTATTTAAATTTATAAATATTTCTTAACTTCTTCTATAACACCATTTAAATTATTTAAAACTTCTTTATTCTGAAACCTAATAATTTTTATATTCTGGTTTTGAATAAATTCTGTTCGTGCTTGATCATAATTATAAGCTTTAGTGCTATCGTGAGTACTACCGTCAAGCTCAATTCCCAATCAAATTTCCGGACAGTAAAAATCTAATACGTAAGATCCAACCCCATACTGCCTTCTAAATTTTTTACCAAACTTGGACCCTTTTAGTTCCCTCCAAAGAATAATTTCAGGCAGTCCGAGATTATTTCGTAATTTCTGGCGTAGATCTTTATTATTTGGATTATTGTATAACAAAATCGTTTTTTATCACCTCCCTCCCACCAGAGGCAGGAGTACTCCGCAGTTTTGCTTTGAAAATCAAGGACATTACGCGAGTCGGGGCGGTATTGTCCTTTTAATTTTTTACCACCTCCCCGCCCTGCGGGCGGTACTCCTCCTTTTCAGGAGGAGAGACTGCACTCCGCTCAAGCCTGCCTTGATGTCATTGACGTGTTTTTCTTTTTAAAATATCTGATTAAACTTAAAATAATAAAAACTATTAAAATCCAAAATAAAGAATCTAAAATAAAAATATATCGGATAACCGGATAAAACAATATTTCTTTGACCGTACTGGGAACATAACCATTAAGTTTATATGGTAAAAATTTAAAAGGCCAACCATAATCAATGACTTCTCTTTGACAGTCCAAATCAAAACAGTCAAAAATTTTAACTTTGCTAAAATAATAAAATAAAGTATTTGCTAAAAGACCACTTAAAACGCTCCATCCCACCAAGCTCAATTTTGATTCCAAAGAAAATAATTTCATACTTTGCTAGCTACTTTTACTACTAATTATACAATCCTAGTCGATAATTTGGCCGGCTCGATGTACAGGCATTAGCTCCTCCTGCCAACCACGCATCATTCCCTGCATTACTTAAGTTGCTTGTGGCTTGATCTTCCAATGTGGCGTATAGAACATACGACGAAGCTTTAGCATTATTACTCGACCCATCATTATAAACGTTACTAATATACAAATACCCATTACTATAACAATTATCAGCCCCACTGGGATCTTTTGGAAATTTGGCAAGATAGTTTAACATTTTTGGTTCCTGCGCCAGGCTTGCTGTTATTCTGTAATCTACGCTTGGCCAAGCAGACGAAGGATATCCACCATATTCATTGTAATACAACTCCAAAGCGGTATAAATTTGTTTTAGATCGGCTTTCCGTTTTACATCGCGCGCTTTTATTCTCGCCCCATTTAGGGCCACTAAAACCACGCTGGCCAACAATCCAATGATGGCGATAACTACTAAAAGCTCGATGAGGGTAAACCCATGCACCAATTCACTTGATGCGTGGGCAAAACCCGATTGTCTACCTTCTTTTGTCATAAACAATATTACTACCCAACGGCTCTAAGCAATTTTTCATAAGCCTGAGGGACATTATCAGCTTTTACCAATGCGCTGCCTACACAAATTAAGTCTACGCCAGCTTGTTTAAGAGCTCCTATATTTGCCTCGTTAACCCCTCCATCTACTTCTATTATAGCATGGGGCAGCAGTTTTTTTAGTTCTCGGATTTTATCTAGCGATGTTTCTATAAAAGACTGCCCCTGTTTGCCCGGAATAACGCTCATTATCAGATATTGGTCTGCTAATATATCTTTAAGCACACTTACCGGTGTGTTGGGATTTATAGCGACCGATGTTTTAAAGCCCATCTGTTTTATGTTAGCCAAGGTCCTTTTAAGATCATCTGATGATAAAAAAGCTTCGTAATGAACAATTAAAGTTTTAAACCCACAAATCTGATAATCTAAAAAGTCATTGGGATTTTTTACCATTAAATGCGCTTCCCAGTGGAAGGCCGGATTTAGCGTGTCCATATCCGCGGCTGACAAAAGTTTGGCGGCGATGAATTTGCCATCGCCAAAATCCACCTGAATCCGCTCCAGCCCCGGCAATCTAACCACATTCTGTACCATACTTAAAAACCCTTCCTTAGTTGTCTCTAAAATTGCGGGGATGATTTGGGGCATAAATGAAAATTATCGTACCCGGTCTGTCTGCGGAGCATCCTTCCCTTTTCAAGGGAAGGTGTCACCAGTAGCTTTAGCGAAGGGTGACGGAAAGGTTGGAGTTGTTTGCTGATAAAAATCCAACCACCTCCCCGCCCTTCGGGCGGTACTCCTCCTTGAAAAGGAGGAGAGACTGCACTAATCCACTATTATTATTCCAATTTGCTAATTTTTTCAACTCTGCGTTGGTGTCTGCCGCCGTCAAAACCTGTCTCGATAAAAATATCTATAGCTCGCTCAACTTGTTCCTGGGTAATAAATTTCGCGCCAATGGATAAAACGTTGGCATTGTTGTGCCGGCGAGCAAGTTTGACAATGTCTTCGTGGACGCCGTAATACAGCGCGGCACGCACGCCTTTGACCTTATTAGCAATTATGGCTTCCCCATTACCGGACATGCCAATTACTATTCCAATACTGCCGGGATTTTGGGAAACTTTTACCGCGCACGGATAGCAAAAGTCCGGATAATCATCTTCCGGGTCAAACTCTAGTGGCCCGCAGTCTTCCACTTTCTGGCCGGTCTTTTTTAAATACTCAATAATTTTTCCCTTAAGCTCAAACCCTGCGTGGTCACTGGCAATGTAGATCATAGTTGTCCAAAATCACTAATCACACAAATGGGAACAAATTAAGTGCAGGATTTGCAGTATTTGTTTTCATTTGTGATTAGTGAATAATTACATATTAATTATTTGGTTAAAATCTTTGGCATTTAAACTCGCGCCACCGACCAAAAGGCCGTCTATGTTGGGCTGAGACAAAAAACCTTTGGCGTTGCCGGTGTTGACACTGGCGCCGTAAATAACTTTTTTTACTTTATAACGGGTCTTAATAAAAATTGCCATTTTCTCCGCATGTTCAGCATCGGCCGCCCTAGTAACATTTGGGTTGCCCTTGGAAATTGCCCATACCGGTTCGTAAGCTACAATAACTTTTTCCGGGTCAATATCTTTTAAATCCATATCCAGCTGTCTTTTTAATACATCCGTCACTTCCAAATCATCCTGCTCTACGGTGGTGCCAAAACCCACGCAAATTACCGGAATAATTTTATTTGCCAAACAAGCCTTGGCCTTAGCATTTACAATCTCATCGCTATCGCCTCCAAATTCCCGTTTTTCACTATGGCCTACAAGGCAATATTTTATTCCTAAATCTTTTAACTGCGCGGCCGACGTTTGTCCAGTATAAGTCCCCTTCTCTGCCCAAAAACAATCCTGCGCGCCAATATTGGGATATTGGATATTAGACAGATATATGGTCGGCGGACAAAGCACCACTTTATTTTTAGCCTTGACGGAAATCGACGCAGCCAATTCCCGCGCGTCTTTTATGGTGATTGGATTTAATTTCCAGTTAGCGATGATGAGTTTTTTCATGGATTTATGGGTTTTTTAAAAAAATGGATTATATTTACTGTAACAAATATAAGCAGATATAAAACAATTAGCAAAATAATTGCTTTGTTAACAACTGACCAATAAAGAGGTTCCGAGAAGCCCTCTGGCCTTAAATAACAATCCGTCCGCCCGGTATGCCTCAAACAAATGTCGGTTGTCCAACGAAATAAATCACCAAAGAAATAATTTAGCCCGGCATAAGCGACAACCAATATAAGTTCCGCAGAAAGAAATATTTTTGTTTGCAATATTTTTTTTATAAACTTTCACCATTTTAACCGTTCGGTTAAAATGCTTAATTATAAAAATTTTTGACCGTTTTCGTGACTTAACGAAAATTGTTGGGTACAAATTGCTGGTTACGGTGCCCCCTCTTCTCCTTCCAGGAGAAGATGTCGCGAGTGCAGCCGAGTGACAGATGAGGCCGAATCATTGCACTGCTAAACGAATAATCTCTAATACTGCTTCTATACTATTCTGAACATCACTATTATTAAACCTTAACACAGTATAGCCCAAATCCTTTACAAAATCTTCTTTCTGTTTATCTTTTTGCATTATGCTTTCTTCCATATGCTGAGAGCCATCCAGTTCAATAACCAATTTCTTTTCAAAACAGCTAAAGTCATAAATAAACTTTTCAATTACAACTTGTCTTTTAAACTTTAAACCTAAAAACTTTCTACCTTTTAAATACATCCAAAGTTTCTTTTCCCAGGGAGTCTGGTTTTTTCTTAGTAGTCTTGATAGTTTTACAAAATTTTGATTAAGAGCCATATAACACCTCATCTGTCGCTCAGATGCATTCGCGACATCTTCCCCTCAAAAGAAAAAGGATACACCAGGATTTCTGACCATTTTGCTGATGCCGACAAAATGGTTAATACAACATAGACTTACCTTTTTCGTCAAGTCCCGAAAATGGTCACCCAATCCTATTTACAAATCTTCTCCCTTTAAAAATTTAGTACTCACCTCCGGTTGGACTGGGTTGACCGGTATGCCGGTGGCGTATTCAAAGCCGGCCCAAATGGTGACACGGGGAAAAATAGTCAAATGCCAATGGAAAGATTTTTCCTCGTGCGCGCTGTGCCGACCGGCGCCGTCTTTGCCCCGAAGAGGCATATTGTGAATGTAAAAATTCAACGGCGGGTCAGAGAGCTTAGTATAAAGCTGTCCAAGGGTAACTTTTAAAACAAAGGATAAATGCCTTATCTCATCGGGCGACATATCCTCAAACCGCGCACCATGCTTTTTGGGCAAAATCCAGGTTTCAAAGGGGCTACGGCTTGCATATGCGGAAATTACCACAAAATGCTCACTTTCATGCACTACGCGATGTTTTACAGAAAGCTCTTCCTTTATAATATCACAATAAATGCAGGTTTGGTGGGTTTGGTAATAATGATAACAACCCATAATTTCGCTATGAATATGGGGCGGCACAATGGGGATGGCAATAAGTTGATAGTGGGGGTGAATAATACTGGCGCCGGCATCGCGCCCGTGGTTGTGAAAAATCTGCACGTAGGCCAGCTCCGGATGCCCACTCAACTGATTAATACGGTCTATAAATATCTTAAGGCTTAACTCTACCGTCGCTATAGACTGAAGCGCAACGGGCTCATTATGGTTGCGTGTAATAATCACCTGGTGGTCGCCGTCGCCGCTGTGTGAGACATAAAATTCCTTATGGCGGTAGGCCGCAGTATGCTCCAAAGAGGCAAACTTATTTTGAATAATTCTAATTTCCCAATTTTTATCCATTTTGCCTAAAGTTTTTCCATTAGAGCCGATTCTGACTATTTCCGCATTCAAATGCTCATTGCCCGGACAAAACACGCACTTTGAATCCGCCTCAGGCACGCCGTACATAACGCTGTAAGTTTTATACTGGTCCGGCCGCTTACCACGCGCCGGCGCAATTAACACCCAGTTTTTAGTTATTGGATTTTGGCGAAATTCGGACATTTGAATAATTTGATAAATGATAAAGTTTTGACGACTGGCAAATTTGACTCATTCACTTTCCGGAATATCCAGATGTTCTACTACGGTAACTGTTTAAATTAATAGCTTTCTTACAGAGCTAAAACACACCGGAAAGGCAAAGAATTTAATTCATTAAAACAAAATTCTTTCCGTAATCCGTTTTAACCGTAGGAGCGCAGGAAGAATCTATTAAGGCGGTTTCTGTAACCACAGGGTTTTCTAGCGTTGCATATAGACAGTACTTCTGCCCATAAAGGTTCCCACCTAAATATATCATATAACTGGGATTCGGGCCTTTTGGATCATCTACGCTTATGATGCCTAAAAATCCTGCTTGCTGTAAAGCATGAATAACTGACAGCGTATAATAACCGCCGTCCTCATATGACAACCAACCACAACCACATGCCGTTGCGGGATTGGCAGGAGTGCCTCGCCAGCCACCGCCCAAAACCTGGTATGTGCCAAATTTATCGTAGTAAAATTCTAAAGCCTTGCTGACTTGAGCCAAATCAGCCCTACGTTTGGTATCTCTTGCCTTTGCTCTTGCGCTGTTTAAAGCCACCAAAACTACACTGGCCAAAAGACCGATGATGGCAATGACGACTAGGAGCTCAATAAGGGTAAAGCCGGCGCCACTTTTAATTTTTCGTTTTATTCTTTGGCAATATAGCAGATTCATTTTAATTCCAATATTTTTTTAAAATTAATAACATTATTCCGGCACAGTCGACAATCAACCTTACTAAGATGTCGACATAACCCGGCTCACAATTAGCCCGATTATCCTGTAGGTTTATTTACAAATAAAAGTGGTGTCGGTTCCCGCCGCCCCTGGATCATTGATTATATTTTTATGCACCAATACTCCGTCAGATTCCCGCACGTAAGCCAAATATAAACCCGGGTAAGAGCCTGAAGGATAGCAATAATATTTATATGCATAGGTTCCCGCCGGAGTCATATCACCTGTCATATTGTTTGTCGGATCCACAGGTGCCTTTGCCATATAGCCGGCATTCTGGAGAAAGGACATAAACCCCGCTCCTCCCTGAGAACTATAATCCCAGCCGCCGGCTTCAGCGTGGTTATACCCACCCGCATTCGGACAAGTTGATCCGCTTGTGATAGGTAAACAGCCATTATCAATATTATACATAGTCACCGCCTTGTAAATTTGATCCATATCTGCCGCCCGCTTAACATCACGAGCCTTAACTCTGGCACCATTTAAAGCCACCAAAACCACACTGGCTAAAAGGCCGATTATGGCAATGACAACTAAGAGTTCAATTAAAGTAAACCCCAGTTCTTTTTTTGGCTTATTCATCTTACCAAAATGTTTCTTAATATTTCGTTAAAACATAATTTTGTCTGGAATAAAAAAATTGACGTAAGATTTTTAAGATATGTTCCGTAGGTCTACAAGATGATTGAAAAAAGAAACATCTCTATCACTAACGCTTTCCAAACAAGCAAACAAAATATTTTTTACTACAGCTTGCATTATCGGGGCTTTCAAAAAAATGCTTGCAATAATTTCAAGGCCGCAATAATTTGTTTCAAATTAATCTTTTTTTACATCCCCCACTTTGACCTAATCGCTGCTTAGTGATACCAAAACCACGCTAGCAAACAGGCCAATAATAGTAATAGCAACAATAACCTGCGTAAGCGTTACGCCCTTTTAATTTTGCACAATTTTTAAATAGCTTTTAGTATGGGTTGCAAACACAATATTCATTATCATTATCCTGGTCGCACCAATTCTGCCCGGAAGCCCACGGTCTGCATGTGCCCGAATACCCAGTAATCGAAGGAGCCGCGGCTTATAAATTTGAAACTAATAATCCTCCTATTGCTCCACTGTAATTATAATAGTTGTAAGAGTGATTTTGCGGGGCAACAGGCACAGAACCAATAAAACCTTCGGCTACAAGTTGTTGTGCCATATTCTTAAAATTATCAGCCCAGGGATTGGTCACTATCGGAGTTTCGTTTGGATACTTCCCATACTTATCAAAATATAAAGCCAAAGCTGTCTGTAACTGATGGAAATCGCCCATTACTTTTGCGTCTCTAGCCTTAGCCCTCGTATTGTTAAGCGAGACCAAAACTACACTCGCCAAAAGACCAATAATTGCGATAACAACAAGAAGCTCTATTAGTGTAAAACCCAACGAGGATTGATTTAGTGCGTCTGAATAAATTTTTTTTCTTTTTTTCACTTTTTCAGAAAAAAATCTTACAAATAAAGGTTTCACGCCACAACCAACGGGGTAATTGCTTCCAGAACAGCCTGCATTAGCTCAAACCGCAAAGTACAGAACCTGCTTAGCTGCTCAACTCGCTCGTCTATTTAGGCAAATAAACTCGCTCTAGGTGGCTAATAAGCGGGCCAAAACCTAACTCTTATATTATTAGCCCGAATGATTATATTAGCATTTTAATTATAAAGCATTAATTGGAACTAGTACCCATTGTTTTAACTACAGTATTTGCTCCAGCTCCTCCATACTGATAAAAAGTACCACAATAATTCACCCCTGGATCCGGACCCTCAGCTGTTTCCAATTGGTAAACCAGGATATAAGCTCTGCCACAACTCGCGTAAGAATAGCTGTACCCGTTGGCTCCCCAAATGTTTGGGTCTCCGGTCTGAATTGGATCTTTAGGTAATTTGATGTAAGACTGCATTACGGTTTGCAGCGTTGTCCAACTAGCATCACTGGCATTGCTCCATCCCACATTTGGCTGGGTAGCTCCTCCTGACGCGGGATAAGAATTATTAGAGTCATAATAAAGTTCAAAAGCCTTAATCATCTGAGCCGCGTCCGCTTTTCGTTTAGTATTTCGCGCCTTTACCCTGGCTCCATTTAAGGCAACAAGAACTACGCTGGCAAGAAGGCCAATAATTGCAATAACAACCAGAAGCTCGATAAGAGTAAACCCGGGTTGATTTTTTTGTTTTATCATAAATGTTTTGGAAGAGAGTATTTTCTAATCAAGACATGGCCCCTAAACGCCAGCCACAACTTTTGATTGATCCTTAAATTTAATGTTTCTAAATAATCTAGATTTTGCTTCTTGCATAAGCTTTGCCCAGCCGTTATGGCTATGACTGATGCTTA
>JBBREH010000029.1:0-15490 GCA_038203095.1 Candidatus Doudnaibacteriota bacterium | reverse complement strand
TTTGTCCAAAAATTGCTCTTTTGCCAAACTCTTGTTAACAATTTTTCCGCTTAACTAAAGTTAAACATCAAAATTTTTAACTTCGATTTTGGCTAAAATATCAAATTTTGGTCTAAAAAATTAATTCGCTACAAGTCTAATGCTCGGCGCCGTGTGGGACGCTGTTAATTCTGCGGGTAATGCGGAGTATCACAGGATTCAAGAGAGCACCTCTTGTTCAGGTTCCTATTATCGCAAATCCCTAGTTAAACTTAAGAACCAAGGCTTGCTAAGAGTGACTCAGGTTAATGGACAAAAATTTTTGGAGTTGACTAAAAAAGACGAGCTAAAGGTTTTGCTCGACAAATGTCAGCTACCTCACACCGAACCCTGGGATAAAAAATGGCGGGTGATTATTTTCGACATCCCGGAAGACTGCAATTCCAGCGGAACCAATTGCGAAAGCTGCTTATGCAGAACAGCTATCGTAAATTGCAAGCCAGTGTTTATATTAGCCCTTTCGCTCTTAATTTATTGGCCATAAAATTTTTAAAGCACACCGGCCTTATAAGATATATTAGAATTTTAAGAGTCGATAAAATGGATGATGACAGCCAATTAAAAAGGAAATTTAGACTTGGGTAAAAACGTTCCCCTTTTGATGCGGCCGCATCAAAAGGGGAACGTTTTAAATTTTGCTTAAATTGTTATTGGATTATTGGTAATTGGTAATCGTCCCTCTCCCCTTTCTTCTTAATATGCTAAAATACCACTATGTTGAAAATTTATAATACGTTAAGCAAAAAAATTGAAGAATTTGTCCCTATAAAAAAATCGGAGGTGGGTTTATATACCTGCGGGCCGACGGTTTATAATTTTGCCCATATTGGGAATTTGAGGACTTACATTTTTGAGGATTTGCTCAAACGGGTTTTGGAGTACGACGGCTACAAGGTTGACCACGCAATGAATATTACCGATGTCGGGCATTTGGTGGGCGACGGCGACTTAGGCGAGGACAAACTGGAAGTTGGCGCCAAGCGTGAAGGCAAAAATCCGCTGGACATTGCCAAATTTTACACCGAGCAGTTTTTAAAGGACACTGATGATCTTAACATTATACGCCCCAATAAAATTTTGCCGGCGACACAAGCCATTTCGGAGCAAATTGAAATCATCAAACTTTTGGAAGCTAAAGGTTTTGCTTACGTTGGCCAGCAGGCAGTATATTTTGATACGTCAAAGTTCCCTGATTATGGCAAGCTCTCCGGTCAAAAGCTTTCTGAAAAACAAACCGCTCGCGAAGAAGTAGTTATAGACAAAGACAAAAAAAATCCGGCGGATTTTGCTCTGTGGTTTTTTTTGAAAGGGCGGTATGAGCATCATATTTTGCACTGGCCATCGCCTTGGGGCGAAGGTTTTCCCGGATGGCATATTGAATGTTCGGCCATTAGCAGAAAACTTCTAGGCCAACCTTTTGATATCCATACCGGCGGTGTTGATCATATTGGCACTCACCATACCAACGAAATAGCCCAAAGCCAAGCGGCGTTCGGCGTACCTTTGGCCAACGTTTGGATGCACGGCGAGTTTTTATTGGTGGACAGGGGTAGAATGGGTAAAAGTGAGGGCAATTTTTTAACCTTAGCCGCTATAAAAGAAAAAGGCTTCTCCCCTCTTGACTATCGTTATATGTGCTTGCAGGCTCATTACCGTTCTCAGCTTAATTTTACCTGGGAAACCTTAAAAGCCGCCAGTGTGGCTCGTTCTAGGCTTATTGGGTCAGTTATGGGTGAGTCGTCCAGCCAAAAAGTTAATGAGGATTATCGAAAAAGATTTAATGAAGCTATAGACGATGATTTAAATATCGCAAAGGGTTTGTCAATCGCTTGGGATCTACTGGCAGATGGCAGCATTGTTTCCGAAGACAAGGTTGCGACCTTGTTAAATTTTGATCAGGTCCTTGGCCTAGGTTTTGGGATAGGTGCTGAAATGGTGCCCATAAATATTGCAACATTGTTAGAAGAAAGGAAATTGGCAAAAGTTAGTAAGGATTTTGCCAAATCGGACGAAATTAGAAAGCAGATAGAAGCATTGGATTACGAGGTTATGGACACGCCAGAAGGGCAAAAGGTAAAGAAAAAAATACAAATTTAAATTAACAGCCGATAAATCGGCTAACTACAGAGAGTGCCAAAGGTCATCTTTGACACTATCCCCCTGCTATCCCCCATTCTTCCCCAAAAGCCTGTATTTACAGGCTTTTTCAGGGGTTTTACAGCAGTGGAAAAAGGGGTATAATGGTAAGACCTTGAGCAGTCAAAATGCCATTCGGCAACAATCCCCACAAGGGATCGTCAGTTAGAATCTTATCAATATAGCCTCCCCTAGGGGGCATAAACACAAAATATGGCCGACAGTTTGTCATCAGTTCAGCGAATCCCACCCCAAAACAACGAAGCCGAAATGTCGGTTTTAGGCTGTTTAATGCTGGACAAAGACGCAATTATAAAAATTGGCGACGTAGTTAAGGTTGAAGATTTTTATGATGATAAGCATAAAACAATTTTTGAAGGCGTTTTGGAATTGTACGGTAAAAATATATCCATAGATATTTTAACGCTGACTAACTGGCTGGAAGAAAGAAAATTGCTGGACAAAGTCGGCGGATCGTCTTATTTAACCGAATTAGTTAACGCGGTGCCGAGTTCGGCGCATGTAACGCACTACGCCTTTATTGTTAGAAAAAAAGGCACGCTTAGAAGGCTAATAAACGCGGCCGGAGAAATTAGCAATTTGGGCTTTAAAGAAGAAGGTGACATGGAAGATATTTTGGATATGGCAGAGCAAAAGCTTTTTAATATTTCCCAACAGCATTTAAAACAGAATTTTATTTCTATTGGCAGTATTTTGCACGCGACTTTTGAAAGGATAGATGAACTTCATCGCGAAAAAGGAAAATTGCGCGGGCTTGGCACCGGTTATGTGGAGCTGGATAACCTGTTGGGTGGTTTGCAAAAATCTGACTTGGTAATTTTAGCCGCGCGGCCTTCTATGGGAAAAACATCGTTGGCCTTGGATATTATGCGCAACGTTGCGGTTAACGCCAAAGTGCCTGTGGGGATATTTTCTTTGGAAATGAGCAAAGACCAATTAGTTGACCGTTTGCTCTCAAGCCAAAGTGATGTTAACTTGTGGAAAATTCGTACCGGGCATTTGAATGACGATGACTTTGAAAAAATTGGTCAGGCCATGGGCGAGCTGTCCGAATCCCCTATATTCATAGACGATGCCGCAGGCAGTAACATTATGGAAATTCGAACCAAGGCGCGTCGTTTACAATCTGAACACGGCGTGGGCTTAATAGTTGTTGACTATTTACAGTTAATGGAAGGCAGAAGTCAGGAAAATCGCGTGCAGGAAGTTAGTGAAATTTCTCGCGCTTTAAAAATGCTGGCGCGCGAACTAAACGTGCCGGTTTTGGCATTGTCGCAATTATCCCGTGGTGTGGAAAGCCGACCGGACAAAGTGCCGCAACTTGCCGATTTAAGAGAATCCGGTTCCATCGAACAGGATGCCGACGTGGTTATGTTTATTTATCGCGAAGAAATGTATAAAGGTAAAGACAGTAAACGTCCGCATATTGCGGAAATTCACATTAAAAAACATCGTAACGGCCCCACCGGCCAGGTTGACTTATTCTTTGATGCCGACAAAACTTCATTTAAGAATCTTGATAAAACTTTTGACGTAAGTCCGCAAACGGTTATGGCTAGTATGGAAGGCGGAGAAGATCCTCAGTTGTAACCAGATAATAGTCTTTACTAACTACGAATTGATTACTAATATACTAATTTTAGACCTGAGTTTTAACATTCGTATATTGGTAAGGACTAGTAGTTAGTAAAGACAGTCTGTAGAAATCAAATGACCAAATTACCAACCAGCCTCCAAAAACTCATTAATGAACTTTCTAAATTGCCCGGTGTGGGGCCAAAAACTGCCCAGCGGTTGGCTTTTTATTTGCTAAAAATGGATTTGATTGATTTAAATAATTTATCGCAATCAATAGAAAAAGTTAAAGAAGGCATAGTTTTTTGCGGTATTTGTCATAATATGGGCGAGAGTGACCCATGCGCGACTTGTGCCGATGTAAGGCGCGACCGTGCCATTATCTGCGTGGTGGAAGAGCCGCTGGATGCGCAGGCGCTTGATAAGTCGGGGCAATATAACGGGCTTTTTCATGTGCTGGGAGGAGTATTAAATCCGCTTGAAGGCATTGGGCCGGAGAGTTTGCAAATCGACAGCTTGCTATTAAGGATAAAAGATGAAGGATTAAAGATTACGGAAGTTATCATTGCCACCAATCCTTCTCTTGAAGGCGAAACTACCTCCATGCACCTACAAAAAGTTATTAAGCAATTAAGCCCTCAAATAAAAATCACCCGCCTCGCCCGTGGCTTGCCTATGGGAGGAGATTTAGAATACGCGGATGATATTACATTAATGAAAGCGATGGAAGGACGGAGGGAATACTAATATGGAAAATGAATTAAATTGTTTGTTTGAACTGTCTGATGATGAATTGGCTCAGGGTTTAATTGAAGGACGCATAAATTTAAAGGGTGTCGAGTGGGGCAGAAAACGGGCGATTGTAGTTATTTTAAGAAGTATAGGACAAAACATGGATAACCCAAATCAAGACAAGGCAAATCTTATAGCACGTTGGTTGGAAGAAGAAATGAATGCAGAACTGCATTTATTTGATTAATTTAAATTAAAATACCTCAACTAATTAGTTGAGGTATTTTTGAAATCAGATATTAAACTTTGACAATTTCCACTTCCGTATATGCTTGTCTTGCTCCAATTTTTCGGCGATATTTGCTTTTGGCACGGTATTTCAAGACGTGGATTTTTTTGCCGCGAGCTTGTTTGAGGACTGTGCCTGAAACAGTTGCGCCGGCTATGTAAGGCTTGCCTACAGCACCATTGGCAAATAGGACTTTGTCAAAAGTTAAAGTTCCGCCGGCTTCGCCGGCAAGTTTTTCTACCTGGATTACGTCGCCTTTGGAAACCAAATACTGTTTTCCGCCGGATTCAAAGATTGCGATCATATTAGTGATAAGTTATTAGTACTAAATACTATATAAAATTAACTTAGATTATTGTAGCATCTTATGGTATTTTGGTCAATTCTTGGCGCTAATGAGAAATAAAGCCAATAATAAGCATCTCTTCCTCTGCGTCTGGCGTGATTGTGTCGGTTCCATATAAAATTTTAAAACCTTCAACTGAACGAGTCACTGGAGTGGCCTCGCTAAACCCTGTTTTTATAAATAAATTCGGATTTGGCGAAGTGTCATGTTTTCTTCTTACAACGGCTTGTTTATCTAAATCAATAAAAGGCACTACGGCATTAATTTGTAATTCTTTACTCCTTGGTTCTGGTATCCATAAAACATCTGATTTTTCAACATATTCAAAATTGGACATAAAATTATTTTAATTATTTTCTTTTAAATCAAACAAATTCGGGACGTGTGGGTGCTTGCGCTTGTAGATTATTACAGTTGAAATGGCTAAAATTACCATTACTCCAAACAAAATAAGTAGAGCAATAAGTTTGCCCATGCTTTGCAAAAATACCGCTACGCCTCCAAAAATGGCGGAAATTGCATACAATACCAGCACGGCTTGGCGTTGGCTTAGTCCAATATCCAGTAGCCTAAAATGCAGGTGCTGGCGATCGCCTTTAAATGGGCTTTTGCGGTACCAAATTCGCCTGACAATTACCCAGGCAACATCTAAAATTGGGATGCCCATTATTAGTAAGGCAGTAGCGATTTTAGCGCCCAAGATTATTGACAGAACTCCTAAAATAAAACCCAAAAAAGTACTGCCACCTTCGCCCAAAAAAATTGACGCCGGGTTGAAGGCATAAATTAAATATCCGGCCAAGGCGCCGCTAAAAATAATTGCAATGCTAGCGGTAATTGGCTGGTTAATTTTTGTGCCCAGAGAAAGCGCAAACATTACCAATCCCCCAATAAGAGCAATCCCTGAGCAAAGCCCATCCAGACCGTCGAGCAGTTTGGTGGTAAAAATCATGCCCATCATCCAGAGCCAGACGAGCAATGCGGCAAGTGAAAAGTGAAAAGTGAAAAGTGAAAAGTTGTAGCCAATGCTTATAGGAGGTCCGAATGGGTTGCTTATCTGGGTAATACCCACGCCTATCCCCGACCAGACCACTACAGACGCAGCTAGAGCCGGAAATAGCCACAGTGTCTTAGGTGGTAAGTTTAACTTGTCGTCCAATATCCCGCCGCCAATAAGTATGGCACCGCCAAAAATGATTGCAAGGAAAAATTTTAATGGTACAATTTGAAAATTCGGGTGGCTAAGCAATAGATAAAGCGCTATCGCGATAAGAAAGCTTACATAAACAGCTAGTCCGCCAAGGAAAGGAATAGGTTGTTTGTGGATTTTTCTTGGATTATTGGGGATATCAAAAAGTCGCCAAGAAATGGCCAGGCGCTTTACCAGGGGTGTTAGAGCCGCCGCAAGAGCGAAAGCGAGGAGAAAAAATATTAAATATTCCACGATTATAAAAATAAGCTGATTTGAGCCTTCATTATTATTTTAATTTTTATTATTATCCGTCAACCTCATCTCCTTCATTGTTAATCCTGTGTTTTCCCCTTTTCTAGCTTTGGGCGTTACCCAAAATTCCAAATATTGACCGAACATTAGACGGGTTTGGGCTTCTACTGCCGGCAAGCTGCCAAAAATTACCGAGGACAAAGGCACTAAAAACCACTGCAAATACATCATTACACTACGCCAGGCGCTGTATTTTGCCGGTCGTGGAGGTAATAAAATTAAATTTATATAAACGCTAAAAATTAAAAAACAAGTTGCAACACTCATTAAAGTTTTAGTAACAAACGGAAGATTATAACCAATCACACTGCCACGAAAGCCGTCTCCGCCTAAAAACAACGGGAGCCAGCCCAAAGAAGAAATTAAAATGCTGGCCGTAGCCCAGTTAAAATTGCCCTCGGCGTATTGGTAAAGTTTGTACATTCTGTCCCAAAAGGGCGCGTGGCTAGTGAGTAGTTTGGGAACCAACTGTGGGTAGTACTCAACATTGTATGCCCAACGACGCTTTTGCTTGTACTGGTTTATTAAAGTCTGCCAGGTGGTGTTGGCCAGACAGGTGTCCAGACTAATAGGGATGAATAGTGGAATAACATGATAATCGCCTAAGTAATGTAAATAGCATTGCCAATAAACAAAACCATCTTCATTAACAATATCCTTTCTCCAAAAGCCAATTTCCACCAGTGCTTTTAGGGTCATGGTATGCGAGGAAAAAGTTCTTAAGCGGTCCGGCCGGCTGCTTTCGGTAAATTGCCAAAAAGAATTGGAGACGCTCACTACCCGAATTATAGCAGGACTATCCCAAATATTATTATTGTAAATGGCAATTGGTTGGTAGCTGCTCTGGTAGGGTTTTTCCGCAGTTAAGAATTCGTACATGACTTTGGCAAAGTATTGAGGATGTACAATGGTATCGGAATCAAAGTTAGAGACTAAAACTTGATTAATGGCTATGCCTAAATTTTTAAGTTCCGGCAAAACCGCCTGTACCGCAAAGCTGGCGTTGGCGCTCTTACCTTTTATTTCTCCTTCCAATCCGTCCGGGTGAATGGTGATAAAAAATTTAAAAAAATTGCTTTGATATTTTTCCTTAATTTGATTAGCAACAACCTGTGCGCTGGCTCCGGCACGCTCCTCGCTGCCTAAAAGTAGTATCATTTTTTCTTTTGGATAGCTACTCGCAGCAATTGCCGAAAGTGTTGAATCCAGCACCTCAAAACTTTCGTCAATAAAAGGGATTAAAATTAAGTGAAAAAAATCTAAATAGTCCGCGGAGGTTTTACCTAAAGCTTTGAGTTTGTTTATTTTAACGACCTCTTCGCTAAAAAATTTTTTGGCTATAAGCGATTTACTCGTTGACTTTGCCGATGCAATAAATTCCAAGAAGGCGTCAAACTTATTCAGACGTTTAATATAATCCAGCCAATTTATATTGACCATTTCGCCAAATTTTTTGTAGGCTGTAATTAAATGGGTGGCTACATTAACAGCTTTTAGTACCCAATATAAATCGAAGCAGATAATAAACAACGCGGCCCAAACAGGTCGGTAGTAAGACAGCAAAATACTGCCAAAAAATACCGTCCAGAATTGCAGGCCGGGAATTATTTCCCAAAGTCTATCGGTGAATGAGCGTTTTCTAAACATAGTATCTTTACGGAATACGGAAGCCATACGAATATACGGAGGGAGCACTAGAACATCACAAGTCCGTATATTCGTATGCTCCTTCCGTATTCCGTAAAGCTAATTAATTCTTGCTAAAAATATAACAGCAGCCAATAAAATTACCTGGACGCAAAAAGTTACAAATAAACTTAAAAAAGAAAAAAAGTTTTCATTATTTTTCAGTATGCGATATAAGTAAAAATTTATCAAGGAAATTGCCAGGCCAACGCCGGGCAAGAGATATAAGTTCCTTCCTTTGCCGTACCACTCAACCCCGGCCAGTACATTGTAATGCAAAGCCACGGTTTGACCACCGCTGTGGATTTTGAAATAAACCACTAAAAATGATATAATATTAATCACTAAACAAACTGACCACAGAAACCAAATGTTCGTAAAATACATCCTAAGTTTTTCTTGCCAGTTTAGGCTCATTTTGGGCTATTTTTAATATATAACCATTAAAGTATAGCAAATTTAGCTAGTTTTTCATATCTCAATGTGCAAGTTGTAGTTAGCCCATTTATGGGCTGTTAATAACACAGAATAACCGATAAATTGGCTAACCCTGTAGATTTTCTTTATGGGTCTAACTACAGCACGACATCCATCAAAATTTCAAAAATTAAATAACTTTATGAAACCAAAATATTGGACAATAATCCTATTAGCCACAGTTGCCACCTGTGTCAGCGCTTTATACTATACCAGGCAAAGCCCCGAGGTTTTGCCCATCATAGTCAAATACAAATCCAAATCCCCCACTATTGCCACATCGACTCCGACGCAAAATGATTTAGAGACTTGGAAAACTTATAGGAATAGCCAGTATGGGTTTGAGTTTAAGTATCCAGATTTCTTAATACTTAGCAGCCCGAATTCTCCGATCCAGAAGTTTGATTTGCGGGTATCTTACATATCCCCCGAGCAGGTTAGTATGCAGGAGTTGACTTTTTGTGAAGCGTATCCTAATAAACCGCAATGCGGTGAAAATTATCTGGTCGCCGGTAAACAAGTCAAGATTGTATGGACTGCTAGCGACGGATCCCCAACAGCCTTTGTTTCAATACCTGATTCTTTATATGGACAGGTGGTTATTAGTTTTAATAATAACACAGACAAAAAAGAACTTTTTAAACAAATTTTATCAAGTTTCAAATTTACCAAATAACTTTTATGAAACTAAAATATTGGATAATAATTATTTTAACAGCTGTTGCGATTATGTCCAGCTATTTTTACTATTTGAGCAGCCCATTAAAACCGGTTGGGGAATGTTCAAGTCCGGCTTTGCTGAGCAGGATCA
Organism: Candidatus Doudnaibacteriota bacterium; assembly: GCA_038203095.1. Taxonomy (GTDB): domain Bacteria; phylum Patescibacteriota; class Doudnabacteria; order UBA920; family UBA920; genus PALSA-1336. Next base: position 5,874 of record JBBREH010000029.1, on the reverse strand, counting down.
AAAGTTTTCCTAAACCACAAAATGGCGTGTGTCCGAGCGGCTATTTTTATGACGCTCTGGATTGCATAGGCACACCGGTTTGGTGCGAGCCGAACAAGTCAGATTCCACTTTAACTACCGAGAATTTAACCGCTGTTAACTACCCGGTGGATCAATTATTGGTGACCCTGTCAGATTCAGTAACCACTAGCACGGCTTTGTCCATCGCAAAATTTGCTAAGGGCAAACTTAATAGCTGCTATAAAACTATATTTTGTGAATTGACGGTACCGAGTAAAACGCCTCAAGAGCTGGACAAAATTATTAACCAAATAAAAGCCAATCCGATTTTTAAAAAAGCTAACATAATTAAAAATTATTATCCAAATTCCAACTAACAAAATGAAACTCAAAAAATATACCCCCCTATTTTTAATTTTAATCTTTGGCACTATTTTACGGTTTTATCATAATTTGGATATTTCGTTGTGGCATGATGAGGCGTTTTCAGCTTTTATGATTCGGTATCCTTGGGGTGAAATGTTTTATCGGTTGGGCTTGGATGTCCATCCGCCCGGCTATTATATTTTTTTGCGGCTTTGGAGTTATATTTTTGGCGATTCGTTTTTCTCACTTCGTACATCTTCTGTATTTTTTGGAACCGCTACCATTTGGGCGGGCTGGTTGTTTGCCAAGGAAGCATTTAAGAATGAAAAGGCGGCTTTGTGGGCAGCGCTGCTTATTGCAATAAACCCATTTCAGCTTTTGTACGTGACAGAAGCCAGAATGTATACTTTTGGCGCGTTTTTTGTTCTGCTGGCAGGATATTTTTTGGTTAAATTTTTGGATTTGCAAAAGAAGCTGGGGGAATCTGAAAGTCTGAATATGCCCAATTTGCCCAATGCAAATAAAACCAGAAAAATTATGTGGTGGAATTGGGTCGGTTTTACATTTTCAATGATTGTAATGATTTACACGCATTATTACCTATTTTTTAGTGCTGCGGCCTTGGGTTTTTACGGCGTGGTTTATTTATATTTCCATCATCAAAACAATAAAGCCGATAAATCGGCACGCTACACAAAGTTTGTACCCTTATTTTTATCTTTTATTTTTATTATTGGTTCGTTTTTGCCATGGCTCAAGACCTTTATGTACCAATACCGGCAGGTGCAGGCCGGCTATTGGATCCAGCCTATGGATCGTTACAGTATCCCGTCGACTTTTTGGGATATGCTTTTGGGTTTTCAGCGCGACACCCTAAATCCAAATACCCGCTTTTGGCTACTGATTATTACCCTATTTTGTTTTTATTTAATTTACCGCTTCCTTAAAAAGACCGACAGCTTCCACAAGTGGCTGGCAGTATTTGCAGTGGCCGCACCATTTTTTGGCGCGCTACTCTTTGCGCTTATAGCAAGGCTCAAAGGCAGCTCTTCTTCCGTCTTTTTAGACCGCTATTTTTTGTTTGCCGGAGTTTTCTTTTCAATAATTATTGCAGTCTGGCTAAAAGAAATTAAAATTAAATGGTTGTCCTACTTGTTATTTTTTATTTACATGGCTTTGAACCTGGCTGCCTACACCCATTTTTGGATTCAGCTAGATGTAAAAAGCAAACCCGGAATGTCCGCGGCCGCTAATTTTTTAAACGCCAATGTTGAGCCGGGCAATAAAATTTACGCTGCGATTAGCGCCGTATTTTTTAACTTTAAATATTACAACAAAACGCCGGTTAAGCCTCTAATGTTCACGGACGGCGCGGTTTATACTAAAGACGTGCCACACTATAAAGGTAGCGCGCTTTTAAATGACGACGATTTATTGCCTAGCTTTAAAACCGGCACTCGCTCCGGCGACACAGTTTGGTTAATTTGGACAAATGGTTTTTATTCTCAAAAGCCCGAGGTGCCTTTAAACTGGACTCAGGTGGATGAAAAAGGCTGGGCAGAGGTAAGGCCGCTATATACTAATATTCACGTGTATGTGACGGAGTATAAGGTGAATTGATTACAGACGCACAGACGCACAGATGGAGCAGACGGCACAGATAGAACCCCCTAAGTGTGGTTATTCCATTTTCCATCAACTTGTGTGAGCCATTATTAATAGATTTCTCAGCTCCTCCTTCGTCCGCCAGCTGGCGCACTACGGCGGACAGGCCGGATGTCATGCCAAAGGCAGACACATCTCCGGCTGGGCACGCGCTCAAAATGGAACACTCGTAAGCTAATGGAAAATGGTATTAGCCCATTCATGGTGGGGTGGCCAAATAATATTGTTCGACCCAGGCGGAGAACATATCATTTGGCGGCTAACACGTGAGGAAAAATAGCTTCTCCATAAAGTCGAAGAATATTTTTCTTATAGAATCACGGCGAAATTCTATGTGATTCGGATTTTCTAGTTTATAACGGTGCCGATAAATTTTTTTCCTTGCAAAATATTTTTTAAATTTGCCAGGTTTTTACCGTTTGCAATAATTACAATCAAATTATTTTTTTGGGCTTGTTTGGCCGCGGTTGGGTCAAAGGGTAGGTTTTTGCCCGGGTCCCACTTGTTGCCAACAAGCTTTCTAAAGTTTTGCCAGGAAATATTTTTTATAATTTTCGCGTCCTTGAACTTGCGAGGGTCTTTGGTGTAAACGTAATCAATATTGCTTAGGTTAATAACAGTGCCCGCTCCATAAATTTTAGCCAGCCGGACGGAAAAATCATCCGAACTTCGCCCGGGTTTCCAGCCGCCTGCGCCAATAAGAATTTTCTTTTTAAAAGGGATTTTTTTATTTGGATCTTCGGCAATTCTGTTTTCGGCATGCTTTTTAAAAATTAGCTGTAAAAATTTGGAATGAAAACGGCAGGTGTTTAGACCCAAAGTATCAAGCTCAAAATCGGACGACGGCAATATAGCCTGTAAAGCAGCCTGGTATTTTCGGCAAGTTTTGCCGCCGCCGGTGCTAATAATAAATCGGCTGCCTTGAGCAGTTCGGTTTAAAATAATTTTGCGGAACTCGCGAAGATATTTAACGTCAATTTCATCCGGGACAATTAAGGATCCTCCTAGAGAAATAACAAAAAGTTTATTCATAGAGTTTAATGAGTGTCATATTCCCCTCCTTACAAAGGAGTTGTGTCTCGTGGAGTGAGCGGGGTGGTGTTATTTTTGCTGGTGATTTACCACCTCCCTCTCGCCAAGGGCGGAAGTACTCCTCCTGTTCAGGAGGAGAGGCTCCGCAAGCAGTCCTAAACTTTAAAAATTAGAAGCTTGTTTTAATTGGTCAAGGGCGTAGTACTCGCATTATTGTTAGGCAAATTTATATCTTTTACACAGAGCAGTCCTTTAAGACAAACGTAGGCCTTGTCGATGAGTCTCATATCAATATAATACAATTTTTGTAAATCAGTACTGGGAATTTGGGTGTAAAGGGTTTTAAACTTTGTAAAAGCGTCGTCCGGGTCAGAGTGAAGATCAAAATATATTTTTATTCCGTTATTCATGTAAAGCGTTAAATCAGGAGATGTAATAGAGTCAAGTCTATAATAAGAAATGCTGGAGCTAATTTCCGGAATAATTTTTTTGTCTATTTCAGAAATAAAATTTAAAATTGTGCTTGGCAAAGCAACTTTTAGCAAAGGAATGTTTTCATCCGAATCGATTTTAATCAATTTAAGACTGTTTAGCAACGTGCTGGTCGTGCTGGCTGTTAGCTCCTCAGTTGCCATTCCATCGTTAGAGATTAGGTATTGATGGCTCGGCATTTTAAGTAGAAATTGGCTTATTCTCGGAATAATTTGTATAATTAAAGTGTTAGGAAATTTTTTTGAAATATTTGGTACACTTAGTATTTTATTATTATTTTGAATAAGATAATTCTTTAACGCTGTTTTAGACAGAAGCAGTAAATTTTTTTGAGGTAGCGGTAGATTTTTTTTAATGTACAAGTTGATGTTGTCTTGTATACTAGACTTATCTTCGGAGTTTACGCCTAAGATTGTAATTTTTTTAACAAAAAAAATATTTGGGATATAAAGTAGGTATGTTAATGAGCATAATACAATTAAAACAATAATTTTTGATTGCCAAGAAGCTAAGCCAATTTTTGCGAATACTTTGCCGTTTAGTTTGACGGGCTGAGATTTTGTAATTCGCTTATAAGATCTTTGGGCAACTAACTTTTGTTTGAAATTTGAGTTTTGGAAACGGACTCGAAAGTCAGTTTTTTTCTGTTTTTTGAACATAAGAAAGGCGAAGGTTGTGAGTTATAGAAACCAGTACAGTAATAAGTATTTGGTTTTAGGGCATCCTTACAACATATTCCTTCAAACTATACCGGCCTCCATAACATACAACTTACAACTAAATTAGGGTTGTTTTTTGATAATATCTTTCCCCACGTACGGACGTAAAACTTCGGGGACAATAATACTACCATCTTTTTGCTGGTAGTTTTCTAATATCGCAATCAAAATTCTAGGTGAAGCAATAACAGTATTATTCAAAGTATAAACGTGCTTAATTTTGCCATCGATGGTTTTGTATTTAATGTTAAGTCGGCGAGCTTGCCAGTCAGTCAGATTAGAATCACTGTGGGTTTCTCCAAAATCATTTCTGGAGGGCATCCAGGTTTCAATATCGTACATCTTATATTTGCCCGCGCCCATATCGCCTGTGCAAATGTTAAGCACGCGGTAAGGCAGTTTTAAGTCCTGCAGCATGCCTTCGGCGATTTCGCGCATGGCTTCCAGCCATTGGTCCCCTTCTATAATGTCGGCTTTGCATAAAACCACCTGTTCAACTTTCATAAATTCGTGAATTCGGTAAACTCCACGCGTGTCTTTACCGTAGCTGCCAATTTCGCTGCGGAAGCAGGACGAAACTCCACAAACCTTAATTGGTAAATCTTTTTCTTGTAAAGTTTTGCCTTCGTAGTAAGCGAGCAGTGAAGGCTCCGATGTGCCCGCTAAATAAATTTGTTCTTGTGTTTTATCGGCATTTTCTATTTTATAAATTTCATCCCGCCCGGCCGGAAAGTGCCCGCTGCCATAAAGCGCGAAGTCGCGCACCAAAATCGGCGGAATCATAAGGCTAAAGCCTTTTTCCTGCATCTTTTTTAGCGCCAGCCAAATTAGACCGTACTGCATAAGCACAGCTTCGTTTTTTAAATAATAACCGCGAAAGCCGGAAGTTTTAACACCGGCCTCGGTATCGATTAAATCCAGCTCTTTGCCCAAAGTGATATGATCCTTAATTTCAAATTCAAATTTGGATGGAATTTCTTTGGCTTTTTCCGGGTCCTTAGTTGGGTCCACTACGCCTAAAGCTGTATTCCAGTAACGCCATGGCACATTTCCGGTAGAATCCGCGCCGACCGGAGTTTCGGGGCTTGGGATATTTGGCACTAAATACATCAATTGTTGATATTCGACTAAAACATCGGCCACTTGTTTTTTTAATGCGTCTGTTTTAGTATCAACTTCCTTCATTTCCAAAAGCTTAACCTTTTTATCCTCGGAGGAAAGTTTAGGAAATTCTTTTGAGGCCTGATTTTTGGTGGCCTGTAGACTTTCAAGTTCAGTTAATAGGTCGCGTCGTTTGGCATCTAAATCTAAAAGTTGGTCTAAATCCAGGCCAATTTTTTTATCGGTAATTGCTTTTTTAACTTTGTCCTGGTTGTCGCGGATGAATTTAATGTCTAGCATGGATTGAAGATTAAGGATTTAAGATTAAAGTGTAGCGTGCCCATTTATGGGCGTTTTAGGTTTAATGGTAAATTCGTGAGGCTACTTTCGTAAGATTTCCTGTATTAGTTTCCATCGGCGTTCTTGTTTCAATCCGTTGTGGACATTTAGTAATTTCTTTAACTGACCAAAACTGCCGTCTAGGGAATTCGTGGTATTT
>JBBREH010000028.1:0-17114 GCA_038203095.1 Candidatus Doudnaibacteriota bacterium | reverse complement strand
AAACCGATTTATGGCTTACGGCAGATAAAGAGGTTTTACCCTTGATCGGCCAAAAACCCAGAGTTACAATGGGAAACCCTAAGGAAGGAAAAGGAGAGATTGTTCCCAACCGTTTTATTTTTCAGTAAAACAGGCTCAACTCATTTGAGACGATGTTTATAAAATACTAAAAATAATTAGAACATTATGGTATCAAAATTTTATTTGGACTTTAAGCCATTTTTTGTTATAATTTAACAAATAATAATTTTACCTATGAACTCTGAACAGCGGAGAGGACCACATCCAATTTGGGAGACAATTGATCAGGAAATGACCAATATTCCTGCTGGGGATAAAGCTGAATTACAAGGCTCTCCGGAATCACGAGCAGAAGAACTTTTTGCGCTCTGGCAGGACTACCGTAGAGCACTCCGCGAAGTTCAGGCGTTTGCCTGCACCGAAGAAATAAAAGCACAGCACGATCCTAGATATAAAGTGCAGGAGTTTTCAAACCCCGCTATTCTTAAAAAAATTGAAAGTTTAAAAAATGCCATTAGCGAACGCTGGCATGACACTAAAACGCAAGAACTTTTTAAACAGAGTATGCAGCGCTCTATAAATGAGGAAGCGAGAACACGGCCGGGGATTCGAAAGGTTGAAGAAATTAGAAACTCTTACGAAGAACACACTGCAGAACGTGAACAATTGTACCGTGAAGTATTTACTCACCGAGGGAAAGATCATGATGAGCTGACACAGATTGGTATTGCCGAATTGTCTGCTGAGATAAGTACGGAAGAAGTAAAATTTGAAGGTATGGAACGGCAAAGCCCTGAACTCGCGGCCCGGCTTTCTTTTGAGCGGATAAAAGATTATCGTCAGCAGCTTACTAAAGATGGTTTTATTTGGACTCCGTCTCGCGAAGCATATTTCAAAAAAATTATCGACCATCTTGTAGTAGTAAATCAAAATAGACCCCTTCTGTTAGCGGGAGAAACCGGCACTGGAAAAACTCGTCTTGCCCGCGCCGTTTCAAAAAGATTAACGGGTAAAAATCCTTACGAAGTTGGCGAAGAAGCAAAAACTGACATCCGGCCTCTCCTTGGTTCCAGGGCTCTCGATGCCGAAGGCTCCTATGTTACTTATGGGCAGTTAGGGCAAGCTGTAACAGGTAAGGAGTCATCGAGAGATAAAGAACATCACAGTGGGGGTATTTTCTATATGGATGAAATGAATGGCTATCCCGCTGATGCACTTCGTTCTTTAGTTAAACAAATTTCCGGCAGGCGGCCGGGTGAAGAAATCACCTTCGCTGCATGGGCCGGACAAAAAGAAAAAATGTCTCCTGATTTTGGCTTCCTGGGATCAGCAAACTTACCTTCGAGCAAGCACCCTGATCGAGCTGATTTGCCGGTCGAAGTAGCGCGCGAACTAGCAGCGCTTGAAATTGATTATCCGCCCCAGACCGCGGATAATCCGGAACTTTATGAAATGATGCTGGCAGCACTCATGGATCATAATAACCGTATCAGACTGCCGAATGAGGAAATTGCACCTGAATATACAGAAATTGCTAACACCGTTACTAATGAGAAACATAAAGAATTAAATACTGAAGTCGGCAGCGGTGGCGCGCTCTGGCGTTTTGCGAATTTAGTAGCCGATGTTCAGCGGAGCTATAAGGGGGAAGAAAATGCGCTCACTCCAACTGAACGGGATGCTTCGTACTTACGAGCCGCGGTTTTGGACCCGGGACTGGTACTATCATGGCTTGCGGCATATAGGAAATCCGCCTTGAGACAAAACATAGACCTACAAAGCTTTTTGGGCGAAAAACTGCAAACATGGGCCGGACAAAAAATATACCCCGAAGAAGATCGCAATCTGGTAAAAAAGTTTGTTGCCAAATTTAATCTAGAAATTCCGGACCGCCCCATAAGAAACAAGCATACAATTCTATCTCCCCAGGAAATAGGAGCTCTTTCGCCGAGGGTACCACGAGAAGCTCAGGCTTTCACAGAAGCACCCCAGCCGACTGAGGCAATCGTTTATGTAAACGGTATGGAAGTTTTATATAACCCAAACCCTAACAGTCCTGCCAGCGGCACTAGCATGACAAAGAAAAGCGACAACAGGAAACAGCCATGGATTTTTAAGGGTTTTGGACTTGGCAATGAGCAGGGTAAAGCAGTTCTGGAAAGCGATCAAGGCGAAATAATATTAGTATCACCGGCAGAATTCAGAAGAGAATGGGAAACCGCTTCAATGACTTTTTCCGAAAGATTTGAAGGCAAGGAAGTTAAGCTGGATGTTTTAGAAACGCGCTCGGCATCTGAAAAATTTTATAAAGAACATCATTTAGTTGAATTTGCCGCTAATTTGCCTAGGGATATTAAATTCTCACCAGCCAATGAGACCAAAATCCGCGAGGCTTTGAAAATGGGATTTGACCGCGCTATGATTTTGCCAGCGGTTGATATCCAAGGTAAGAATTTAGACCTATTGATAGATAATTTAGCTAATGCAGAATATTCAGGCGGAGGGGTGAGGCCCGAAGACCAATATACGAAAGCTTATATGGATTCTTCTGCAAAAAATTCTCAAATTCGTAATCGCCCAGCTAAAGGTTACTTACTGCTCTACCAGTCTAGTGAAGTGCCTCAAGAGACAAAAGTCAAAACCCCAAATTATCTAGAAACACTATTTAAACAAAAAAAATGGAATGGGTTGACTTTACCTGAATATTTGTTATTACAGCGCAAAGAACTGGAACAAAGACAAAATCATAATTTTGACGCTTATAGCGATAATGCAGCCAAATCACAGTGGACTTGGCTTTTGGATAACCGCGTGTCTTCTGGTTCGTCGTCGAGGGTCGTCATTGCCAGCTGGAGTCCGGGGCGTCACCGGGTCCGTGTGCACTGGGACGATGCCGGGCGTTCGGATGCGAGGCTCGGCGCTCGTCCCGCGGTTGTTGTAGAAATGATTTGATGTTTGTTCCTTGATAATTGCTTTTTTCTTTTTCTTTGTTTTAAGGAAAGGGTCTGAGAAACCGCAGGTTTCTCGGCCGCTCGAAAAATTTTTTAGAGATTTCGGTTTATGAAGCCACTCCTAAAGGGAGATTGGTTCACCGGCTCTCTAGCCTTTTGTCAACCGCATTGAATTTTATTTAGGTCAGTTTCATATACTGCTATATAATAGTTACGCTGCGGAGTGAAAAGGTTGTAATAGGTCTGTACAACAACGTTCCTTGTGAGAACAGCGGTCAAGGATTTCCTGCGGGAAATCCTGCGAGCTTAGACGGATCAAGGAATACGGGGCGTGTCTTCTGGTTCGTCGTCGAAGGTCGTCAATGCCAACTGGAATCCGGGGAATCACCAGGTCAATGTGAACTGGAACGATGCCGGGAATTCGAATGCGAGGCTCGGCGCTCGTCCCGCGGTTGTAGTGAAAACCTTTATTTGCTGCCGGGTTGGCTGCGGATGTACTTAATCCAACCCCTTAGCATTTTGCCTATTTCTTGTAAGTTGGCAATAAGCTGGTAGTATTGAGTGTTGCCAATAATTTTACTTTCGCACGCTAGGCGCACCAATAATTTAGAGAGTTCGCATTTTGCTTCTGCTCTGAGTAGGTTTGCTTCCCGAAGCGGCATCGGCATACCGTTGGCCTCAAAGATATTTTCTAGCATGCTGAGAATCGCCGCATCTAAAGACTGCCCAAGCGTATACCTTTGAGGCTTGGGGAAATTTGCCAAAAGGGAGATTAAAATCTGATAGGTTTTATAAATTTTCACCACCACTGGTGGATCAAAGGATTCTTGTGGCATATATAATAAGACCGTTTAATGAATTTGCACAAATTGATAATTTATATACCGCTTGGCGGCAGTTTAGGAGTGGAAAGCGCGAACGTAGTGATGTAATTGTTTTGGAACGCCATTTGGAATCCGAACTAACCAAGTTGTCAGAGGAGCTTTTAGCCGGAACATACCAGCATAACAGTTACCACAGTTTTTTTGTCCGTGATCCTAAATACCGTGCCATCCACAAAGCTTCAGTACGCGACCGCATAGTACATCAGGCGCTGTTTAATGTTTTATACAGACTTTTTGAAGAGCGATTTTATTTTGATTCATATTCATCCAGGGTAAATAAAGGGACACAAGCGGCAATCGCCAGGATCTGGAAATACATTGTTTCGGAAAGCAAAAATTTGAATAAAGAAGTTTACATATTTCATGGGGATGTTGACAATTTTTTTGCGAGTGTTAATCATGATATTTTGCTAAGTTTGATTACCCGAAAAATCAAAGACAAGGATTATATGAAGTTATGCCGATCAATTATTACCAGTTTTGATTTGGGAAACAGAACCGGAATACCACTTGGCAATCTGACCTCACAAGTATTTGCAAATATCTACCTTCACGAACTTGATTATTTTGTAAAACAAACTTTACGTATTCCCTTTTACGCCCGCTATAATGACGATTTTTTCATTGTATCTTCAGATAAAGATTTTTTAATCAAGGCTTCCAAAACCATTCAAGAATTCCTCATGGCCAAACTTCGATTATCCGTCCCTGACCATAAAGCAGTTATTAAAAACTTGAGTTCAGGCGTTGATATTCTTGGTGTGGTCGCGTTTCCGTACGGCCTTGTGCCGCGAAGACGAATTAGCAGAGCGGCTTTGAAAATAGCAGGTAATGCAGCAAAAACAGGCTATACTAGCTATATAGGTAAGCAACTCAATTCGTACATTGGCTTACTTTCAAATTCCAAAAGCTATCTTTTGAAACAGCGTTTGCGTGTAAGTATCAATAACCAATCCGTATGAACCCTGAATTAAGCGGTAATCCCGAACAACAAGAAGTTAAAACCTTTGATGCCAAAGGCGCGTTACGAAAAGCACGAACTCAACTGATTGGCCAGGCGTTGCAATCCAAAGAAGGCATTGAAGGACTACGCTCTTGGAAATCTCTTTCAAACCGCAGCAAAGGAGTCAGAGAAGCCCGGCAGGTTTTTGAATCCCTTTCGGCACATGATCACGCGGTTCAGGCTTTTCCAGAACATGCTAAAGATCTTAAAGACGGTATTGCACCAGTTCTGCAGCCAGATGCCCTACAAACAAGAGTTAACGAACTGCTTTCGTGTTTTCAAGCACGTCAGCTGGGACAACCGCTTCCTAATGTTCGGCCGGAAGTTGCACGCATTTTTAATACTGTTTTAAAGAGCAAATCAACAGAAGGTGAGGTAGACGTCTCGCAGCTCATGTCCTCCAGCAATATTAGCTTCGGAAGCAAGCATCGCTGGTTTGAATCCAGACTTGCTCCGGCTATTGATTATTTGGAAAAACAAGATTTAGAAGAAGCGAAGGCAAAGGCGAAAGAGCCTCTTCCTGAAGAAATTATGAAGCAGAAAGAACAAAACCCTCAGCAGAATGTACCGCCTCCCGAGGAAAATAGTTTGACTCCAAGCATGGATGAAATGGAGCCCTCGAAGGAAAATGAACCGGGGGCGTATTTCAAGGTGTCTCCATTTTACGGCGGATATTACCGTGGGCAAGACTTTGATAGTTGGAACAGTAAGGTTATGAAGTGGGAAAGGTCCGAAGATACATTGGCTAATTTCCAGACTACTGCTTTAGAGAATAAAAGCAGGAAGGTCATATCTGGAACAATTCAAGGAGGCAAAAGAACAGTACTTCCTATGCCGTACGGTTTTGCTCCTGATACAAATACACTTCGGAATCAGGGAAACAAAACTTTGACAGTATATGCAGATGGTCATGGAAGCTTTATACTTGATGCTAAAACTTATTCTGGTTTGATCACGTTTTCTGTTGAGATTGGGAAGAATTTACAAACGTTACAAGAACCCGAACCTAAAAAAAGCAGTACAAGTGTTCAAAATTTTTCCGCTAATACCGAAGCAAAGCTGCGAGAGGTAACCAAAAATAATGGCTCTATTATGGAACGAGCTCGGCTTTTAAAAACTTATGTTAGGGAAACTTTGAAATATTCCAATGACTCAAGTTTTAACGCTGTGTACCGCGCAGGAGCTCCGGAACAATACTTTGCTCGGATCGAACAATACAAGCAGGCCGACTGCGACGTTGCAAACAGTTATTTTGTCAATTTACTTTGGCAGGCGGGAATCAAAGCGCGGTTGGTTTCAGGTCATTATGTCAAAACCAAAAATAAGCAGAATGCGGTTATCATTTCTTCGGGTACCGGGCATGCCTGGGCAGAGATCTGGGATGGGCAATCATGGCAGCGGCTTGACGCCACCCCACCGGGCGATCCAAATATGGACGAAGAAGAAACAGATGAAGAAACTTCGGATGCTAGCCTGGAAGGTGACTTTGGAGAGCAGGATGCTGAAGTTTTAAGTGATGAAGAATTAGAGAAGCTCCTGCAAGATGCGGAAAGGGCGCTGCAAGAGAAACAAAAAGCACCGGAAGATCTTGCAGCGTTAAGCTTTGCCGAGCAAGCTGAGTGCAGCCCAGAAGAGGCAAAGCTTATTTTAAAACGCATTACTGAAGCACGGGAGAAACACGATAAGCAGGGCAGAAATATTAGGTCACGGCTTATTTCGGAGTGGCAGAAAATCATTCAGGATAATTTTGTAGACAGGTCCCGTTATACTGCGCCAATTAGACTTTCAAGAGGACAGGAACTGGTCGACCCTGTAGAAGCAGTACTAGAGATGAAAGCCGGGGAATCGGATCCGACTGGCTTTTCAAAGCTTGAACATAAAACCGAACGTGAGCAGGCCTACGGGGGTTTTGACGCTTTCTTAGTGGTAGATAAGAGCGGATCAATGAATGAAACCGACCCAACAAACGCACGGCCAAAATGGGAAGATCAACAAACCTTTGCATTTCTACATATGGATTCAATGTACTCAGTAGCACAAGAGTTTAAGCGGCAAAAAATCAAACTTATCTCTCCAATGGATTTAAGAGTTGCTTTGGTAAGTTTTAGTAATGCCGACGCACGAATTGAATTACCCCTTGGTACATCATGGGGCCCGAAGGAGCAACTACGAGTCTGGAAGTCACTTCAGGAAAACGTTGGAGGCGGCACGCCGGATCATTTGGGACTACACGCTGTCCAAAAAATGATTGAACAGGACAATTTCAACAGCCCTCAAATAAAGCAGCGACTGCGTTTAGTACTAGTTTCAGCAGATGGCGGCAGCGATGATCCTTCCAAAACTATTGCGGCTAAAGAATCTTTAAAATCAACAGGTGCCGTAGTTAAAGCTGCAGGCATTGGCGCAGGAGCCAAACAGGTGGTTACAACATATGCGCCGGACGGCACAAATTTGGAGAGTTTTGGGAATGCCCCTGATTGGGCAGCAAACGAAGTACTGACTCAAGCGAAACTACTTCACCCAAAAAAAATTAGTCCAAAAAAATAAATAGTTACGGAAAATTTTCTGCAATAGATTTTATGAGTTGATTTAGCTTTTCTTTATAAAGAAGGCACTTGAGGATAGCAGGTGTAAATTCGGGGGGGGGGCGTTACTGCATTTTTAGTAGGCATACTTTTGTTTCAATAATACTCTAAATACTTCGTTATTCGGTATTTAATTAAGTAAAACTTGTACTTCAATGATAACAAAAAGCGTCTCTTAAACAATTTTGACCGGGGAGCATATAGCTTTAAAATGTGTGCGCAATGGGTTAGGGTGGGGCAAGCGCATTATCTTCTTTAAAATTTAAAACTTTGCATGCTCTTTTGGTTCGATATTCTTTAGTTTTTTGTGTCTTTGCATGAGTTTTTTCTTTTTCCTCCTTCTGATTGCCACCTCCAGTCCCCTCCCCCACTCTTTTGTTTTTTGCAGTTGTTTTTGGTTGTTGTCTTTTGGGTTTTGTTTTATGGTTTCATTTTAGTTAGATAGATATAGTTAAGTATTATTTAGTTAATTAGTTTAAGTTATTAGTTAGTATTTTAATAAGTATTAGTATTGTTAGTATATATAGTATTAGTCGTTCAGTTGATTCCCTGGTGGGATAGTAGTAACAAAGAGTTAGGTAAATAAAGAGTAATAGAATTAGGTAGTTTAGGAGTTTTACTGGTAGAACCCGATTCAACCAGCTGTTCTACTACCCAATATCCGGCTGACTTAGCCACAGCTTAAACGAAAAATCCGAGCTTGGCAAGTCGAATGGCGAAATGGTCAAGCTTACGGATTTTTGAGGAAGTAGGTTTTAGCTCCGTTATGTAAGGGCACCATAAGGGTATTTTGACCCGCAAATTGCTCAAAAAGGCTTATGGCATAAGGGATTTGTGCGGTTCGATAACCCTCGCTTTTAGAGAAAGGCAACTTCTCTTCAAAAATGAAATAATAAAGTCCGTGCTGTTCTTGGACTGGCAACTTATGCCAAATGAAATAAGGGTTTTTAAGCAATCCCGTGGCTTTACCTAAGGCGGTTCGATAAGGAACTGTTAAGTCAATTTCGTTTAAAGGTTTTCCTTGTATGTTTTCCAGTTCGTTCGCCTTAGCCTCTAATTGCTTTTCATAAGCCCTTCTAAGCGTTTCGGACTTTGCATTAACCACCAAGTCGGTTAAATCGGAAACTCTTTGCTCAAGGTCATTTTTTTGTTTATATAAAAGTGCTTCCTGCTCTTGGAAATTTTTTACCTCATCATTCCACGCGTGTTCAAAAACTTTTTTTACCACCACATCCACATTTCTTTTTAGAGTGTGTTTTTTAATAGCTTGTCAAAACCGTCTTCAACTAACTTTCTTGGGATAGCCTTTCCGTAACTCTTACAGCCTAAAGTGTGGCACAAATAATAAGGGTGCTTTTTGTTCCGGCCAATAGTCCAAGCCGCCGTTAAGTGTCCCTTGCAGTCATCGCAAATAATTAAGCCACGCAATGGAAAATCCGGTGAGGTGTCCATTCTTACCCGTTTGTTGTAATCAATCTTGCTTAACCTCTTTTGGATGATTTGGAAAGTGTCCAGAGAAATTAGCCCTTGATGTTTGCCAGCTCTCCGGCTAACGTCCCAAGCGAGATATTCTAAGTAGCCCGCATAAAATGGGTCTTTCAAAACAGCTGTTACTTTATCAATATACTTTTCGGGAGCTTGTTTTGTCCAAAAACCTTTTTCCACCAGACGGCGGCAAACGTCCATTTTACGATATAAAATACCGCTGGCGAAGTCTTCTAATGCTGGTTTAAGAATTTCCAAACCCTCCTGATTAGGAATGGCTAACGTTCCGTGTTCGGGGTGCTTTGTGATATTTGTATATCCGCGCTTTCTACCAAAAGCCCAATAGCCTTTTTCTAAACGCGCCAATTGTTTTTGGACAACCTGACGGCGATTTTGATGTCTTTCTAATTCCGCTTGTCCGGCCATTACAGTTTCGGCAAAACGCCCTTCAGGGCTATCATCAAAATTGTAATTTAAACACTTCAACATAACGCCACGGCTGGCAAATGCAGTCCTCAACTTTATATGAAATTCAGTATCTCTGGCAAGCCGTTTTAAGTCGTCAAATATAACCACAAATTTTTTGTGCGGGCTCTCATCAATATAGACCAGCAACTCGCGCATTGCCGGACGCTTCATAAAATCACCGCCGCCGGTATAACTATCAAGAAAAGACTTCTTATAAACGACCCCCATTGTGCCTAATTCCTTTTTACAGCGTCCCTCTTGGCTTGATAACCCTGTCCCTTCGGTTTCTTGACGCTTTGTTGATACACGGGCGTATACAACGCCAAAATAGCCCTCAAGCGAGGTTGCTTTGCTTTGGTCTGTGCCTAACAGGGTCTTTAATTTTTTTGCTTTACCCATATTGTTAAACTTAATTGCATACTATTTTAGTTTTTGTAACTTTATTTTTGGCACTTTGTAATTCCAAATGCGCGATATTTCGGCAAAAGGCTTCTAAAAATTGTAGCCGTTTTTGGATTTGTTCATCCGTGCTTGTATAGTCGTTGAGCATTTGGCGATACTCCTGAATTGAAACCATAAAATTTATATGGTTGCAATCCGGCTCCAGTTTTTCTGATAACCAAATTTATTTTTGTAAAAGCTCCAGTTTGTCCGATAGCTTTGACGTTCCGTAATTATTTAACTTTTATGGTTCGTTTAATACTTACAGTTTTACCCATTTCCGTTTTCACCATAATATTTTGAAATTTTTCCTCTTTAAGAATTTCGCGTAACTTTTCGTAAGATTGGTCAATTGCCCCCAAATTTTCAGTTTTATCCAATCTTTCAATTTGTCCATTCTTAAAATGAATTGTGATGCTTTCATATTTACCTTCCCTTATATCCAGCAATAACAAAATTTCCTTTGCGCTAAGGTATATGGGAAATTCGTAATAATTTTTTACTTCCTTTAACCTAAAAATTTTTTGTGTTAGGGTGTCTAAACTAATGCTGATGTAGCTTGATATCCCAAAAAGAATTTTTGTTTCCTCAATTTCGTGTTGCATAGCAATATCTGCTTGGCCGTCCGGTAGTATAATTACATAACATTCCTTATGATGAGTGAGGGTCAAGGCTAGGTAGTATTCAAATATCGGGTATGCGTTGTTATTTGGCCGCTGTTCAAATAAATACTTTTTAACCTTTTTTATTTTTTCCGTAGGAAAACCATAATCCCTTAGGGTATTGATAACACTTAACCAGTATAAATCCAAGAGGCCAAACTTTCTCCACCCCGCGCTATCCTTACGTTCATCAAGCAACAGGCCTAAGCTATCCCAATGATTAACCGTCCTGTATGTTAAGCTGGTATTTTTAACTGTAATGTTTGGTTCATGCAAAAATTTTGAAACTTGTTTACCGTCATCGCTTGTTTGGTATTCGTAAAAATTTACGCCAAAATCTGCCCCCCTTAGGATTAAGAATTTTGGTAATTCGTTTGGTTTTGTTAAGTCCATAATCAAATTATACCAATTGGTATAATTCTGTCAAATATAAAGAATAGCCTTAAAATAGGCTATCTTTTTAACTTTTGAAAATATTATAAACTGGCCATTCGGCTAATAACTATTTTTTCCCGAATATCTTTTCCCGTATTTTGGATGGTTTGGGTCTTGTTCCTCAATTCTGTCCAATGTCGCGGCTATATCTTGTAGCCAAACATTTAATTCGCGAATCCCTGAATTTATACCGGCTAAAGAGCCGAGTACTAAAATACTAAAAATAATAAATAATACCTGTTGCCAATTTTCTAAAATCCAGTTCATAAAATATAAGTTAATGCGTAAAATAACAATCCATAGTTGTCCCGCCGTAGGTATTGGCCGAAGCATTGCAAACTAAGCCCGTAGCAATGGGAACAGTCGCCGGAATAGGCGGCAGAGCTTTTTGTTGCGCTTGAAAATTAGCGAGGTTTTGGTCTGCTTGAGTAATTGCGTTTTGCGCCCGTGAGGCAATAATGTTATCAATTTCTTTACGCTTATCGACCGTAAAGTAGCCATATTGACCTATGGTGCTATCGTCTTTTTGTATTTGGGTTTCGTCCACAAGTTTGTTTAAGCTACCTTGCACCGAAATAAATTCTGCCTGTGTTATATTGTTTGGGCTTGCAAACAAATCATCGTTCAATTTTTTTTCTATTTGGTTTCCCTGACTAACACGGGTCTGCCAAATCGCTGAAATCTTGCTATCCTCATCCAGCTCCAGCTGATACGTTTGGACGGCGTAGGGGTCATAATAACCGCCATTAGCCTGACCTGCTTGAAAAACCGATAAGCCTTGTTTATCCTGCTCCGCGCTCATATCGACAGCCATTTTATCAAGCTTCCACCATTTTATCCTGTCGTCTAAAAATTGTATTTTTTCATCGTAAAGAGCCGCAAGCTGGCCATAAAAATTTTCTGGCGTTGTTGTAGCAGATTGTGAATTTCCGTCTAAGCCGTATTGCTTTCTTAGCTGTGCCACTTGTTCGGATGTAAGTTTGCTTTTAGTATATGCGGAAGTCGTTGCTGTCGGGGTTGTCTGTTGAGTAGGCAAGGCCGCCGTTGAGGTGGCTGTTGTAAAAGCCACTGTTTGATTTTGTATTGCTTCTTGCTTTTGTGGTTGCGGTGTTTGGTTATCCTTAACAGTAATTTTATTACAACCGACGGATAATAAAAATACCACGCCCACTATACCAGCTTTTTTAATCCAGTTCATAAATTAACCTTTCTGCTGACTGGAAACACAAAGCCCCGTGTCAGCGTAGGGCTTGCGCCCACATACCCCTTTCGGGATATGACCTTGTAGAGTCGCTGAACGCGGGGTTCAGTATCTACAAGGTTTTTGCGCCATATCCATGCATTTAGCATGGGGTTAGGCATTAAATTGTTGCTTTAATTATAGCATTTTATAATATTTTAGAAAATTTATTACCTAAAATGGAATTGCTGGCCATCCAACATAGTCTCTATCCAATCCGCTTGCCATGGCACTCCAAGCCATGTAGACATAAAGTTATTAAGATGTCTTTTATTTTCGCGTATTTCTTCAGCACTCATTATTGTTAAATTATCTTTCAGTTCCTGAATAAAATCACTAATCTTTTTATTGCCAAAAGCACTGGCTACGAATATAGGACTTTGCCCGTCAACTTTAACAATTAACATTTGGAATGGATGATTTTCGGTTGTGCCAGCGTGTAGATATTTAAGCTTTAAGTCTTTGTTTTGTTTAACTAAGGCTGCTATTGAGTATCGCAAATTATCCGCATTGTTAAAGATGACTACATCTGCGGTTCTGAGGCCAGAAGCTAAATCCATATTTTTAGTTGAGGGATTATAGTACCCTTCTTTTACTAAAAGTGTCGGCTTGCTTATGTGGTTGTTAAAAATCTCAACAGCTTTTGCTTTGGAAAGCATAGAAGTATACTTTTCTCCTGTTTGTCTAAATCCAATTACATTTATTTCTGGTTCGTCCTTAATAATCCTTCTAAAAAAATCTTTATTTTCTTCTGAGGCATTATTATCAATTAAAATTATGGCCTCAAGAACATCAGCATAATGCAACAAATCAGCAGTATTAAGAATTAACTCCGCTGTTTCAGCAAGATTAAGATTTATATTTGATACAACTGTTTTATCGGCCACTTTTAATACCAAGTCTACACCTAAGGGAGTATCTCCAACCATAGCCGCCGTGGCGCGTTCGGGCTTACCTGACAAGTCCAGCACGTAATTTAAAAAGTCGGCACATTCTTGTTTTGTGGCATAAGGATAAAAGGTGATACCACAAGCTTCGGCTATTTCCTGCTGTGGTCTCGTTACAAGGTAAGGTTTATATTTTAAGATTTCTATCATCTTTCTAAGTCTAAAGTCTGGGTTATTATCCCCTTTAAGATAATCTTTTAGGGCAGCGGGATTACGGAAAACGCCTTGGGTCGGGGCATTTTTTCTTATTCCAGTTTGCATGGCTATTTCACTGGCTTTTGATGTAAAAAAATCTTTTTGCTTTTGCGAAACACCTAATAAAAAATCAAATTCGTGCAACCTTGATAAATAATCCGGCGGTAAATTTTTTTCTGCCCATTCTCTGGCGGCTTTTTTGCCCATTAAGCTTCCTAGACGCTGAACTTGCATTAAAGTCGCAAAACCTTCCTGCACAAAATTTTGTGCCATTACTAACATTTCTGCCATTTCTGCTTGTTCGGATTCAGATAAGTGCGCAAATGAATTTTGTAACCAAAGAAAATTCTGAGTCGCTTGCCCAAAATCAAATTCAGCGATTATGCCATGAGTAATTTCATGAATAAAAGTTCCCTGTGCCTCTTCCGGATGCAAAAACAGCCTAGCAAAATCTAAGCCAATAAATTTATCTGTTATATGGTATTGTCCTTTTACTGTGTGAAACCAGCTACTCATAGTTTAGTTGTTTCGGCCTCTTTAAATTGGTTAAACCAATCCCATAGAGCAATCAGCTCTAAATCTTTAGGGATAGGGTTGTTCTCAATAAATTTTGCGTCTATGAATTGGTTTATATAAGCTTCGCCGGTTCTTCTGGGATGATTAGCAATCCAAGAATCATAAAAGTTAGGGTAGGATTCGTAGTGATGAGTGTGAATAAACGGCTCCCAACTTTCTTGAATTTTTTCTTCGCTCTGCGTGGTGATAAATGCCGTCTGTTCCATAGCTCTTTGGTTTTTGTCTCCCCAAGCATCTTGCATGGCTTTTCTGGCCTCTTGGTCTGTTTGTGGGGCGCTATAACCGAATATAGTTACCATGAAAGCATTTTTTAGACCACTTTTTAATAACTGCCATTCGTTTTTTATAAATAAATTCGCAGAATAATTTTTATTTTTTATTGGGTAAAGTAAAGGCGAATTTTCCATAAGCTTTCCGCACTTTCTGCAACTTGTCCCAGCTAAATTTGAAAGCTTGTCTTTCTCACAATATGCTACTAAAACGTTTCCATGCAGGAACGCTAACTTTGGTAAACTTAAACCTGCTTTTTTACTTCTGCCATATGCCTGTAGTAAAAGTGGGTCCCAATTAAAAGTAGCGACGACGTCCGTGTCTCTTAATGAGAGTAATAGATAGTCATAAATTGTTGGACGTTCTGGTATCTCAAGCTTGTTAAAATAATTTTTTACTATACTTTTGACTTCTTTAATTTTAGAAGCTTCTCCCTTTTCAGATAAATTACTAAATATTTCTTCAAAGTTGGCTGTTGGGTCAATTCCCCAACCTTTCAACAATTCTGTAATGCCCAAAGTAGCGGCAAAATCCTTCATTAGAGGAAGACTGTTTCCATTTTTGTCGCCGTCTAAAAAGGCAGCCCTACTTGCGCCCGCACCTAATATGACCACGTGTGGCCTGTGCATTCGAAACTGCCTAACTTCCTGTTCTATCGAAGCTTCATGCTCGCTGTCCATAAGAGTTATTTACACTTAATATACTAAAATTATACTCTAATTTTTGCTTTCTGTAAGCGGCAATCTACTCTGATTAATTAAGGTTTTTGCACAAATAATTTAGGATTAATTGATTCTCCATTTAGAAAAGCCTCGAGCTTTATTTTATCTTTATCCTCCATATTAAAATCGTTTTTATCCTGTCTGACAAATTCAGAGCGCAAAGAAAATTCTTTTTTGCGTTTACGCTCTAAATACCATTTTGCCGTTTCTATATCTGCCGGATGAAAATTTCCTTGCTCATCTGTGTAATCACTTACAGCTTTAACTATTACTGCATTAGCGGCTAGTACCGGCGTGACCTTTAACTGTTCCTTTCTAACTTGGAAAGCTGGGTTAATTCGGCGTGTGTAGTAATACAACTGGTCAAGGGTAATTTCCGCAAAAGTACAAGCCATATCGTCATTGTTTCCCTCAGCAAATGCCACTTCTAACTTTACAAGTTTGTCTGACGCGGTTCCGTCCTCTTTTTCCCACCACCGCCACGCCCTTTTTATCTGACTTTTAGTTTTTATCATAGTCGCTAATATTAATGGTTTAACACTCCCATTGTGCCCCCTTAGACCGCCACCGGCTCCGTGTTTTTAAGCAAATTTTGTAATGTTGGGCTGGACTGTAAAAACCGCCAGTATCGGGAAAGGTAATCAAAAAGCTTGTTCGATATTTTACCTGTCATCTCCACCACGAACCATTCGCGAACCCGCAGGGTGAGAGAACGGTGAGTGCCGTATACCTGAGCCACGATAGTGGCGAATGGTTTACGGCTTAATGGGGTTCGCTTAGGTTCATGGCACGCCACCACATAGACCAATGGTACATGCCCTGCACCCGAACCGATATTTATGTCGTAGCGAGTGGTACAGGGATGGCGCAAATTTGATATAATGTAACTAAAGCTTAATTAGCTACAAATCAAATGCCCATAAAATTCCACTAGGTTTATGTATTACGCAGCCTAAAAGACGGGCTGTTTTATTGTGGGTATTCAGAGGACTTAAAGACAAGGGTCAAAGACCATAATTCAGGAAAAAATGTTTCCACCAAAAACCGTAGACTACTGGAGCTTATTTTTTACGAAGCTTACCCAAACAAAGCCGATGCTTTAAGAAGAGAAAGTTATTTTAAAACAGCCAAAGACAAAGTCACCCTAAAACAAATGTTAAGAGAATATTTAAAATAGTACCTGACACCTTTTCCTATCCCTGGCATAATCTGTGAATTAAAAAATAAAAATTTATAAAAAAACTATTTCGTCATTTTGTCAAAAATTCAGACTTGTACCCCGAGCCAAAACCCCGTACCAAAACTACTGCATAAAATCACCTCTTAACGAGGCGATTTATAATTCTTTCTTAATATCTTCCCATGTGATCCCACTCGCGATCTCAATTTCTTTCAGCAAGTAATACAAGGTGTATTTACTGATGTCCTGCGGAACGGTGATTGATTTCTGTGTCGACGGCCAGAGTGCTTTATAATGACTACCATCACCACCTTTTTCGTCAATCATAAAACCAAGGCGCACTAAAGCCTTGGTTAATTTTTTGCGTTTAATTTCTCCCGGTAGTTGGCTAAGCGAGGGCATACTCCTTCTGTTCTACGCCAACTTTAACTATTTTGGCTTCCTTGGCGTAGGATGAAGGAATTTCGAAGGAAGTTAAAATTGCATCTTTAATATTTTTATCTAATTCTTGCAAGTCTTTAGCTTGGGTGATAATTGAACCATAACGAAAATTAGTAGAAACCGCAGTAAGGCTTCCGTCTTCGTTTTTATGAAATTCAAAATTAATACCACTATTATGTCGCATATATTCACTCAGCTCAAAAAGTCCCTTGGGGCGCATATCGTCAGTATCCCAGGCAACTTTTGCAATATAATCCGCTATAACTTTAAGGACTTTTGTCATATATTTTCCGCCAGTGGCGGATCCGCCTTTGGCGGAAAATTCTTACTGATGGACTTAATATATTAGCAGAAAACCCAAAGCTAGTCCATAGCCAATATAACATTTTTAATTTTATTTTATTTCGGTATTTATGACATTTTTCGTATAAATAAATTATAGCACACTTTAACTGGTCGCCAAAATCGAGTCTTGTACAATGGAACATGGCCCCTATCTTTGGAAGGCTTCTAACGGGGAGTGGTACCCCAAACGATGACAGTCGGATGATTAGTTTTTAAGCTGTACAAAGAATCTCTGCCTGCCACACTTACTTGATGATACTAAA
>JBBREH010000027.1:0-17712 GCA_038203095.1 Candidatus Doudnaibacteriota bacterium | reverse complement strand
TACGAGGCATTTTGTGAGGATTTTTGGAGACGTAGTTCACCTACGGCGACAAAAACCGCAGCAAAATAACGAAGTAATCGGCCAAACCCCTTGTGGGTTTCATCAATATTTTAAATATTTAGATGAAAGGCGTAAGTCCTAGTTATATTAATCTTTACTCACAATGAAAAATATTGTTGTAATTGGCGGCGGCACTGGCACTTCTACTTTGCTGAAAGGTTTAAAGAAATACGACGCGGGTCTTTCGGTCATAGTTTCAACGTCTGATGACGGCGGAAGCACAGGCAAGCTACGTGAGAAATTTGGAGTTTTACCCCCTGGCGATATTCGGCAGTGTATAGTGGCTTTAAGCCAAAATCCTAAGGCTGCTGAAAATCTAAATTTTCGTTTTGTGAAGGGTCCGTTTAAAGGACACGCTTTGGGAAATTTAATCTTAGCGAATTTGGAGAAATGCTACGGTATAAATAAATCGGTGACAATTTTATCTAAAGCTTTAAATGTTAAAGGCAGGGTTTTGCCGGTAACTTTGGTTCCAACTACATTGTCCGCGATTTTAGAGAATGGGAAAGTTATTAACGGGGAGCATAATATAGATGAGCCAAAAAAGAATCTAGAATCCAGAATTAAGAATTTAGTTTTAAAGCCAAATGCATCGGCTAATCCAAAGGCAATTGCGGCAATAAAATCGGCTAATGTTATAATTTTCGGCCCAGGGGATTTATACACCAGCACTATTCCAAATTTACTTGTAAAAGGCATGAAAGAATGCTTAAATAAATCATCCGCCAAGAAAATTCTTATTACTAATATAATGACTAAGTTGGGGCAAACAGATGGTTATAAAGTTTCAGATTTCCTAAAGATTTTGGAAAGGTATTTAGGCGGTAAAGTAGACATTGTTTTAGTGAATAATAAGAAGCCAAATTCGGAAGTTTTAAAGAGATATGCTAAAGAAAAAGCCGAGATGGTAAAAGCTGATTTACTGCCTAACGAAAAAAGTATAAAGGTAATTACCGCAAATTTGATTTCTAATAAAATTGTTAGTAAAATTTTAGGAGATAAATTAAACAGAAGCCTGCTTAGGCACGATCCGGAAAAGTTAGCAAAAATTATTTGGAGCACAATTTAACCGAAAGCAGTCTTAATAAATATATGGAATTTAAAAAATTACAAAAAAATAACGCCGGCGCCATAAAAATTGTGGCAATGGAAGGTGATCAAGAAGTCGGACGCGCTTATTTATATTTGCTTTATAACGATCTTCATAAAGAACCTTTTGGGTTTTTGGAAGACGTTTTTGTAAAAGAGGTATTTCGTAAGCAAGGCTTGGGTTCACAGTTAGTTCAAAAAGTCATTGATGAAGCCAAAGCCCAGGGTTGTTACAAGCTGATTGCAACCAGCAGAAGTACCAAGCCTGAACTTCAAAAATTTTACGAAAAGTTTGGTTTGAATGTATGGGGAGTAGAATATAGAAAAGATTTATAAATGCGTAATCAAATTGTAATTTTAGCTGCGGGCAAGGGTACTAGAATGGGCGGGGATGTGCCCAAGGTTTTAGTAATGCTTAAAAATAAGCCGTTGATTTTACATTTGCTGGATGAGGTGGAAAAAGTTCACCAGCTGGCCAAGCCGATTATTGTGGTGGGCTATATGTATAACCAGGTTCGGCAGGTTTTAGGCGACGGCTACACTTATGCCATCCAGGACAAGCAGTTAGGTACGGCGCACGCCCTGTTGGCCGCCAAGCATAAGGCGGTGGGTGAAAATATTTTGGCGCTGTATGGCGACGCGCCTTTTATAAAGGCATCTAGCCTTAAAGCCTTAATTTCTCTGCATTTTAAAAGTGGCAGTAAAATTTCCATGCTTACTGCGCGAGTGCCCAACTTTGCCGGAGTTTACAAATCCCTTGAGCATGCCGGCAGAATTATCCGTGACACGAAGCATGGTATTATTAGCATAGTGGAATTTAAAGACGCCAGCACACACCAAAAAAAAATTAAAGAAATTAACCCCGGAATATATATATTTAACAGCAAATGGCTGTGGAAAAATTTGGAAAAAATTCAAAACAAAAATAGCCAAAAGGAGTATTATTTAACCGACATAATTAGCCTGGGTATAAGTCAGGGCGAGGCGGTAAAGAGTATTTTAATTGACCCCAAAGAAGTCCTGGGAGTCAACAGCAGGGAAGATTTGGCGTTAGCAGAACGAATTTTATCGTAAGTATTGACTGCCGTAAACAGCAGGAGTAAAATAAAAACATATGGATCAACCAATAAATTTTCAACCTATTTTTGATTATATTGATGCAAAACATTCAGAAGTTACTGAGCGTTTTGATAGTTTAGAAAACAGGGTAGATAAATTGCAAACTTCTGTGGATAGTTTAACCAAAATGGTCAAGGATTTTCGTGATGAGCACATTGTTTTGCACCGCCGGATGGAAGTTTTGGAAACTTGGGCTCAAAAGGTGGCAAAACAAACAGGAATTCCTTTGCCCGTATAACTTTAAAAGTGCTTTTACTGCGAAGCAGTGGATATCATACCATTTATCCCCATAAGTAAGCGGGGATATTTTTTTGACAGAGAATTGTATGATGATGTATGATAATATCATATAATATAGATATCGCTGATCTACACGCGGATCTGTTACGCGGATAAGACGCAGAAGCTATTATTTGCAAAGGCGGGAGCGGAAATTAATTTTTTCGCTTCCACCTGTGCCACTAAAAATGGTCCAAATTGTACATTGGGAACGGTTTGCTTTTGACAGCAGGCAATAGGTTTTATTCAAAAAAAATATCTTTCGACCTTGTGGAGAAGATATTTTTATCGCAAATAATAGGTTCTCCATAAAGTCGAACACTATTATTTGTTGCTTATAAAATTTATTGCCTGCTGTTGTCTTGTTGGCTTTGATTCTAAAAGTCACAAGAGCAGGTCGTTCCTCTCAAATTTAGAGGGGAGGAATGATACAGATAGGGGAGAAATAAAATTAAAATAATAAATCTCGGATTAGGGTCGCCCGCGGATCCGGCCCCGGAAAAGGCCCTAATTCGATTTGAAAAGGTAATGAGAAACCCGGGAGGATTGGGATATGCCCCAGGCAACGGCGTCCAAGAGGCACGTGAGACCGTTGCTTGGTGGCTTGATCACCAGTTCGGCGTTATGGGTCTCGACCCCGGCGTGGATTACGATGGTCGACCGGAAACGGTTGGCAACGTGACCTTCGCCGAGGGTTCTCGGCTCCTGCTGGTTAGTGCCTGCGAGGCATTATTTCAGCCCGGCGACCAAATTGGTATGCCGGCCCGCTACTATAATGGGCATTGGGATGCGGTCCGAAAGTTTGGACTGTGCCCTGTGCTTGTTCCGTCTACTACGGCGGCGAAGTACGTGGCCGGCATCGAAGATTGTTTGAAGGGCGGTTGGCGCCCCAAGGCAGTTGTAACTTGCTTCGTGAGTAATCCTTCGGGGATTACTTGTAGAGTGAGCGAGTACGAGAAGCTGGTGGGCCTGGCCCATGAATTCGGCTTTGTAGTCCTCGACGACTACGCCTACGGGGCGCTCGATTACGCACAGGGCTACGTGCCTTGTTCCCTGTCAGTTCCGGGAGCTTTGGATGTCGTGCTGTGGTTTGGCACGGCTTCTAAAATGTTCTCAGCTGCCTCTTGGAAGGTTGGGTTTGCGGTCGGACGGCAAGACCGCATTGCCTTGCTAACGCAGGCAAAATCCATCTATTCCGAGGGTGGATCCCGCCCTGGTCAGTTGGCTACGGCCACTGGCCTCAGAGAGTGTGGCGACGATGTTGCCCGCACGCGAGACCTATATCGGCATCGCGCCGAGCTCACCACCTCACTGCTTCAGCAGGCGGGGATGAGTGGGGCGACGATGCCCGATGGTGGCATGTTTGGCTGGTACCCTGTGCCGGCCGAATATCAGGGCGGATCTGTACGCCTTGCCGACGAACTCTCCAAGCGGGGGGTTATTGTTCGGGACGACCGCCTTTATGGCGGTCAGGGTACCCACATCCGCTGGTGCCTCCGTGTCCCCGACGAGGACACCCGCTATGTGGTTGAGCAGGTGGCGGACCTGCTCGAAAAGGGCTGAAGTTAACGCCCACAACAATTCCCCGCATCGACGCGGGGCGCAAGAAGTGTTTCTCCTTACAAGCAACAACGGGCGCGGAGCGGGATTAGATGGGATTGTAAGCCCATACTATATTCTGTCTCTCCGCCCGTTTTGTATTCTACAAAAGGGAACAATTTAAACACTAAAATGACTACAAAAGGCTAC
Organism: Candidatus Doudnaibacteriota bacterium; assembly: GCA_038203095.1. Taxonomy (GTDB): domain Bacteria; phylum Patescibacteriota; class Doudnabacteria; order UBA920; family UBA920; genus PALSA-1336. The sequence continues at coordinate 13,416 of JBBREH010000027.1, read as the reverse complement.
TGGGAGCGCTACAGAAAACTACAAAAATTGAACACAGAAAGTAGAAAGTAGAAAAAAACACGGGGTTAATTCCGAATTTTTGACATTTTATTTTTATCACGATTTTTGCTTCATGAATATTCGTGAACGAAAATTGCAATAAAAATTATTAAAAAAAGCCCGCCACAGTTGGCGGGTGAATTATTTAGGGTGGGAGATGAGTTTGGATATTTTATTGGTATCGCCTTCAATGGTAAAGTAAAATCTCCAGCCCCTGGTGACTCGGGCTTGCCATATGCCGTAAGTTTCGTCGAATTTTTTTGCGCGCAGAGAAGGGTGTCTCAAGTTTTGCTCCAGTAACTTTGCTTGCTTAAAAAAAGCTTGGCGTATCACGTTCGGAGTCTGCTCCAACGCTTTTAAGGTATTTGGCAGGTATTCAATCTTCATTTTGATTTGCTATTTCAGTTTTTTTGCTGTATGGATCTTCTTTAACTTTTTTTTCATATCCGCTATCATTTCTTCGGCTGTATCAAAAGGACCGATGGATGGCTCTTTCATAGCTTCCAAAAGTTCCGCTGTAATTTTTTTTCTTTGCTCCGGCGTGTATTCATCGTTAGCATTGGGAAAACCGGAGCGGTCAACAACCGTTTGGGGGGTGATGATTATTTGAGAAGCTTTTACCTGCACATTGACCATATCGCCGGCGTAAATAGCCATTTTTTCACGAACTTCGGTCGGCAAAGTAATTTGGCCCTTTTTTTGGATTTTTATCAAAGTCATACAGTAATATTTTAATGATTTTCCTAAAGTCGGGAATCCCGACTTTGGTAAATTTAGTATAACTTTAGCCTATTTTATTGTCAATTTTGAAAAAAATTAAAATGTATGATATTATCATACTATGGGACTGTTGCCTAATTTATATCTTGGATACGACATCTCCCCTGAGGAGGGGAGAATGGAACACTTATGAATCCCGTTGGAAAAGCCACGGATTATTTAAAAAGGAAGTTTTATTTATTTTCAAGTTTTTTTGTTAAGAAGCAAGATTATTAATTTTCCAACGGGATGAATCGTGAACGTTTAACAATTACATTACGCAACGACCTGCTTAAGAATTTGGACGCAGAAATAGACGGGGAGCGTTTGCGTAACCGTAGCCATGCTATAGAATATTTTTTGTCGCGCTCACTCGGCCTTAAAGCCGTAAAAGTTTTAATTTTAGCCGGTGGAAAGCCTGTATTTTTTGAGTCAGAAAATAAATCATTGCCCAAAGCCATGGTAAAAATTGCGGGTAAGCCTTTATTGGAGCAAATACTTCAGCGCCTGAAAACCGCCAAACTTACTGATATTTACATTTCTATTGGCGAGGGCGGGGGGATTATAGAAGAGTATTTTGGCGACGGCAGTAAAATGGGCTTACACATTAAATATATCCATCAACCCAAAGGCACCAAGGGCAATGCCCAGCCGCTACTTGCCGCTAAACAATATTTTCGCGACACATTTTTATTGCTTTACGGTGATGTGCTTTCGGATATTGACTATAGCGACTTTGTGGAATTTCATCGCGCGCAAAAAACCTCAATTTGTACCATGGCGCTTAGTAGTGTGGAAGCGGTGAGTATGTGGGGCGTAGCCAAGCTCCAGGGCAATAGAATAATTAGCTTTGAAGAGAAACCTCAAAGTCCCAAAACTTTTTCCAAACTCATTAACGCCGGCATTTATATGGTAGAGCCGGAAATTTTTAACACAATCGGCAACAAGGCGGACAAATTGGAGAGTGATGTTTTTCCCCGCCTAGCCGAGGAAGGCAAGCTGTTTGGCTATCCATACGAAGGTTTGTGGCTGGACATTAGTAATAGCGCGGCCTATAAGCAAGCGGTAAAGGAAATTCAGGAAAACAATTAACTATTAACAATTTACGATTAACCATGAAACCATCATCATCACAAAAAACTAAAATCGTTCTCAACGGGCTCGGCAGAATTGGCCGGGTATTTTTAAGAATTGCGTACAACAACCCCAATTTTGAAATTGTGGCTGCCCATAGCCGGAGTCCTTTGGAGATGTATGCGCATCTATTAAAGTACGATACAACTTACGGCATTTGGGACAAAGAGGTTAAGGCCGAAGGCAATACTTTAGTGATTGATGGGGTAAAGATCCCGTATATTACCGATCAAGGTGGCAAGTTGCCGTGGGGAGATTTAGGAGTGGATGTAGTTTTGGATGCCACCGGCAATGCCGCCAAGCGTGAAAAAGCGAAAAAACATTTGGACGATGGGGCGAAATTTGTGTTGGTCACCGCTCCAATGGATGACGCGGATGAAACTTTTGTTTACGCGGCAAATCATCAAATTTTTGATCCAAAAATTCACAAAATTATTTCCGCGGCTTCCTGCACTACGGTTTGCAGTACTTTGACCTTAAAAGTTTTGGAAGAAAAATTTGGCGTGCGTACGGGTTTTATTAACACCATCCATGCCGTAACATCGGACCAAAGTCTGCTGGACGGCTCGCACAAGGACTTAAGGCGCGCGCGAGCGGCTATGGAATCTATTATTCCTACCACCACAGGTGTAAGTAAAACTATTGTTAAACTTTATCCTCATTTGAAAGGAAAAATTTCCGCGCTTTCTCTGCGCGTGCCCGTGCAGAACCCTTCAATTGTGGTTTTAACCGCGGAATTAAACAAAGCAACAGATTTAGTTACACTGAACCAGGCCTTTAGTGAAGCCGCGGCCGGCAGTTTAAAAAACCATTTAGGTGTAAGTAATTTGCCTCTGGTATCCACGGATTTTCGCGGCAATCCCAACGGCGCAGTTATTGATTTATTGGCCAACGAAGTGGTTGACGGCAAGCTGGTTAATGTCTTGGCTTGGTACGATAACGAATGGGGCTATGTGACCCAAATGATGAATTTGTTGGAGTATATTTGTAAGAAAGTGGCTAGTAGGGAATAGAAATCATAGAAAATTGTTTAGACAAAAATTAACCATAGCCGTGGAGAAAAAAATATTCTTCGACTTCATGGAGAAGATATTTTTTTTAAATAATAGGTTCTCCTCCGCCTAAGGCGGACGAACACTATTATTTGACGCATTGAATTAAGTAATCTAGATAAATACCATTAGAACAAAAAACTCGTCGATTAGTTGGCGAGTTTTTTTACAAGTTCCGATTGGATTTTTCCGTTGCTGGCAATAATTTCTTTTAGGTTGATTTTTAAAATATTTCCTTTAAAGTCCGTAAATTTTCCGCCGGCTTCTTTTAAAATTGCCAAAGGTCCGGCGACATCCCAAATATTTACGTACTTGGTAGTGTAGTAATCAAATTGTCCTGAGGCCACCAGGCAAGTTTGCCAGGAAGAAGTGGCCAGGACCCTAACTTTTCGGGCGTCATCAATAATACTATTAAACATTTTTTTACCATCTGTAGGGTTTAGCCAGCCAATTCCGCCGGATGCTTCGCTTAGTTTGGAAATATTTGAAACTTTAATTCGTTTGCCGTTTAGAAAAGCACTTTTGCCCCTTAAGGCTGTATATATTTGCTCGGTGACAGGGTTATAAACTACCCCAAGCAATGGGCCTTTGCTGTCCCAAACGCCAATGGAAATACAGCACAAGGGGATGCCGCGAATGTAGTTGGTAGTACCGTCTATGGGGTCAATTATCCAAACAATATCATTTTTAGCCAAAGTGCAGCCGCCAAATTCTTCGCCGATTATTTTTGCATCAGGAAATTTTTTTAAAATTTCTGCGCGGATGTTTGTTTCTATTTGCCTATCAACTTTGGTTACTAAGTTTCTCGGGTCATTGTTTTTTATCATTACCTGCCCGACATGGCCAAAGTATTTTTTAAACACTCCGCCATTAGCTTTGGCGACCGTGACTGCTAAAAATAAATACTGTTGTTCAATAGTCATATCGATCATTATATAGAAAAAACTGGTATAATGCCAATATGCGTATAATTGCCGACTTACAAATTCATTCAAAATATAGCCGCGCCTGCAGCCAGGAGCTTAATCCAAAAAATATTGCCTTGTGGGCGGAGAAAAAAGGCATTGGGGTAATTGGAACCGGGGATTTTACTCATCCTAAATGGCTTTTAGAATTAAAGGAGAATTTGGAAGAAGCTAAACCCGGATTGTATCAGTTTAGTGGAAATCCCCTTGATGGCAGCCTTCAAGGAGCAGCCCCTGGAAGGCTGCCATCAAGGGCAAAAACGTATTTTATGCTCACAGCCGAAGTGTCGTCAATCTACAAACAAGGCGACAAAGTTAGGCGAGTGCATAATTTAATTTTTGCGCCGAATTTTGAAGCGGTGGATAAAATTATTTTTGGATTGAAAAAAGTGGGCGCCAATTTGAAAGCTGACGGCCGGCCAATTATGGGTGTGCATTGCGACGATTTGGTTAAAATTGTAAAAGAGGCTTCATTGGACGCCGAAGTTATTCCGGCCCACGCCTGGACGCCGCATTTTGGCGTGTTTGGTAGTTTGTCAGGCTTTAATACTATTGAGGAAGCTTTTGGCGACCAGGCTAAATACATAAAGTGTATTGAAACCGGTTTATCAAGCGACCCTGAAATGAATTGGCAAATATCCGGATTGGACAAATATTCTTTGACGTCCAATTCAGACGCGCATAGTTTAAGAAAATTGGGACGTGAGGCAAATGTTTTTGAGATTGATGAAAAGCAATTATCGTACGCTGAAATTATTAACGCTCTTTATAGTAAAGACCCGGCCAGATTTTTGTACACAATTGAATTTTTTCCACAAGAGGGCAAGTACCATTTAGACGGGCATCGGGACTGCAAATTTTCCTGTGAGCCGAAGCAAACAAAAAAATTAGGTGGCCTTTGTCCGGTTTGCGGCAAGAAGCTTTTGGTTGGGGTTTTAAGTCGCGTGGATGAATTAGCCGATCGCGAGTTTGGTTTTGTGCCACCACGCGTGGTGCCGTTTAAAAGCGTAATTCCTTTGGAAGAAATTATTGCCGAAACTTTTTCTGTTGGAGTCCAGAGTAAAAAAGTTTTGGCGATGTATGAGAAGATGATTATCGCAGTAACCCCACCTAGTCTCCCCTTTGAAAGGGGAGGGATAACCGCGGACCCCCCTCCTCTCAAAGGAGGGGCAGGGGGAGATTATGGATACGGTGAATTTTCCATTTTGTTAGATCTTGACCAAGATCAAATTGAAAAAATTTCTACGCCCGAAATTGCCCAAGCCGTCATTCGCGTAAGAGAGGGCAAGGTGGACATTGCCGGGGGGTATGACGGCGTGTTTGGTAAGATAAAAATTTTTTCCGACTCGGAAAGAGAAAATTATTTAAAAAAATCCAAACAAAATAGTTTATTTTAAACCCCGAATTTGCTATACTGAATTTATGTATCCTGTTAGAAGTTGAAAGTTAATCTCTTCAGGTTATTAAATATCGGGTTAATCAATCTATTTACGTAAATAATTATTTAAATTTCTAACGGGATGGAAAATAATCAAAAATATTGCACTATTTACATAGTCAGACATGGACAGGCGCAGGCAAACATTGATAAAATTGTCGCGGGGACTACCGACACTCCGCTAACCAAAGAAGGCGAGAGTCAGGCCAAACTTAGGGCTTTAGAATTTGCCAATATAAAATTTGACGCGGCTTTTTCTTCCGATTTAGTTCGCGCTCATAGAACCGCTCAAATTATTACGTTGGAAAAACAGCTCGCGGTAAGCACACGCAAAATTTTACGAGAAAGACATTTTGGCCAATGGGAAGGCAAGCCCGAAGAGAATTTTTTTAACGACAACGCGCATCTGCTAGAAAAAATTAAAATGCTGTCGGAATCGGAAAAGCAGGAGTTTAAATTTGATGCCGACTATGAAAGCAATGAGGAAATTGCTTCAAGATTCATAACTTTTTTGCGGGAAATTGCTGTGACCTATATCGGTAAAACCGTGCTGGTGGTGAGCCATGGCAGTATGATGAGGTCTGTGCTTATGCATTTGGGCTTTGGTACTTACGAAAGCATCCCTCACAGAGCCATAGATAATACCGGTTATTTTGTTTTAGAGTCCGACGGCGTAGATTTTTTTGTTAAAGAGGCAGTTGGTGTAAATAAGGTAGAAATTATTTAAAGTGTAGCGTGCCGATTCATCGGCTTTGTGTCTATTGGCTAATAATCGACCGCCCATAAATGGGCACGCTACACATTGGAACTTCAGATGAAAAAAACTAAAATTGTTTGTACGCTTGGGCCGGCATCGCAATCTATTAAAACTTTAACCGAAATGGTTAAGGCCGGGATGAATGTGGCAAGGCTTAATTTTTCTCACGGTGACCACCAGAACCATGCTCTTTTAATTAAAAATATTCGCTCGGTGGCCAAAAAATTAAATACCACAATTACCATAATGCAGGATTTACATGGGCCAAAAATCCGGGTTTTGGAAATGAAGCAGTCTCTGGATGTTAAAGTTGGGCAGGAGGTGATTATTGGCCAACATTTTAAGTTGGATTTGGATGTAATGAAATCTATTCGTCCTAAGCAAAGAATTTTAATTGAGGATGGCTTGATTGAGCTGGAAGCCCAACGCATTACTAAAGGCAAGGTTTATTGCATCGCTTTATCTCCGGGGAAAATCCAGTCCCACAAAGGGGTGAATTTGCCCCGCACTAAATTAAAAATTCCGATTTTAACTCCTAAAGACGTGGAAGATTTAAAGTTTGGACTCGCTCAGGATGTAGATTACGTGGCGCTGTCTTTTGTTCGGACCGCCGGCGAAGTTGTAAGTTTACGCAAGCTGATTTTAAAATATAATCCCAAAAATTTTGAGCTGCCAAAAATTGTGGCTAAAATTGAAAAGCCGGAGGCGGTAAAACATTTTGATTCAATTTTAAGGGTGGCCGACGCGATTATGGTGGCTCGGGGGGATTTGGGCGTGGAAATGCCCGAGAATCAGGTGCCAATAATTCAAAAAACTATTATTCAAAAATGTTTAAAAGCCGCCAAGCCTGTGATTGTGGCCACACAAATGTTAGACAGCATGATAAGAAATCCTCGCCCAACCCGCGCCGAAGTTAGCGATGTGGCGAATGCAGTTATTGATCAGGCTGACTGCGTCATGCTTTCCGGCGAAAGCGCGTTTGGCAAGTTTCCGGTAAAGGCCGTAAGTGAAATGGCTAAAATTATTGAGACCACAGAGAAGAGTATTTTTTTGCCACCGCATCAGCATTTAAACCAGCAAAAATCAGGTAAGGCCGAAGCGGTAGCGGAGTCGGTCTATCATTTGGTTTTGAACACTAAAGCCAAAGTAATTGTGGGCGCAACTGAAAGCGGTTTTACCGCGCGCGTCATTGCCCACGAACGCCCGCGCAACGTGCACTTAGTTATGCTCACGCCCAAGCCCAAAGTTTTAAGGCAGATTAATTTAATTTGGGGCGTAGAGAGTTTTATTATTCCTATGGCCAAAAATTTTGAAGCCTTAACTGCGGGTATGGTCAAAATTGTCAAAGCCAAACACCTGGCCAAAAAAGGCGACCGCGTGATAGTAGTCACGGGCGAGCCGGTGGGCAAGAGCGAGAATTTGAATTTGGTGGAAGTAAAAACTATTTAGATAGTAGGTCTGCCTTGTCGGCAGGTAGGTGGCAGATCGGGAGCAGATGTAGCAGCTTCCCATACGCCAAAATTGGTGTATGGGCTTGGCTCACGGTTTCCACCCCGAGTGCTGCCGAGAGGCCTGTTAATAATAGATTTCTCCTTCGGGTGCGCTCGGTCGAAATAGGAATATTTAGAGTGATCTTTTTCTTATTTTACGATATAAAATTATATTTTGAAGATTTTTATTTATAGGCTATAATGGATTTAGAGGTTATCATATAAAGTATGATAATTTATTTTAAGAAATTAATACTTAAATAAAAGGCTTATTTATGGCTCAAGATCATAGAGAAGGTAAGTTTATTTTGTGGTTTAATGAGATTGGCAAAGACGACGTCCATTTGGTGGGTGGAAAAAACGCCAATTTGGGGGAAATGTACCAAAACTTAACCGAGGCCGTGAGCCCTTTGTTCAAAGACGAGAAAATTTCTGTACCCTATGGTTTTGCCGTAACCGCAGAGTGCTACCGGCATTTTATTACCGAGAATAAACTAGATCAAAAAATTAAGGACGCGCTAAATGGTTTAGACACACACAATATTAAACAGCTTGAGCAGTGCGGGCAAAAAGTCCGTCAGATGATTTTAGAAGCTTCGTTTCCTGTCGAGTTGGAAAAACAAATTAAAATTGCTTTTGAAGAATTGGGTAAAAAATTAAACTTGTCCCCGGCCGATTTGGATGTAGCGGTAAGGTCTAGTGCCACCGCCGAGGACTTGCCGGATGCATCTTTTGCCGGGCAACAAGAATCCTACTTAAACGTACGCGGCGAACATGAATTAATGGAAAGCATTAAAAAAGCTTTTGCCTCTTTGTTTACCAACCGCGCTATATCCTATCGCCAAGATCAAAAGTTTGACCATTTCCAAGTCGCGCTATCTGTTGCCGTTCAAAAAATGGCGCGCAGTGACAGAGGCAGTAGCGGCGTGATTTTTACCATCGACACCGAAAGCGGTTTTAAAGACATGGTATTGATTAACGCTTCATGGGGTTTGGGTGAATTTGTGGTTAAAGGGATTGTTACTCCCGATGAATTTAAAGTTTTTAAACCCACGCTGAAAAAAGGCTTTAAGTCCATAATTAGCAAGCGCATGGGCAATAAGGAAAAAAAGTTGATTTACGCCAGTGAAGGCACTGAGCCAACCAAAGAAGTGGTGGTGAGTAACGAAGACCGTCACAGTTTTACTTTAAACGACGAACAAATTTTAAAACTTGCCAAGTGGGCGGTTATTATAGAAGAGCACTACCAAAGACCAATGGATATTGAGTGGGCTTATGATGGTGATATGAAAGAGTTGTTTATAGTCCAAGCCAGGCCGGAAACCGTGCAAGCTCGTAAGGATAATAATGTTTTAGAAGAGTTTGTCATGGAAGAAAAAGGCAAAGTGTTGGTGCAAGGCGCTGCCGTGGGTGCTAAAATCGGAGCCGGCAAAGCCCACTACATTAAAGATGCCACCCAGCTTTCCGATTTTAAAAAAGGTGAAGTCCTGGTAACGGAAATTACCGATCCCGACTGGGAACCGATAATGAAAATTGCCAGCGCGATTGTGACCAATGCCGGCGGACGTACTTCCCATGCCGCAATTGTTAGCCGCGAACTGGGCATTCCTGCCATTGTAGGCACAGGTAATGCGGTGGAAGTTTTAAAAAGTGGTTTGGACATTACCGTTTCCTGCGCCGAAGGAGAGATTGGCAAAGTTTATGAAGGCCTGCTTAAGTTTAAGGTGAACAAAACCGATTTAACCGATTTTAAAGCCCCTAAGACGGACATTAAAATGATAGCGGCCGACCCTGAACTGGCTTTTAGCCACTGCTTTACGCCAAACAAAGGCGTAGGTTTGGCGCGAGTTGAGTTTATAATTTCAAACTTTATAAAAATTCACCCTAAAGCGTTAATAGATTACGAAAAATTGACGGACAATAAAGTTAAAGAGCAGATTGATGAACTGACTTCCGGCTACGCCGATAAAGTCCAGTATTACTTAGATAAATTTTCCTATGGCGTGGCTCAGCTGGCGGCCGCGTTTTATCCTTACGATGTGCTTTTAAGGTTTAGTGATTTTAAGAGCAACGAGTATGCCAACCTGATTGGTGGTAAATTGTATGAGCCGGAAGAAGAGAACCCCATGATGGGCTGGCGTGGTGCCAGCCGTTACTATGACCCTAATTTTCAAGCGGCGTTTGCTTTGGAATGCAAAGCGGTTAAAAAAGTGCGCGAGGAAATGGGTTTGTGGAACCTGAGTGTGATGATTCCGTTCTGCCGAACGCCCGAGGAAGGCAAAAAAGTTGTGGAAGAAATAGTAAAAAACGGCTTGACCAGCCGAATTACTCCTGAGGCGAGAAAAGTAAAAAAGAACGGCGACTTAGTGGAAGCCATGGAAATTTGGGTAATGGCGGAAATTCCTTCCAATATCCTTCAAGTTGACGAGTTTGCGGAAATTTTTGACGGGTTCTCAATTGGTTCAAACGACCTTACCCAGCTGACACTCGGGCTCGATCGCGATTCTAAACTAATCGCACATATTGGCAACGAGCGAAACAAATCGGTGCAAAAATTAATTAGCATGCTTATTCCCGCGGCTCACGCCAAAGGTCTGAAAGTCGGCATTTGCGGCCAAGGTCCTTCCGACTTCCCCGACTTCGGCGAATTCTTAGTCGACCTGGGCATTGACTCTATTTCTTTGAATCCGGATACTGTGCTTAAGGCGAGTATAAAGATTAAGGCGGTTGAGGATAAACTCGGGCGTTAAAAATTGACATTCCAGTGCAACAAGCATAACATATAATTATGGGACAATTAGATAATAAAAAATCCGTGACTATGGACGATTTGGCCGTTATGGTGGCTGGTGGTTTTAATAATCTTACAGAAAGAATTGACAAACTGGATGGCAGGATAGACAAACTGGATAGTAGAATAGACAAACTGGATAGTAGAATGGATGGTTTAGCCCATAATATGGAAGCTCTAAACAGCAACGTTAACAATTACCTTGAATTGTCTGAAAAGCGCTATTCCGAATTAAAACAGCGCGACGCGCTTTTAGCTAAATGGCTTAAACTTGTTGCTGACAAGACCGGCGTGCCTATAGACGTAAGCCAGTTGGAAAAAGTGTAGCTGATTTTTCAGCTCTTAAAATCAGCAAATAAAAAATTAGGGCGGTCACCGTACATCGGTGACCGCCTTTTGTTTAGCGCTCAAAAACGAGAGTCGTACACCACTCCACGGTTCGGACAAAGAATCCTGGTTCGTTTGGATACATAGCAAGGGCCGTTTGGGCAGAGACAATCGTCCAGCCGACGCTAGACATTTTGGTTATCATATTTTGTACGGCATAACAGATATCGTCGTACGGCTCTTTATAGTTGTTGCCAGCAATTACAATTTTTACCATGCGCTCCTTACGGGCGAGTACTTGCTCGTCAAGCTCGTTTGCGCCGATGATGATCGACGGATTGAGGTAGGCAGTAACTTCCTCTTGAGTCATCCTGTAGAATTGTGCGATCTTCAAATGCAGTTTTCCTGCGGGAAAAGTTATACCATTTTCCCAGCAATAGACTGTCGAAGAAGAGACGCCAAGAGCTTTTGCCAGATCTTTTTGAGTTTTGCCTCCCTTGTTCCGTTTTTGTTTAATAAACTCAGCAAACTTCATAATATTCCTCCTTTTAGGAACCCACAATCCTAGCAGAAAATATACAAAAACGTCCATATCTATATAACATTTTTGTAATAATATTGACAATTAGCTTTAAATAAGCTATAATCTGAATATAAAAGTTGTCCAATTGGTGAACAAATATGCTAGACATTAAATTATTATATAAATTAAAAGATATTGGCCTTAGTGAAAAAGAGGCGGCTTTGTACGCAGCGGGTTTGGAATTGGGGGAGTGCTCTATTCAGGAATTGGCAAAAGAGGCCAATATTAAAAGACCTACCGCTTATCGGGTAGTTGAAGATTTAGAAAGCAAGGGATTGTTTGCTAAAGTGGCAAAGGGAAAAAAGTATTATTATGAAGCCGAAAACCCAGAGGCAATTTTTGGTTTATATAAAATTAGGCAAGATGCTTTTTCACGTTTGCTTCCGGATTTACAACTTTTGCATAATAAAGGAAATAAGCGACCAAAAGTAAAATTTTATAATGGTATTGAGGGTTTAAAAAGTATGTATTGGGAAGCGTTAGAAAGTAAAGAAACCATTCGGGTTTACGGCTCAATCGACGATATGTGGACTTTGTCTAAAAATTTTGTTGCCGATTATGTAAAAGAGAGAGTAAAAAGAAAAATTCATATTCGAGGTTTGGTGCCGGTAACTTTGCAATCAAGAGAATACATTAAGCTTAATAAAGCTGAAATGCGAGAATTATGTTTAGTGCCGCAAGATCGTTTCCCTTTTACCAACGAAATCAATATTTATAATAACAAAGTTGCTATATATTCTTTTCGAGAACAAGTCGGAGTAATTATCGAAAGCCAAGATATTGCCGCTACTCAAAAGGCAATATTTGAATTGGCTTGGCAAGGCGCGCATTTGATATAGTTGGTTTTATTTTAGCGTCTTATTTATTATTTCCAGCGCCTGCATTGCCCCTTGGTGGTCGGGGTTTATGGAAAGAGTTTTTTGCATTTCTATTTTGGCCTCTGGAAGCCGATTGGTATTTACATATATCAAACCCAAAGAATAATGAGCCTCATCGTAGGCGGGGTTAAAACTTAGTTCAATCAAATATTGTCTTTCTGCCTCGGCAATTAAGCCTTGCTTAACATCGATCAGTCCTAAATTATAATGTGTCATTGCCTCGTATGGGTTAAGCACTAGGGCTTTTGTAAAATATATTTTGGCTGATGAATAATCGCCGTCTAAAAAATACATAGCGCCCAGATTTTTTTGAGCAAGCGGGGCATGGGGAGAGGAGGCTGCCGCGGCTTGCCAAAATACCATCCTGTCGGCAAATTGGTTTTGGTGGATGAAGGTTAAAATAAAAAATAAAGGGATGATAAGGAATCCAGTCGTTAGAGCTATTCGTTCGTTGTTGTCTCCACTCCGAGTGCGTTCGAAGGGTCTGTTAATAATAGATTTTTTCTGCTCGGGAATGCTTGCGTATGTCAAAATGGGGAGTACTTCCTGTTGTTGATTTGTTGGCTTAGTTGCTGATTGATCAGTTTTATCCGCTAAGAACATCTCAGCAAAAACAATTAGCAAACCAATTATCGGGAGGTAGAGTCGATGTTCAAAAAGGTTGGTGACTTCCTGGGGATTGGGGTTAATAAGCGACGGGATTAAAAATATCAAAAACCACAGCAGACCAAGAGGAATCAGGAAAGTATTAACTGAAAGTTTTTTTAGTTGCCAAATTAAAGCTGTAATGAGTAAAATCATCGCTAAAATTCCCCAAACAAGCGAGGTGTCTTGGATAATTGGCAAAACTGACAGATTAAATGGCAGTAGGGTTTTGCCAAAAAGTTGCAAGGCGCCCGGAAGGTTGTGCCATAGGGAAACTAACAAATCAGAAATAGTCGCCGGGCTGGGGTTTTGCAAGGCCGTATTACGAAGTATTAGCCAGATAAACAGGGTAGGCAAGAGTCCGCAAACAAATTTAACCAGGCTCAATATTTTTTGAGAATCGTAAATTAATAAATATAGGACTTACGCCTTTGGCCTAAAATAGCCAAAAACAGTTAGTTTTTTAAATGATGGATTTTATGAGATAATAATAGCATAAGCATAAAAGGTCGCTTTAAAAACAAAAATACAATTGAATATATGCAAAAACAAAAATGT